>DATIBI010000262.1:0-12391 GCA_035457605.1 Nocardioidaceae bacterium
CGGGGCCGGATCCCCGCCGAGCAGATGCCCGCGGTGGGCCGCAGCCTGGTCTTCGCGGACGCGCCCGAGTGGCGGGAGACGGTGGCAGCGATGTTCGCGCGTGACGCCGACGCGCCGGAGGAGGTCAAGGACGCCTCCGTCCGGCTGCTCGCCGGCTGGCGCACGTCGTGGCCCGCCCGACCCGAGGTGGTGGTCGACCTGGCTGCGGCGGGGTTCCCTCGGCTGGTGGGGAGCCTGGCCGACCACCTGGCCGCGGTGGGGCGGCTGGAGCGGGCCACGCTGCCGGTGCACGGGCCGACCACCGACGTCCGCGAGCTCAGCTCGGGGGAGGAGGCCGCGATGTGGCGGGACCGGCTCGACCCGACCGGGCTCAAGGCCGCGGTGGACGGCCGAGCCGTGCTGCTGGTGGTCGACGCGACGTCCTCGCTGTGGCCGATCACGGTCGCGGCCTCAGGGCTGGCCCAGGCCGGCGCGTCCGTCGTACTCCCGCTGCTGGTGCACCGGCGACCCTAGTCGGCGTTCCGGGAAGGACGGGTACCCCCGAGAGAGACCCGCCCTTCCCGCGGGACGCAGGGCCGGCACCGCGACGGGCGGTCGCGCCCTGGACGTCAGGTCCAACGAAGCCGAGCCCTCGGGGTCACGCTCTTGCGCCCTATGTCTCGTTCGTTCCCGAAACTTTGCCCGCTGCACGGTAAAACGTGCTAGGCGGGCTGGTGTCGCCGCCGGTCACGCGGGTAGGTCCTAGGTATGGACCAACGTCAGCTGCGGCGCATCGGGGCCTCGTTGCGACAGATCGCGTTCCCCCTCGTCGTCTTCCTCGTCTCCCTGCAGGCCTTCCAGATCGTGCTGATGCCTTTCCTGGCATGAGCCGGTTCGACGGTCTTGCGGGTGGGTAATCCTTCCGCGAAGGTGAAGTTGTCGCCGGACAGACAGGGGAATCCCAGTGAGTGCGCAGGCCAACGTCGAACCGACCACGGAGCAGCCCGAGCTCAAACGGGTGCTCGGGCCCAAGCTGCTGCTGCTGTTCATCGTCGGGGACATCCTCGGCACGGGGGTCTACGCCCTCACCGGCGACGTCGCCGGCGAGGTCGGCGGCGCCGCGTGGGCGCCGTTCCTGGTCGCGTTCGCGGTGGCCACGCTGACTGCGTTCTCCTACCTCGAGCTGGTCACGAAGTACCCCCAGGCCGCCGGGGCCGCGCTCTACACGCACAAGGCGTTCGGGCTGCACTTCCTGACCTTCCTGGTCGCCTTCGCGGTGATGAGCTCGGGCATCACCAGCGCCTCGACGGCGTCGAAGTTCTTCTCCGAGAACCTTGTGGTGGTGTTCGGCCTGGACTGGGGCACCACCGCGGTGATGACGATCGCCCTGGTCTTCATGGCGCTGCTGGCGCTGATCAACCTGCGCGGCGTCAGCGAGAGCGTGAAGTTCAACGTGGTCCTCACCCTCGTCGAGCTGACCGGTCTGCTGATCGTGATCCTGATCGGGTTCTGGGCGATGTCCCAGGGTGAGGCCGACTTCAGCCGGGTGATGATCTTCGAGACCAGCGAGGACCGCAGCACGTTCGTGGCGATCACCGCGGCGACGTCGCTGGCGTTCTTCGCGATGGTCGGGTTCGAGGACTCGGTGAACATGGCCGAGGAGACCCACGACCCCTCCCGCAACTTCCCGCGGGTGATGCTGACCGGCCTCGGCCTCACCGCGTTCATCTACGTGCTCGTGTCCGTCGCCGCGGTCGCGCTCGTCCCGGTGGGCACCCTGGCGGACAGCGAGACGCCGCTGCTCGAGGTGGTCCAAACCGGCGCCCCCGGCCTGCCGATGGACCAGCTCTACCCGCTGATCTCCATGTTCGCCGTCGCCAACACCGCGCTGATCAACATGCTGATGGCGAGCCGGCTGATCTACGGCATGGCCAAGCAGGACGTGCTGCCGCGCTCGCTGGCCTCGGTGCTGCCGGGCCGCCGCACCCCGTGGGCGGCGATCATCTTCGTCACCCTCATCGCCTTCGGGCTGATCGTCGGCGTGACGCAGGGGATGGGCGAGGACACCGTCACCGCGCTGGGAGGTACGACGGCCCTCCTCCTGCTCGCGGTGTTCACCCTGGTCAACGTGGCCTGCCTGGTGCTGCGCCGGCTGCCCGTCGAGCACCGGCACTTCTCCGCACCGACGGTCATCCCGGTGCTCGGCGCGATCACCTGCGCCTTCATGGTCGGGCCGTGGACCGACCGCGACACGGTGCAGTACAAGATCGCCGGCGCCATGATCGCGCTCGGGATCGTGCTCTGGGTCCTCACCTGGCTGTGGAACCGCGGCGTGCGCTCGAAGCGGACCGGCTTCCGGCACCCCGACGACCTCAAGGGGTGACCTGGTTCTCACCCGCAGGACGGCCCGGTCCCGCGTGGCGGAGTCGGACGTAGTCTGGTGCGGTGAGCATCCCTGACCTGCAGCACCTCCGTGACCTCGGCGCAGCCCAGCAGCCGCACTACCCGAACCCCGCCGCGGTCGACGCCGCCGTCGCCAAGCTGCGCAGCGTCCCGCCGCTGGTGTTCGCCGGTGAGTGCGACGAGCTGAAGGCGAAGCTCGCTGCGGTGACCCGCGGTGAGGCGTTCCTGCTCCAGGGCGGGGACTGCGCCGAGACGTTCGAGGGCGTCACCGCGGAGAACGTGCGCAACAAGCTGCGCGTGCTGCTGCAGATGGCGGTGGTGCTCACCTACGCCGCCTCCGTGCCGGTGGTGAAGCTCGGCCGGCTCGCCGGACAGTACGCCAAGCCCCGGTCCTCCGACACCGAGACCCGCGACGGGATCACCCTGCCCGCCTACCGCGGCGACGCCGTGAACGGGTTCGACTTCACCGCCGAGTCGCGGGTGCCCGACCCGCAGCGGCTGGTCGAGGTCTACCACTGCTCGGCGGCCACGCTGAACCTGGTGCGCGCGTTCGTCACCGGCGGCTACGCCGACCTGCGGCAGGTGCACACCTGGAACACCGACTTCGTCCGGTCCTCGCCGGTGGGCCGCCGCTACGAGCAGCTGGCCAACGAGATCGACCGGGCGCTGACGTTCATGAAGGCGATCGGCGCCGACCCCGACGAGTTCCACCGGGTCGACTTCCACTCCAGCCACGAGGCGCTGATCCTGGAGTACGAGCACGCGCTGACCCGGATCGACTCGCGCACCCAGAAGCCCTACGACGTCTCCAGCCACTTCGTGTGGATCGGGGAGCGCACCCGGCAGCTCGACGGCGCGCACGTGGAGCTGCTGCGGCACATCCAGAACCCGATCGGCGTGAAGCTCGGCCCGACCACGACGCCGGACGACGCGATCGCGCTCGCCGCCAAGCTGAACCCCGAGAACGAGCCGGGCCGGCTGACGTTCATCACCCGGATGGGCGCCGGGAAGATCCGGGACCTGCTGCCGCCGCTGGTGGAGAAGGTGACCGCCGCCGGCCTCCAGGTCGCGTGGGTGTGCGACCCGATGCACGGCAACACGTTCGAGGCCAGCTCGGGCTACAAGACCCGGCGCTTCGACGACGTGATCCACGAGGTGCAGGGCTTCTTCGACGTGCACCACGGCCTCGGCACCTGGCCGGGCGGCGTGCACGTCGAGCTCACCGGTGACGACGTCACCGAGTGTGTCGGCGGCGGCGAGGCGCTGGCCGAGATCGACCTTGGCAACCGCTACGAGTCGGTGTGCGACCCCCGGCTGAACCGGGTGCAGTCGCTGGAGCTGGCGTTCCTGGTGGCCGAGATGCTGCGCAGCCGGACCCAGGAGCACGACGCGGAGCCGTCCCCGGCCCCGTAGCATCGGGCCGGTGACCTCCCTCATCGACCTGCGCAGCGACACCGTCACCCGGCCTACCGAAGGGATGCGTGCCGCGATGGCGCGCGCGGAGGTGGGTGACGACGTCTACGGCGAGGACCCGACCGTGCGCGCCCTGGAGGAGCGGGTCGCCGGCATGTTCGGGCACGAGGCCGCGCTGTTCACCCCGACCGGCTCGATGGCCAACGTGCTCGCGGTCCGGTCCCTGGTCGGGGTCGGTCAGGAGGTGCTGTGCGAGTCCAGCGCGCACATCGCCCGGGCCGAGCTCGGGGCGCACGGCGCGTTCACCGGGCTGACCATGCGCACCTGGACCGGTGACCGGGGCCGGATCGACCTGGACGCCATCCGTGGCCTGTTCGCCCCTGACGCGGGCCCGTTCTTCGTCGCCACCAAGGCGATCTCGATCGAGAACACCCACAACTTCGGCGGCGGCACCGTGCAGCGGCTCGAGGACGTCCGGGCGCTGGCCGCGTTCGTGGACGAGCACGGGATCGGCCTGCACGTCGACGGCGCCCGGGTGTGGAACGCGCACGTCGCCACCGGGACCCCGCTGCCGGAGTACCGCGGCCGGGTGATCGCGGTCTGCCTGAGCAAGGGACTCGGTGCGCCGGTGGGGTCGCTCATGGTGGGCGGCCGCGACGCCGTCGACGAGGCACGGGTCTGGCGCAAGCGGATGGGCGGCGGCATGCGTCAGGTCGGGATCCTCGCCGCGGCCGGGCTCTACGCGCTCGACCACCACCTCGAGCGGCTGGCCCAGGACCACGAGCACGCCCGGCTGCTGGGCGAGGCCTGCGGCGTGGACCCGGCGACCGTGGACACCAACATCGTGGTGGTGGACGTGCCCGACGCGGCCGCCGTCGTGACGGCCGCGCGGGAGCACGACGTCCTGGTCGGGGCGGTCGGCCCCCGGACCGTCCGCCTGGTCACCCACCTCGACGTGAGCCGCGCTCAGGCGGAGACGGCCGCCTCGGTCCTCACCAAGGTGCTCGCGTCCACCCGGCCGACCACCGGCGGCAGCTGACGCACGGCCTGCGCCAGGCTCCGCAGGTCGGCGCCGAGCAGCGCCTGCGGGCCGTCGCACAGCGCGGACTCCGGGTCGGGGTGGACGTCGACGATCACCCCGTCCGCGCCGACCGCGACCGCGGCGCGGGACAGCGGCACGACCAGGTCCTTGCGCCCCGCCGCGTGCGAGGGGTCGACGATGACCGGCAGATGGCTCTGCGCCTGCACGACCGGCACGGCGGAGATGTCGAGGGTGTTGCGGGTGGCCGGCTCGAAGGTCCGGATACCGCGCTCGCAGAGCACCACGTCGAGGTTGCCGCGCTGGGCGATGTACTCCGCAGCCATCAGCCACTCCTCGATGGTGGCCGTCATCCCGCGCTTGAGCAGCACCGGCTTGCCGGCCTCGCCGACCGCCTGGAGCAGCCCGAAGTTGGCCATGTTCCGGGTGCCGATCTGCAGCATGTCCGCGTGCTCGGCGACGACCGCCACGTCCCGTGCGTCGACGACCTCGGTGACGACGGGCAGTCCGGTGGTCTCCCGCACGCTCGCGAGGATCTCCAGGCCGCGCACGCCGAGCCCCTGGAACGCGTAGGGCGAGGTGCGCGGCTTGTACGCGCCGCCCCGGAGCAGGGTCGCCCCGGCCGCCTTCGCCATCTCCGCGGCCTCCAGCGTCTGCTGCGGGGACTCGACCGCGCAGGGCCCGGCGATGAAGGTGAACGCGTCCGGTCCGATCGGCACCTCGGTGCCGGTCCCGACCCAGACGGTGCTGCGCTCGGGATGGTGCTGGCGGCTGACGAGCTTGAACGGGTCGGAGATCCGGTGCAGCTGGGCCACCCCGGGCATCGAGCGCAGGTTGAGGTGGTGGAAGCTGTCGAGATCGCCGACCAGGCCGATGATCGTGCGGACCACGCCCTTGCTGACGAACGCCTCGCCGCCGACGCTCTCGACCTTCTCCACGACGTGGGCGATGTCCGCGTCGGTCGCGTCCGGTGCCATCACGACGACCATGGTGGTTCCTCTTCTCTGTTCTGGTGGGTGCTCCGGCCGGGTCAGGGGCGACCCCGGAGAAGCGGGCCCGGAGAAACGAAAACGCCCCTGCGTGAGCCGGGGCGTTGACTTCGTCGCTGTGCGGGCGTGACCTAGCCGGCCGCCTGCTCGGGAGCCCCGGGCATGTGGCCGAAGAAATAGGTCCGGTGGTGCTGCACGGGAGAACTCTAGGCACAGGTGTCCGCAGGATGACCGGGATATCCACCATCCGGACGAGGACCGGGTCGCACCTGAGCGAACTGTGCGGCTGGTCTGGTCCGGACGAACTAGTCGGTCTGGACGGGATTGACCGGGGAAACACCATTACAGGTGGTCCTGATGGTGTGGATCCAGAAGGCGCCGAGTCCAGACTCATCGGTCTTTGATAGTCCGGTCTGGTCATTGCCCGGCGTGTCGGTTGAAATCGACACTGGAGTGATCCGCACACAGGAGGGGGTGTGTGGATCTACTAGAGGTGAGGGAGGGTCGCCGTGAACCAGCGACCGAAGGAAACAGATGCGCTGATGACCCCGGGGGAGGTCGCCGCGATGTACGGGGTGGACCCGCGCACCGTGGCTCGATGGGCCAAGGCGGGCAAGGTCACGGCGGTGCGCACGCTCGGTGGGCACCGTCGCTTCTACCGGTCGGAGGTGCTCGCCCTGCGCGAGAACCTCTTCCCGGACCAGAGGAACGGAACCGAGGGCTGACGCCGGCGCGCTCTCGTGGCGGTGGCGGCGCTGGCCGCCGCTACGGGACGCGCCGACCAGGTCGAGAGGAGGCCCCGTCGGGGGACGGCTGGATGGGATGCGGCCGTCAGGGGAGCCCTGGGGAGGGAGCCTGGCAGGGAGCCCGGGTCACGGGTGGTGCCCGTGCCGCAGCGCGTCACGGTGCTCGGCGAAGCGCACCGTCTCGTAGCCCACGGTGGCGACGAGAACCACGGTGAGCAGCGCCAGTGCCGCGAGCGCGGGCACCCCCGTGGCCAGGGGGAGCAGCGCGATGATCAGCGCCGCGGCGACCAGCCTGCTGGTCATGATCTGGTGCCCGGTGCGCCACTTGAAGCCCACGTGCCCGACCAGGTAGGTAGCCGCGCCCAGGAACAGGGCGTACAGGCCGACACCGGTCAGCGGGTCGGTCAGCGTGTGCTCGGAGGCGTCGCCGACGTACTCCAGCACCTTCTTCAAGCCGAGCGCCACGAGCACGATCCCGGCGATCAGCGGCACGTGCAGGAAGCTGTAGGCGTCGCGCGCCAGCTTGGCCCGGGTGGCCTCCGGCTCGGCGGCCAGCGCCTGCTCGCCGTGCAGTGCGCTCATGTCGAAGTAGGCCCACCACAGCGACGAGGCGGCCGCCAGGCCGAGCACGGAGGCGGCGATGACCGGCCACGAGATCGGCAGCTGGGCGACGCCGACGCCGATGGCCACGATCGACTCGCCGAGAGCGACGATGATGATCAGGCCGTGCCGTTCCGCGAAGTGGCCGGGTGAGCGCAGCCGCCAGCCTGAGGCCCCCGCGAGCGCGGTGCCCAGGTAGTCGGCGCCGAGCGCGGCGCCCCACAGCATTGTCTGGACCGGTCCGGTGAACGCCGACGCGACCAGCAGCAGTGACGTGCCGGCGATCACCGACGGGGTGAACCGGAGCAGCTGTCGCTTCAGCCCCTTGTCGTCGCCGGCGACCAGCCAGAACATCGCCAGGTGCATGAGCCGGAACACGAAGTAGCAGCCGGCGATCACGACCGGGCCGCTCAGCCCGCCGGGGATGTCCACGAACGCTTCGGGGATGGACAGTGCGAGGAGGAACATCGCCGCCATCGCGACCAGCAGGACCAGCCGGGCCCCTCCCTCGTCCGCGCGAACCACGTTGCACAGCCAGGCGTAGCCGGTCCAGCTCCACCACAGCAGGGCCAGCACCAGCATCCCGCGCAGAACCCCGCGCGCGGTCAGGTCGTCGGCCATCATCGCGGTGACCTGGGTGAGCGCGAAGACGAAGACCAGGTCGAAGTACAGCTCCAGCGGCGTGACCGTCGCGTTCTCGTGGTTGGGCTGGATCCGCAGCCGGCCCGGCGAGAGGCTCATGCGTCCATGATGCCCCCGAGCCGCTGCTGTGCCGCCGGCTCACACCGCGATGTGCTGGACCTCGGCCTCGATCCGGCGGCGCGGCACCAGCTCGACGAGCAGCATCGCGGCCAGCACCATCAGCCCGCCGACCGCCATCCGCACGGTGATCAGCTCACCCCCGAGCAGGACGGCGAAGAACGCCGCGAACACCGGCTCCATGGTCATGATGATCGCCGACCTGGTGGGCGGCAGGTGCGCCTGCGCCCACGTCTGGCCGGCCAGCGCCAGGGCGCCGGCGAAGACGGCCATGTAGACCACCGAGAGCCAGTCCTGGGCGGTGGACGGTACGACGATCCCGTCCGGCACCGTGACCACGAAGCACAGCACCGTGATCACCATCAGCTGCACGATCGTCATCCCCATCGCCTCGCGGGCGTTGGACCATGCCCCGAGCCCGACGATGTGCAGGGCGTAGAGGATCGCCGCGACCAGCGTGATCGCCTCGCCGTAGCCGACGCTGAACCCGTCCAGGGTGAGCACGCCCAGGCCGGCCGTGGCGAGCGCGACCGCTGCCCACGTCATCGCGGTGATCCGGGTGTGCAGGATCGCGGCGGCGAGCAGCGGCGTGCACACGACGTACATCCCGGTGATGAACCCCGAGACGCTGGCCGGGGTGTGCGCCAGTCCGGCGGTCTGCAGGATCTGCGCCAGCCCGTAGAGCACGCCGAGCACGACCGCGGTGTTCCGCGAGCGCGCGGACAGCCGGCTCAGCGCGCGCGGCGCGAGCAGGAGCAGCGCCACCGAGGCGATCGCGAACCGGACCGCGAGGAAGTCCAGCACGGGGATCCGGTCGAGGAGGTCCTTGATCAGGTAGAAGGTCGAGCCCCAGCAGGCGGTCATGCCGAGGATCGCGAGGGTGGCGAGGACGGTGGTGCGACGCTCGCTCATCCCGCCGCGGCCTCGCGCAGCTTCTTCAGCAGCCCGATGTCGGGGTCGTCCACGTCCCGCGAGCCGGGCGTCTCCAGGACGAAGGGGACGCCGTCGGTGGCGGGGTGCGCGAACAGCTCGGTGAAGGCCTGCTCGCCGATGTGCCCCTGACCGATCTTCTGGTGCCGGTCCTTGAAGGCGCCCCGGACGTCCATCGAGTCGTTGGCGTGGACCAGCCGCAGCCGCGACGGGCCGCCGATCTCGACGATCCGGTCCACGGTGGCCGTCGTACCGCCCGGCTCGTCCAGCGGCGCGCCCGCGGCGAAGACGTGGCAGGTGTCCAGGCAGATGCCGGCCCGGGGGTGGAGGTCGAGGGCGGAGAGGTACGCCTCGAGGTCGTCGACGCCCGCGCACAGTGACTGGCCCTGCCCGGCGGTCGGCTCGAGCAGCAGCCACGGCCCGTCCTCGCCCAGGGTCTCCAGGATCGGCAGGAGGCCTTCGCGGACCTGGCGCATCGCAGCCTCGACGCTGCCCGCGGTCACGCAGGAGCCGGTGTGCACGACGACGCCCTCGGCGCCGATCTCCACCGCCCGCTTGAGGTTGTGCGCGACCGAGAGCACCGAGCGCTCGTAGGTCGCCGGCGTGGGGCTGCCGAGGTTGACCAGGTAGGGGGAGTGGATGAACACCCGCATGCCGGCGGAACCCGTGGCCTCCCGGAAGGCCGCGTCCTTGCGCGGGTCCCCGGCCGAGAGCGCCCAGCCGCGGGGGTTGCCGACGAAGACCTGGATGGTCTCCGCGCCGATCTCGACCGCCTGCCGGAACGCGCCCTCGACGAGGCCCTTGCCGACCTTGAGGTGGGTGCCGACGGGGTTGCGGAGGGCGCGCGCGTCCGCGGAAGGTGCAGGGGGCATGGCTCCAGGCTAGACCGCGAGCGGGGTCACACCAGGATCAGGGTGACGACGCTGCCCTGGGGTGCCATCGTGCCCTGCTTGGGGTCGGAGTCGACCACGAACTCCAGGCCGACGTACACGTCCGAGCGGACGGTCTCGACCTTGAAGCCGGCCGCCTCCATCCGGGCGGTCGCCTCGGCCACGCCCACGCCCCGCACCGCCGGGACCTCGACCATGACCGGGCCCTTGGAGACGACGAGCCGCACGGTGTCCCCGCGGGTGAGCGTGCCGGAGTTCGGCGACTGGGCGATCACCTTGCCCTCGGGCACGGTGTCGGAGTTCTCCTCCGACCGGTCGACCTGCAGACCGCGGTCCTCCAGCTCCTGCTGCGCCCGGTCCGCGTCCTTGCCGGTGAAGTCGGGCACCTTGATCGGACGGGGGCCCTTGCTGACCACCAGGTCCACCGCGGCGTCGCGCTTGAGCTCGGTCCCGGCCTTGGGCGAGGAGCCGAGCACCACGCCGCGGGCCACGGTCTCGCTGAACCGCTCGGTGGTGTCGCCGACCACGAGGCTGAGCTCCTCGAGGGCGTCCTCGGCGTCGGCGAGCGGCATCCCGCGCATCGCCGGCACGGCGTAGCGCTCCGGCCCCAGGGACACCACCGCGGACACGGTGCCGTCCTTGAGGATGTTCGAGCCGGCGGTGGGGTCGGTGCTGATGACCGAGCCCGCGGTGACCGTCTCGGAGTAGGCCCGGTCGCCGACCTCGAAGCCGAGACCGGCGGCCTCCACCTTGTCGCGGGCCTGGCCCACGCTGAGGTTGATCACCCCGGGGGTGGAGGTGTACCGGCCCATGCCGAAGTACCACCCGGCCACCCCGGCGACGGTCGCCAGCACGAGCACCAGCGCCAGCAGCAGCGGCCCACGGCGGGACCGTCGTGGCCGGGCCGGCGTGGCCGGGCCGCCCTCGCCGGAGGTGGGCCTGGCAGGTGCGCCGGCCGCCGGGCGGGACGCGGCGGCGGCCGGGGCCGCGCGGTCGAAGACGCTGGTCGCCTCACCGTCGTCGAGGTCGGAGGGGTCGACGATCGTGGGTGCGTCCTCGGTGACGTAGTCGATGTCGTCGAAGATCTTGACCGCGCTGGCCGGGGCGAGGTCGGCGGTCAGCTCGTCGTCCTCGGTGATGCCGTGGTCGAGCGCGGCGCGGACCCGGCGGACCTGGTGCAGCATCACGCGGGCGTCGGCCGGGCGCAGCTCGCGGTCGCGGGCGGTCGCGCGGGCGACCAGCGCGTCGACGTACCCCGGGATCCCGGGCACCTCCTGCGACGGCGGCGGGACGTCCTCGTGCACGTGCTTGTAGGCGATCTGGATCGGGGTCTCGCCCTCGTGCGGCTTGCGGCCGGTGAGCATCTCGTAGAGCAGCACCCCGGCGGCGTAGACGTCGGAGCGGGCGTCGGCCTTGCCGTCCACCACGAGCTCGGGGGAGAGGTAGGAGACGGTGCCGATGAGCACGCCGCCGGTGGCGGTGTGCTGGGTCTCGGCGCTGACCGCGCGGGCCAGGCCGAAGTCGGCGACCTTGATCCGGCCGTCGTCGGCGATCAGCACGTTCTCCGGCTTCACGTCGCGGTGGATCATCCCGGCCTGGTGCGCGGCGGCGAGCGCGGAGAGCACCGGCTCGACCAGCGCGAGCGCCTTGGCCGGAGCCATCGGCGACTCCTTGCGGATGACGTCGCGCAGGGTGTGGCCGGGGATGTACTCCATGGCCAGGAACAGCGTGCCGTCGTCGTCGCCCTGGTCGAAGACGCCGACCACGTGCGGGTGGGACAGCTTGGCGGCGGAGCGCGCCTCGCGCACGAACCGCCCGGCGAAGTCCTCGTCGTCGCCGAGGCCGGTGTGCATCACCTTGAGTGCGCAGACCCGGTCCAGGCGCATGTCGGTGGCCTCGTAGACAGTGGCCATGCCGCCGCGGGCGATCCTCGGCCCCACGCGGTACCGACCGTCGAGCAGGCGCCCGATCATCGGGTCCGCGACGGTCCTGTCCACGACGTGTCCTCCCGAGTCGACCGGGTCGGGGAAGGGGGTGGGGTCGGCTCAACCTGCGATTTTACGGAACGCGCGGTTCGATCCCGACCTCCCACGGCGCCCGGCGTGGCGAGGAACACGCTCAGGCGGGGTAGTCGCCCCGCTCGAACCGGTCCTTGAGCGCCATCACGTTGGCGACGTAGCGGCGGGTGTCGTCGTACATCCCGTGCTTCCGCACGCCCGCGAGCCCCTGGTAGTAGCCGGCCACCGCGGTGCGCTCGGGGGCCTGCTCGCCGAGCACGTCGAGCAGCTTCACCCCGGCGGTGACGTTGTCGTGCACGTCGGTGAGGTCGAGGTCCCGGCCGACCAGGCCGGACATCCAGCGCCCGGTCGAGGGGATCACCTGCATCGCGCCCACGGCGTCGGCGTAGGACACGTGGTGCATCTGCCAGCCGGCCTCCTGCCAGGACACGGCGAGCGCCAGCTGCGGGTCGACGCCGTGCCGGCGGGCGGTGGACTCGATCACCGACCGGACCCGCGCCCGGCTCGGCCCGTCGACGGCGTCGGCCGAGGGGGCGCTGTCGCGCCGCGGCGCGGGAGCGGGTGCCCCCGGCTCGGCCGGTGCGGGCGCGCCGTCCCGGGCGGCCTCCGGTACGACGGGGATCCG
>DATIBI010000263.1:0-9283 GCA_035457605.1 Nocardioidaceae bacterium
CACCTCCTCCACGCCGCTGTGGGGCAAGATCTCCGACCTCTACGGCCGACGGCTGCTGTTCCAGATCGCGATCGTGACGTTTATGGTCGGCTCCCTGCTCGCCGGGTTCTCGCAGAACATCGACCAGCTGATCGCCTTCCGCGCGATCCAGGGCCTCGGCGGCGGTGGCCTGATGGCGCTGGCGATGGCCACGATCGGCGACATCATCCCGCCGCGGGAGCGCGGCCGGTACCAGGGCTACTTCGCGGCCGTGTTCGGCACCTCGTCGGTGCTCGGCCCGGTCCTCGGCGGCTGGTTCGCCGACGGCCCCGGCTGGGAGTGGATCTTCTTCATCAACGTGCCGATCGGCATCGTCGCCCTGGTGGTCACCTCCGCGGCCCTGAAGATCCCGCACGTGCGTCGTGACCACACCATCGACTACCTCGGCGCGGCCACCGTGGTCGCGGCGGTCTCCTCCTTCCTGCTCTACACCGCCTGGGCCGGGCCGGACCTCGGCTGGACGTCGGGGACCGCGGTCGGGCTGCTCGTCGCCGGCGCCGTGCTGACCGCGCTGTTCGTGCTGGTCGAGACCCGGGCGAGCGAGCCGATCATCCCGATGCGGCTGTTCGGCAACTCGATCTTCACCATCGCCAACGTGTTCGGCTTCCTGATCGGCGTCGCGATGTTCGGCGCGATGATCTTCATCCCGGTCTACCTGCAGGTGGTCGACGGGATGACCCCGACCGAGTCCGGCCTGGCGATGCTGCCGATGGTGGTCGGCATCTTCACCACCTCGATCACCGCGGGCCGGCTGATGAGCCGCAACGGCCGCTACAAGATCTACCCGATCGCGGGCGCGGCCGTGGTCACCGCGGCGCTGCTCCTGCTCTCGCTGCTCGACACCGACACCCCGTACTGGTTCGCCGGCCTCGCGATGTTCGTGATGGGTCTCGGGCTCGGCCTGACCATGCAGGTGCTGATCGTGGTCGTGCAGAACTCGGTGGACCGCTCCGACATGGGTGTGGCCACCTCCTCGGTGGCGTTCTTCCGGCAGATGGGCGGCTCGTTCGGCACCGCGCTGTTCGGCGCGGTCCTGTCCAGCCGGCTCGCGGTGCATCTCGCGGACGCCTTCGCGGGCGCGCCGGCCGGCACCGTGCCGCCGAGCACCGGCAACGTCGAGGAGATGGCCAACGACGTGCAGGCGATCCGGGCGCTGCCGGACGGGGTCCAGCAGCTGGTGACCGGGGCGTTCAGCGACGCGCTGCGCGACATGTTCCTGACCGCCGTACCCTTGGTGCTGGTCGCGCTCGCCGTGGCGTTCTTCCTCAAGGAGGTCCCGCTGGGAACCCGTCAGGGTCCGGCCGCCCCGGCTGCGCCCACGGGCGCCGAGGACCTGGCGGAGGTCCCGGCGCAGGACGCGCACGAGCCCGCGCAGGACCAGGCCACCACGCCCACACGCTGACCTACCGGAGTCCCGGCTGCGGGACGGGCTACCCCTTCGGGCCGCGGAACGGCCGGGAGGGGTAGCCGGTGTCGAAGTGCATGTAGTCGGGCACGTCGATGTTCTGCCAGATCCAGCCCTCGGCGCGGAAGGTGCGGAAGACCATCCCGCCGTCGAGGATCATGCCCGGGCCGGGGCGGCGTGCCTTGTGCCGGGGACCCGGCGACCAGCAGTCGCAGCGCAGGTCCTTCCACGGGTTCTCCCGCGGGTTGATGTCGATCGCGCGGCCGTTCGCGTGCGGCGACTTCAGCACCGGCGCGTTGATCTGGTCCGGCCGGCGACAGTTGAACGCCGCGGTGTTGTCCGCACGCAGGCTGGCGTTGCTGTCCCCGTCGTAGGCCTCCACCGGCCGCATCCTGCGGATCGGGAACCCCTGGTCGTAGAGGTGGGTGAAGATCCGGGCGATGCTGGGCGCGACGTCCTTGTTGACCACGAGCACGCCGCGCCGCACGCCGCCGGCGAAGGTGTGGTGGTTGACCTCGACGCGCCGCAGCCCGGCCCGGCCCACGGGGCAGCCCGGCCGCCAGCTGCCGGTGGCCACGATCTCGGCCCACTGCTCGTCCGGGATCCGGCGGACCACGGGGTTCGCGTGCTCCGGCTCCGGGTCGGCGTCGGCGCTCGTCGACGGGTCGGCCGGCGAGGACGGCGCGGGGTCGGAGGCCTGCGGGCTCGACGGGGGGCCGCTCGGCGTGCCCTGGCTCGAGGGGGCCGACGCGGTCACGGAGGGCCCGGCGGCGCTCCCGGGATCGGTGTCCGGGCCGCACCCGGCCAGGGTGAGGGCAGCCAGCAGCGTCAGGGCGCTCGCGCGCGCCCGGGTGGAGAAGGTCACGCCGTGCCGGTCCGCATCCGCGCGGTGCCCTGCCGCACCGGCCGGTCGAAGGTCGTCAGCCGGAGCCCGTCGGGGGTGCGGTGCTCCTCGACCGCGCGCCACCCGCGCCGGCGGTAGTAGGGACCGGCACCGTCCTCGCCGGACGCGGTGACGAGCACCAGCCGGTCGCAGCCCGCGCAAGCGGCCTCGTGCTCGAAGCGCTCGATCAGCGCCGAGCCGACGCCGTTGTCCTGGGCGGTCGGCGCCACCGCCACGTGGGTCAGCACCGCGGGCGCCTCACCGGTGCGGCGGGTCGCCGGGGCACAGGCCCGCCCGCGCCGCAGCAGCTTCTTGGCGTAGCGGCCGGCGCGGGTGCGCAGGAAGCACAGCGCCGTCGACGGCCGGACGAGCATCCCGATCGCCGCGCACAGCGCGAGCCGTCGGCCGTGGCGGGAGAGCACGTGCTCGCGATGCTCGACCGGAGCGGTCACCCCGACCAGGTAGCCGGCCGGTCGGCCGCTCACCTCGGCGACGGTCGTGACGGCCGCCGGGCCGGTGAGCAGGGAGCGGTAGTACTCGCGCAGGAACCGTCGCCCGAGCCGCGCGAAGAACCCGTCGGGGAAGTGGTAGAGGTGCTGCTCGACGACGAAGGCCAGGTCCTCCTCGCGCATGTCGCGCAGCCGGAACCGGACATCCGGGCGTGTCATGGTGCTGCCTCCGTCGGGTACGGGTCGTGGGCACGTCGCGGGCACTGCGTAGCAGCAGCCTGCCCCCGTCGATACCACCACAAACAGCCCGTGTCTGGCCACCGAGGGTAGACACGGAAATAGCGGACGGAGAAGTCCGCCGCCCCGCGCTCCCCCGGAGCCGGATCGGTCCGGATCGGTCCGGACCAGGTTCCGGGTCAGGCCCCGGGTTCCGGGTCGGGTGCCCCGGGTGCGGGCGCCGCGACAGGCTCGGGGGCGGTGCCGGCGTGGTTGGCGAGGTACTGCACGACCGCGTTGAGCGCGGCGACCAGGGGTACGGCGATGAGCGCGCCGGCCACGCCCGCGACCAGGACGCCCATGCCGATCGCGACGATCACCCCGAGCGGGTGCACGGCGACGAACCGACCGAGCAGGAACGGCTGCAGCACGTGCGCCTCGATCTGCTGGACCAGGATCACCCCGCCCAGCATCAGCAGGGCCACCAGGGGTCCCTGCGCGACCAGCGCCACGAGCACCGCGACGGAGCCGGACAGCGTCGCCCCGATCATCGGGATGAACGCGCCGAGGAACACCAGCACCCCGATCGCGGTGGCGAACGGCACCTTGAGGACGATCGCCACGATCATGATCCCGACGGCGTCCACCAGCGCGACCAGCACCGTGGCCCGGACGAACTGGGTCAGCGAGCGCCAGGCCACCCGGCCCGACTCGTCGGCGCGCAGCCGGGCCGCGCGCGGGAACAGCCGCACCACCCAAGCCCAGATCCGGGAGCCGTCGGCGAGGAAGAAGTAGGACGCGAACAGCACGATGAAGAACCCGGCGACGATGTGCCCGATGGTCGTGCCGACCTCGGTCACCCGGGTGACGATCTCCTCGTTGGAGTCGGTGACCAGGTCCTGCGCGGCGGCGATGTAGTCGTTGATCTGCGAGTCGCTGGCCTGCAGCGGGCCGGTCCGCAGCCACACCCGGATCTCCTCCAGGCCGGTGACCACCTGCTTGGACAGGTCGTTCATGCCCTGCGCGACCTGGGTGCCGACGAAGGTGAGCAGCAGCCCCACCACCGCCAGCCCGCCGAGCACCACCAGCGCCGAGCTCAGCTTCCGGTTGACCCCGGCGCGGCCGGCCGCGTCGACGAGCGGCACCACGAGCGCCGCGATGAGCAGCGCCACCACGAGCGGCAGGAAGATCACCGAGAACCGGGCCAGCACCCAGGTGATCACGTAGCCGGCGGCCACGATCACCAGGAACCGCCAGGACCAGGCGGCGGCCAGGTCGACCGCCCACGGCACCTGCGCCCGGCTGAAGTTCGTCGGCCCCGCCTCGATCGTGGGCGTGGGCTCGGGACGCCGCTCGGCGCGCACCTGGGCCCACTGGTGCGCGAACTGTGACGCGAAACGCTCCGCGAACCTGTCCTCGGACTTGCGCCGCTGACGTTCCCGCAGCTTCCCCATGCTGCCCGAGACCCGCTTGCCTACTCCCATGGCGCAAGGCTAGGTGGCGTGCGCAACAGCGCGCCCCGCGACCCGCTCAACGCAGCCGGGCGAGCAGGGCGTAGGAGGCCTCGGGGTACCGCTCGGCGAGCAGCCCCGCCGGGGCGAGCACGTAGTCGCGGTCGACCAGCACCCTCGGCGCCCGGGGCAGCTGCCAGCCTCCCGGTGCCTCCCCCACCACGGCGCCGAGGATCCGGCCGGCGACGTCGTCGGGGTTGTTGCGCAGGATCCCCCCTGACCCGATGAGTACGTCGACCTCCCGCAGGTCCTTGCCGCTGCGCTCGACGACCCGGCCGCCCGGACCGGCCGCACCCTCCGCGGCGAACGTGACCTGCTGCCGCCCGGCGTGCCTGCGCACGGCCACGGTCACCGCGGCCACGGCGATCAGCTCGTCCTGGCGTGCCTCCTCGGGTGTCCCGGGCAGGAACGCCGGGTCGGCCCGACGTACCCGCGCCGCCGCCTCCAGCTCCTCGGCGGCCTCCCGCGCGATCACCCCGGCGGCCAGGCCCTCCCTGACCGCGGTGACCGCGCTCCAGCGCAGGCCGAGGTCCCCCTCGACCGTGCGCGTGACGGGCACGGTCGCGACGACCTCGCGGGCCAGCCCGGCGTCCTCGGGGTCGAGCTCGACCACCGAGTGCACGTCGGTGGTGGCCCCGCCGACGTCGACCACGACCACGTCCCCGGCCCCGGGGCGCTCGGCGTCGAGGCCCTGGCCGAGGAGCTCCACGGCGGTGAGCACCACGTCGGGGGTGGCGCCCCGGACCATCGCGGTGAAGTCCGCTCGGTCCGAGAGGTGCTTGCCGCCGATCACGTGCCGCAGGAACATCTCCCGGATCGCCGAGCGCGCCGAGGCCGGTGCGAGCACGCCGATCTGCGGGACGACGTTGTCGGCGAGCACGAACGGCGTGGCCGCCGCGCCGAGCAGTGCCGCCACCTCGTCCCGGGCGTCGACGTTGCCGGCGACGACGACCGGGCCCGCCCAGCGGGCCTCGGCGAGCGTGGCCGCGCAGGACAGCAGCACCTCCGCGTTCCCGCCGTCGGTGCCGCCGACGAGCAGGACCACGTCCGGCTCGCTGGCCCGCAGGTGCTCGAGCTTCTCCGGGTCCAGCCCCCCGCTGACAACGTGCACCACCTTGCCGCCGCTGGACAGCGCGACCCGACGGCCGGCCTCCGCGGTGACGAGGGCCTCGTTGCCGACCACGGCGATGCGCAGGCCACCGCCGGCCGACGAGCAGGCCAGGACCTTGGCCTTCCGGGCGCGCGGCTCGGTGGCCGCCAGCTGCTGAAGGCAGGCGTCCCAGCCGTCGAGGACGTCGGTGTCGATGGTGGTCCGGTGGCTGGCCGTGGCGACCAGGTCACCGGTGCGGGTGTCGACCAGCGCGGCCTTGGTGAACGTGGACCCGAAGTCCACGCAGGCGACCAGCGGCACGGTCAGGCCAGCGCCCGGTCGAGGTCTGCGAGCAGGTCCTCGGCGGTCTCGATGCCGACGCTGAGCCGGATCAGGTCCGCGGGCACCTCCAGGTCGGTCCCGGCGACGGAGGCGTGCGTCATCCGGCCCGGGTGCTCGATGAGGGACTCCACGCCGCCGAGGGACTCACCCAGGGTGAACACCGTCGTCGCCGCGCAGACCTCCAGCGCCTTGGCCTCGCCGCCCTTGACCCGAACCGAGACGATGCCACCGAAGCGCTTCATCTGCTTCTGCGCCACCGTGTGGCCGGGGTGCTCGGGCAGGCCCGGGTAGATCACCTGCTCCACCGCGTCGTGGCCGGCGAGGAACTCGACGACCTTCTCGGCGTTGTCGCAGTGCCGGTCCATCCGCACGCCCAGGGTCTTCAGGCCGCGCAGGGTCAGCCATGCGTCGAAGGGTCCGGCGACCGCGCCGATGGAGTTCTGGTGGAAGCCGATCCGCTCGGCCAGGTCGAGGTCCCGCACCACGAGCGCGCCGCCGACCACGTCGGAGTGGCCGCCGCAGTACTTGGTGGTGGAGTGGACGACCACGTCGGCCCCGAGGACCAGCGGCTGCTGGAGGTACGGCGAGGCGAACGTGTTGTCCACCACGAGCAGGGCCCCGGCCTCGTGCGCGACCGCGGCGACCGCCTCGATGTCGCCGATGTTGAGCAGCGGGTTGGTCGGCGTCTCCATCCACACGACCTTGGTCTGCCCGGGCCGGATCGCGGCGCGGATCGCGTCCACGTCGGAGACCGGGGCCGAGGTGTGCTCCAGTCCCCAGGGCTCCTCGACCTTCGCGAACAGCCGGTAGGTGCCGCCGTAGGCGTCGTCGGGCACGACCACGTGGTCGCCCGGGCGGCACACGCTCTTGAGCAGGGTGTGCTCGGCGGCCAGCCCGCTGGCGAAGGCGAACCCGCGCTCCCCCTCCTCCAGGGCCGCGATGTTGCCCTCGAGCGCGGTCCGGGTCGGGTTCGCCGAGCGGGAGTACTCGTAGCCGCCGCGCATGCCGCCGACGCCGTCCTGCTTGTAGGTGCTGGTGGCGTAGATCGGCGGGATCACGGCACCGGTCATCGGGTCCGGCTCGTAGCCGGCGTGGATGGCTCGGGTCTCGAACCCTGACTTCTGGCTCTGTTCAGTCACAGTCGCGAGCCTAGACCGCGAACGTGGGCGCGGCGACGTACCCCTGCTTCACGGTGCCGGTGCCGGTGCCCGCGGCGGCGGCACCGGCTGTCCGTACCGCCCGGCCGGGCCGGGGGAAGGATTCGGCCGCCGGCGGCGTTGGGGCCGGTGACAGACTCGACCTGTCGGACGACGAAGGAGTGCCCGTGCTGTTCAACCGCCACAAGCAGGAGATCCCCACCGCCGAGCAGGCGCTCCCGGGACGCCCGGAGCGGCCCTTCGCGCTGGCCGAGCGGCACCTGGTGCTGGACACCCCGCTCGTCACCGACGCGTCGAACATCCCCGAGGGCTACGAGGTCGCGCTGTTCGGTCTCGGTTGCTTCTGGGGCGCCGAGGAGGTGTTCTGGCAGGTGCCCGGCGTGTGGTCGACCTCCGTCGGGTACGCCGGTGGCAGCACGCCGAACCCCAGCTACGAGGAGGTGTGCTCGGGCCGCACCGGTCACACCGAGGCGGTCCGGGTGGTCTTCGACCCGGCTCGCGTGTCCTTCGCGGACCTGGTGAAGGTCTTCCTGGAGGTGCACGACCCGACCCAGGGGATGCGGCAGGGCAACGACGTCGGCACCCAGTACCGGTCCGCGGTCTACACCTCCACCGAGGAGCAGGCGCGGACCGCGCGCGAGCTGCTCGCGGCCTACCAGCCGGTCCTGACCGAGCGCGGCTACGGGCAGATCACCACCGAGGTCGCGCCGGCACCGCCCTACTACTACGCCGAGGACTACCACCAGCAGTACCTGGTGAAGGTGCCCAACGGGTACCGGTGCCACAGCGCGACAGGTGTTCCCTTCCCCGAGGGCGTCTAATCCATCGACGCCCTGCTTGCGTCGGCCCGCGCCCCGGAGTGGCCCAGTCGGGACACCGGCCAGGCGGAGTCCGGGAACGCTGCCGAACGGCTGGCGGCGGCGTAGGTACATGCGGCCGAGAAGCATGTTCCAGGCGCGACTTGTAGCAACATGCCTCGTCCCAACCTCGGGGGCACTGCAACGTGCCACGAGTCAGCGCATCTGTCCCGCAACCAGGCAACGAGGTCCTGCGGGACCAGACCTGATAGCCCCTAAGGGTGCTCTTGCCCCATTCGTCCGGCAGCGCATGGATTTCCCCCTATCTTCGAGATGGGGGTATCGCCCGACTCTGGGCGAGCCGTGAACTTTCGTGGCTGTGGCCCCCGACAAGCGAACTGGAGCCAGGGCATGTACACATGCGTGGGAAGGGCCACGGGGACGGCACGGTCGGTCGCCCGTGGCATGTCTATAGGTGCGGCCGGTTCGCTGCTTGCAGTGACCGGGCTGGTCGCCCTGGCCGGACCGACAGGTGCCATGGTCTCCTGCAGTTTCGACGAGACCAGCTCGAGGCTTGCCCTGGAGGCGGGCGCCGGCTTCACGGTGGGCCGGGACGTGGCCGGGACCTTCGTCATTACCGACGGCTACGGCAACCCCGTCGTCTGCGACGGCACCACAACTCCGTCGGTGGAGAACGTCGAGCGCGTTGTCATCCGCGGCGCCCAGGGGAGCAGCGGCGACGCGGAGGTCACTCTTGACCACGCCAACGGAGGGTTCATGCAGCCCGGCCACCCCGATCTCAGCAACGACATCGACTTCTCGATCGACCTCGGCGCTGAGGGTGGCGGCAGCCTGGTCATCGAGGGCTCCGACGACGAACTGCTCGGTGACTCCATTCTCGTCGTCGGCGATGACGTCAACCTCAATGGCGACGACGACGTGGACGTGGTCACCACCGGGGTCGACAACCTCGAGGTCCGGGGCAACGGGGGGAACGATCGGCTGGACGCCTCGGTGTCCGGCTTCGGCGGTGGTGAGCCGACCCTGCTCAGCAGCGCGTCCAGCAGCTCCGGTGTCACCCTGATCGGCAGTGACGGCGACGACCTCCTGATCGGCAGTGACGGCGACGACCTCCTGGTCGGCAGGGACGGCGACGAAACGTTGATCGGCAAGGCCGGCGACGACACGCTGATCGGCAACGGCGGCGACGACCTGCTCGACGGCGGCTCCGGCAACGACACCATCGACGGCGGCGAGGGTGAGGACACCGCCGACTTCGACAGCCTCTTCGTCCCGGTCGAGGCGAACCTGGGCCTCGGTGTGGCCGTCTCCGACGAAGGCGAGGATGAGCTGACCGACGTCGAGAACCTGATCGGGACACCGTTCGCCGACCT
>DATIBI010000264.1:0-9749 GCA_035457605.1 Nocardioidaceae bacterium
GGCCGACCGGACCGACGAGGAGGTGACGGCATGACCGCGCGCAGGATCGTCGTGGTCTCCGCCGGACTGAGCCAGCCCTCCTCCACCCGGCTGCTCGCCGACCGGCTCGCCACGGCGACCACCCGGCAGCTCGGGGAGCTCCTCGACGTCGGCCCGGAGGTGGAGGGCGGCTCGGAGGTGGAGGTCGTCGAGCTGCGCGAGCACGCCCAGGACCTGGCCAAGAACCTGCTCACCGGCTTCCCGTCGCCGGAGCTGGAGCTGGCCATCGACGCGGTGCTGCGCGCGGACGGGCTGATCGTGGTGAGCCCGGTCTTCAACGCCTCCTACAGCGGCCTGTTCAAGATGTTCTTCGACGTGATCGAGCAGGGTGCGCTGTCCGGCAAGCCCGTGCTGATGGCGGCGACGGGCGGAACGGCTCGGCACTCGCTGGCGCTCGAGCACGCGATGCGGCCGCTGTTCGCCTACCTGCACGCGGTGACGGTCCCCACCGCCGTGTTCGCGGCCACCGACGACTGGGGGTCGCGCGGGGACGCCGACGGCGGCCTGGTGCAGCGCATCGAGCGGGCCGGCGGGGAGCTGGCCCGGTTGGTGGCCGACACGACACCGGCGCGCCGGCCCGACGCGTTCGAGGACCCGACGCCGTTCGCAGAGCTGCTGGGCCGCTAGCGCTTCTTGGTGGTCGGGATGATCTCCGGGTGGTCGTGCGCGTGCTCCTTCGCACGCTTCTGGGCACGCTTCTCCTTCAGGGTCTTCCCGGACTTCTTCGTCATGTGCTGACGCGGAGACTTGTCGGCCATGGTCGCCTCCCCAGGCACGGGAGCCGCGCCGGCTCCGTCATCCTCGACGGTACGCCGGTTGCGGGTCGGCGTCACGACCCGCACGGTCAGGAGCGGCGGAGGTCGGCCTCGATCCGCGCGCAGGCCTCGAGCAGCGGCGGCAGGAACACCCGCCGGGCCTTGTCCTTGGTCATCCGGCTGACGTGCGAGGAGACGTTGACCGCCGCGACCACCCGGCCCTGCCGGTCACGCACCGGGGCCGCGATCGAGCGCAGCCCGGCCTCGAGCTCCTGGTCGACCAGCGCGTAGCCGAGCCGGCGTGCCTCCCCGAGCCGGTCCCGCAGCTCCTCGGTCGAGCGCACCGTCTGCGCGGTGAGCACGGCGAGGTCGACCTCGGCGAGGTACCGCTCCAGGGCCTCGTCGTCGAGCCCGGCGAGGAGCACCCGACCCATGGAGGTGGCGTACGCCGGGAACCGGGTGCCGACGTTGATCGCGACCGCCATGATCCGCGAGGTCGGCACCCGGGCCACGTAGACGATGTCCTGACCGTCGAGCACCGACAGCGACGACGACTCGCCGGTCTCGTGCACCAGCCACTCCAGGTGCGGCTCGGCGACGCCGGGCAGGGACAGGCTGGACAGGTACGCGTAGCCGAGCTCGAGCACCCGCGGCGTGAGCCGGAACAGCCGTCCGTCGGTGCGCACGTAGCCCAGGTCCACCAGGGTCAGCAGGAACCGTCGGGCCGCAGCCCGGGTCAGCGCGGTGGCCCGGGCGACCTCGCTCAGAGTCAGCTCCGGCGTGTCCGGCCCGAACGCGGTGATCACGCTCAGCCCGCGGGCCAGGGACTGCACGTAGTGGTCCTCGCGCACCTTCTCCTCGCTCACGCGCCCCACCCTCCCATGTCGCCGACCCGTTGACGGTCGGGGCACCCCGACCTAGAATGTGTTCGTCATAGTAACACTCGTTCGCATCTCGAACAGGTTGTGCGAACGACGGCCCACGACCTTCGGAGCAGTTGCCGATGGCAGAGATCACCAGCCTTCGAGAGGCGGTCGCCGAGCTCGTCCACGACGGCGACACGGTGGCCCTCGAGGGGTTCACCCACCTCATCCCCACCCTCGCCGGGCACGAGATCATCCGGCAGCGTCGCCGCGACCTGACCCTGGTGCGGATGACGCCGGACCTCGTCTACGACCAGATGATCGGGATGGGCGTGGCCCGCAAGCTGGTGTTCAGCTGGGGCGGCAACCCCGGCGTCGGCTCGCTGCACCGGTTCCGTGACGCGGTCGAGAACGGCTGGCCGACCCCGCTCGAGGTCGACGAGCACAGCCACGCCGGCATGGCCAACCGCTACGTCGCCGGCGCCTCCCGGCTCCCGTTCGCGGTGCTCCGCGGCTACCAGGGCAGCTCACTGACCGGCAAGAGCAGCACGATTTCCACCGTCACCTGCCCGTTCACCGGCGAGGAGCTGGCCGCGGTCGCGGCGATCAACCCCGATGTCACGGTGATCCACGCCCAGCAGGCCGACCGCCGCGGCAACGTCGGGCTGTGGGGCATCCTCGGGGTGCAGAAGGAGGCGGTGCTCGCCGCCGAGCGGGTGATCGTCACCGTCGAGGAGGTCGTCGACGAGCTCACGCCCCGCCCGGGCGGGCTGGTCCTGCCGAGCTGGGTCGTCACCGCCGTCGCGCAGGTCCCGGGCGGGGCGCACCCGTCGTACGCCTCGGGGTACACCACCCGCGACAACGCCTTCTACAGCGACTGGGACGCGATCAGCCGCGACCGCGACACGTTCACCACCTGGATGGAGCAGCACGTGCTCGACACCACCCCGGTGGGCGCCCGATGAGCGCCCCCGCCACGGAGGTCAGCTGGACCGCCGACGAGATGATGACCGTCGCCTCGGCCCGGGCGCTGGCCGAGGCCCGGACCTGCTTCGTGGGCATCGGCCTGCCGAGCACCGCGGCGAACCTGGCCCGGCTCACCGACAACCCCGACCTCGTGCTGATCTACGAGTCCGGCACGATCGGCGCCAAGCCCGGTGTGCTGCCGCTGTCCATCGGCGACGGCGAGCTCGCCGACACCGCCGACTCGGTGGTGCCGGTCCCCGAGATCTTCAACTACTGGCTGCAGGGCGGGCGCTGCGACGTCGGCTTCCTCGGCGCGGCCCAGGTCGACCGGTTCGGCAACATCAACACCACCTCGATCCCCCGCGGCGACGGACAGCCCGACCTGAGGCTGCCCGGCGCCGGCGGCGCACCGGAGATCGCCGCGCACGCGGGCAAGGTGCTCATCGTCGTGCGGCACTCCACCCGGGTCTTCGTCGACCGGCTCGCGTTCGTCACCAGTGTCGGCTTCGGCACCGGCCCGGGCGACCGGGAGCGGCTCGGTCTCCGCGGCGCCGGCCCGACCGAGGTGATCACCGACCTCGGCATCCTCGAGCCGGACCCCGAGACCCGCGAGCTGACCCTGACCCGGCTGCACCCGGGGGTCACCGTGGAGCAGGCGCGGGCGGCCACCGGCTGGCCGCTGCGGGTCGCCGACGAGGTGGCCACCACCACCGCACCCACGCAGAATGAGCTGACGGCGCTGCGCGAGCTGCACGCCCGGACGAAGGAGGCCCACCGTGCACGGTCGTGACGTGTTCGTCGTCGACGCGGTCCGCACCCCCGTCGGGAGGTTCGGGGGCGCGCTGTCGGGCGTCCGCCCCGACGACCTCGGCGCGGTGGTGATCCGCGCCCTGCTCGAGCGCACCCCCTCGCTGGACCCGGCCCGGGTCGGCGAGGTGTACTTCGGCGCCGCGAACCAGGCCGGTGAGGACAACCGCAACGTGGCGCGGATGTCGGCGCTGCTCGCCGGGCTGCCCACCTCGGTGCCCGGCTCCACCCTGAACCGGCTGTGCGCCTCCGGGCTCGACGCGGTCGTGTCCGCGGCGCGCACCATCGCGGTCGGGGACGCCTCGATCATGATCGCCGGCGGCGTCGAGTCGATGACCCGCGCGCCCTGGGTGCTGCCCAAGTCGGACCGGCCCTTCCCGGCCGGCAACGCCGAGCTGTTCTCCACCACCCTGGGCTGGCGGATGGTCAACCCCGAGATGCCCGCCGAGTGGACGGTCAGCCTCGGCGAGAGCACCGAGATCCTCGGCGAGAAGTACGGCATCACCCGCGAGGCCGCCGACGCGTTCGCCGTCCGCAGCCAGACCCTCGCCGCGCAGGCGTGGGCCGAGGGCAGGTACGACGGCGCCGTCGTGCAGGTCCCCGGCTCGGAGCTGGACCGGGACGAGGGCATCCGGGACGGGGTCACCACCGACTCGCTGGCCAAGCTCAAGCCGGTGTTCCGCAAGGACGGCACGGTCACCGCCGGCAACGCCTCCCAGCTCTCCGACGGCGCCGCCGCCCTGCTGCTCACCGACGAGGCCGGGCTCGCCGAGCTCGGCGTGGAGCCGCTGGCCCGGATCACCGCGACCGGCGTGGACGCCGTGGACCCGCAGATCTTCGGGATCGGCCCGGTCCAGGCGGTCCGCCGCTCGCTGGACAAGGCCGGCCGCCGGCTCGAGGACGTGACCACGATGGAGCTCAACGAGGCGTTCGCCGCCCAGTCGCTGGCCTGCCTCTCGGAGTGGCCCGAGCTCGACCCGTCGCTGGTCAACCCGCACGGCGGGGCGATCGCGATCGGCCACCCGCTCGGCTGCTCCGGAGCCCGACTCGCCGGCGCCGTCGCGCACCAGCTCGCCGCAGCCGGCTCCGGGGTCGGGGTCGCCGCCCTGTGCATCGGCGTGGGCCAGGGCCTCGCCGTCACCATGGAACGCTGAGGAGAAGGACATGTCAGAGCTGCTGACCTCCACGAACGTGGGCGCGGAGTCGACCGAGCCGCTGGACCCGGCGTACGTCTTCCCCGCCTACACCTCGACCGTGCTGCGCTCGCCGAGCAAGGCGCTGGTGATGTCGCCGGCCGGCCTGACCGAGCTGACCGGTCCGAAGTTCGGCGCCGGCGACGTGCGCGACACCGACGCCGACCTGACCGTGCACGGCAGCGGCGAGGCGCTCGGCGAGCGGATCATCGTGCACGGCCGGGTCACCGACAGCTACGGCAAGCCGGTGCGCAACACCCTGGTCGAGGTGTGGCAGGCCAACGCGGCCGGCCGCTACATCCACAAGCTCGACCAGCACCCCGCGCCGGTCGACCCGAACTTCGTCGGCGCCGGCCGGTGCATGACCGACGACGAGGGCCGCTACCGGTTCACCACGATCAAGCCCGGCCCCTACCCGTGGAAGAACCACCACAACGCGTGGCGTCCCGCGCACATCCACTTCTCGCTGTTCGGCCGGGCGTTCACCCAGCGGCTCGTGACGCAGATGTACTTCCCCGGGGACCCGCTGTTCTTCCAGGACCCGATCTACAACGCGATCCGCGACGAGCGCGCCCGCAGACGGCTGGTGTCGCACTACGACCACGCGGTCACCGCGCCGGAGTGGGCCACCGGCTACCGCTTCGACATCGTCCTCGGCGGCGCCGAGGCCACCCCGCTGGAGGACTGAGCCGATGAGCACGCAGCAGCACGCAGCCGAGGACTTCGTCTGGGCACAGGACGACTCCGTCGCCGCGACACCGGGCCTGACCCCGTCGCAGACCGTCGGGCCGTTCTTCCACGACGCGCTGCCCTACCCGGAGGGCCCCGACGTCGCCGGCGCCGACCGGCCCGGCACGATCACGCTCGCCGGGCGGGTGCTCGACGGGGCCGGCGACCCGATCCCGGACGCGCTGGTGGAGATCTGGCAGGCCGACGAGAACGGCACGTTCGTCGAGGCGCCGGGGATCTACGCCGAGGTCTCCCCCACCGGTTTCCGCGGCTTCGGCCGGTGCGCCACGGACACCGACGGCGGCTACCGGTTCCGCACCGTCCGACCCGCCGCGGTGCCGACCGCGGACGGCCGCCCGCAGGCGCCGCACATCGCGATGTCGGTGTTCGCCCGTGGCATGCTGCGCCGGCTCGTGACCCGGGTCTACCTCCCCGAAGGCGCCCACGGGTCCGACCCGCTCCTCGACGCCCTGCCCGCCACGCGGCGGGACACGTTGGTCGCGGTGGCCACCGAGGATGGCTACCGTTTCGACGTGCACATGCAGGGCGAACGGGAGACGGTGTTCCTTGACGTATTCGCACGCTGACGTCGCCGACCTCGGCCTGCTCACCCCGGTCTCGGCGGGTACGGCGGGCGAGATGCTCACCGGCGACGCCGCGGTCGTCGACGCCATGGTGCGCACCGAGTCGGCGCTGCTGCGCGCGCTCGTGGACACCGGCATCGCCCCACCGGGGGCGCTCGCGGCCGCCGAGGCGATGGACCGCACCCGGATCGACGTACGCCGGCTCGCCTGCGACGCCGTCGCCGGCGGCAACCCGACCATCCCCCTGGTGCGGCAGCTGCGCGAGGCGGCCGGGGAGCACGCCGACTGGGTACACCACGGCGCCACCAGCCAGGACGTGGTCGACACCGCGCTGATGCTCGTCGGCGCCGCCGTGGCCCGGCAGGTCGAGCACGACCTCGCCCGGCTCGCCGGCGCCCTGGCCGAGCTCGCGGACGAGACCCGCACGGTCCCCGCGGTCGCCCGCACGCTCACCCAGCAGGCACTGCCGACCACGCTCGGCCACCGGGTGGCCGGCTGGCTGGCCGGGGTCCACGACGCCGTGCGCGCGGTCCGCGGCTGCACCACGCTGCCGGTGTCGCTGGGCGGACCGGTGGGCACCGCCGCCGGCTACGGCGAGCACGGACCCGCCGTCGTCGACGCCCTGGCGGGGCGGCTCGGCCAGCGCGCCCCGGTCGCGCCCTGGCACACCCGGCGGACCCCGGTGCTCGAGCTGGCGCACGCGCTTGCGCTCGCCGCCGAGGCCTGCGCCGGGATCGCCGCGGACGTGCTGGTGATGAGCCAGACCGAGGTCGGCGAGGTCCGCGAGGGGACGGCCGGCCCGTCCTCGGCGATGGCGCACAAGGCCAACCCCGCACAGTCGGTGCTCGTCGCCGCGGCGGGCCGACAGGTCCCCGGCCTGGTGGCGACGCTGATCGGCTCGGCCGCGCCGGAGCAGGAACGCCCGGCCGGTGCCTGGCACGCGGAGTGGCAGCCGCTGCGCAGCCTCCTGCGCTGCGCCTCGGGCGCCGTCGAGCGCACCGCGGACCTGGTCCCCGCGCTCCGCCTCGACCACGCCGCGATGCAGGCCAACCTCGACACCCTGCTGGCCGCGCTCGGCAAGGACCGGGACTGGGCCGGGCAGCAGACCGCGCACGTCGGCACCTGGATCGACCGGGTGCTCCACCAACACACGGAGGTGTTCTCGTGACCACCGCACCCGTCGCGCTCCACCATGTCGTGGAGGGACCCGAGGACGCGCCCGCGGTGCTGCTCGGCCCCTCGCTCGGCACCACCCTGGCGATGTGGGACACCCTCGCCGCGCGGCTCGCCAAGCAGTACCGGGTGGTCCGCTTCGACACCCGCGGCCACGGCGGCTCACCGGTGCCCGAGGGCCCGTACACCCTGCCCGCGCTCGCCGCGGACGTGCTGGCCCTCGCCGACCGGCTCGGCATCGACCGGTTCGGCTACGCCGGGATCTCCCTGGGCGGAGCGATCGGGCAGGTGCTGGCGCTGGAGCACCCGGACCGGGTCGCGGCGCTGGTGCTGTGCTGCACCGGCCCGGCGTTCGGTGACCCGCACCTGTGGCTGGAGCGGGCGGCCCGGGTCAAGGCCGAGGGCATGGGCTGGCTGGTCGAGCCGACCAAGGGCCGCTGGTTCACCGACGGGTTCGCCGACGCGCACCCGGACGAGGCCGGCCCGCTGCTCGACATGATCGCCGGGGTCTCCCCCACCGGCTACGCCGCCTGCTGCGAGGCGCTGGCCGGCTACGACGTGACCGACCGGCTCGGGGGGATCAGCGCGCCCACCCGGGTGGTCGCCGGAGCCGAGGACCCGGTCAGCCCGCCCGAGGTCGCCCGCCTGCTCGCCGAGCGGATCCCCGACGCGGACCTCGTCGTGCTCGAGGGCGCCTCGCACATCGCCAACGCCGAGCAGCCCGACGCGTTCGACACCGCCGTCGCCGAGCACCTGGGGCGGCACCTGTGAGCCACACGCCGGACTACGACGCGGGGATGGCGGTCCGCCGGGAGGTGCTCGGCGACGAGCACGTGGACCGGGCCACCGCGGGCATCACCGAGGTGACCGCGGAGTTCCAGGAGTTCATCACCCGCTACGCCTGGGGCGGGATCTGGACCCGCGACGCGCTGGACCGGCGCAGCCGCTCGATCGTCACGCTCACCGCGCTGGTGGCCGGCCGGCACTTCGAGGAGCTGGAGTTCCACCTCCGCGCGGCCCTGCGCAACGGGCTGACCCGCGAGGAGATCGTCGAGGTGCTGCTGCAGACCGCGGTCTACTGCGGGGTCCCCGCGGCCAACTCCGCGTTCGCGGTCGCCAAGCGCGTGCTCGGCGAGCCGTCCACGACCGACGGGACCTGAGCCGCGGTCACGGCTTGCTGGTCAGGTAGGCGACGACCATCTCGCCGAGCATCCGCCGGTAGTCGTCGTGCCGCGCCGGGTCGAGCATGTCCCGGCCGAAGATCGCCTGGAACGTGTGCCGGTTGGCGACCGGGAACACGCAGAACGAGCTGATCATCATGTGCACGTCGAGCGGGTCCACGTCGGTGCGGAACAGCCCCTCGGCGCGCCCCGCCTCGAGGATCGTCTCGATCAGGTCCAGCACCGGGTTCGCCAGCGTGCCGAGCTGGTCCGACTTGGCGATGTGCACGCCGCGGTGGATGTTCTCGATGCTCACCAGCCGCAGGAAGTCCGGGTGCGCGGTGTGGTGGTCGTAGGTCAGCTCGGCCAGCCGCCGGATCGCGGTCACCGGGTCCAGCCCCTCGACGTCGACCTGCTGCTCGACGGCGCGGATCTCGGAGTAGGCGTGCTCGAGCACCGCGACGAACAGCTGCTCCTTGCCGCCGAAGTAGTAGTAGATCATCCGCTTGGTGGTGCGCATCTGCTCGGCGATCGCGTCGATCCGGGCACCCGCGTAGCCGCGCTCGGCGAACTCTGCGGTAGCCACCGCCAGGATCTCGGCGCGGGTGCGTGCCGCGTCGCGCTGCCGCTCAGCCAATTCCTTGCCTCTCCTGCCCCACCGATCCCGGGCGACTCACTGTAGGACCCGCCGCGAACTTTTTCGCTGTGAAGGGGTTCACAGACCCCGGTCACTCGACGTATAACTAACTCACTAGTTCGTACATTACTCGACGAGAGGCGGCACAGTGGGCGGCTCGGTGCTGGTGCTCAACGGCCCCAACCTCAACCTGCTCGGTGAGCGGGACCCCGAGGTCTACGGCACGACCACGCTCGCCGACGTGGAGCGGCTGTGCCGCGAGACCGCCGGTGACCTCGACCTCGACGTCGAGCTCTTCCAGAGCAACCACGAGGGCGTGCTCATCGACAAGGTCCACGAGGTACGGCGGACCGCGTCGGCGCTCGTGGTGAACCTCGGCGCCTACACCCACACCTCCATCGCGCTCATGGACGCACTCGCGGTGCTGTCCCAGCCGGTGATCGAGGTGCACCTGTCCAACATCCACGCCCGGGAGCCGTTCCGCCGGCACTCCTACGTCTCCCTGGTCGCCGACGCGGTGATCGCCGGCGCCGGCGCGAACGGCTACGCCCTCGCCCTGCGGCACGCGGCCTCGTTGCTGGAGGGGTCGGCGCGATGAGGACCACGTACGTCGCCGCGCTGATCGGCTCCGGGGTCGGCCCCTCGCTCACCCCCGCGCTGCACGAGCGCGAGGGCGCCCGGCACGGGCTGCGCTACACCTACAAGACCGTCGACATCAGCGCGCTCGGGGTGCCGCCGCAGGCGGTGGGCGACCTGGTCGACGCCGCCCGCGCGTTCGGCTTCGACGGGCTCAACATCACCCACCCGTGCAAGCAGCTGGTGCTCCCCCACCTCGACGCCGTC
>DATIBI010000265.1:0-9830 GCA_035457605.1 Nocardioidaceae bacterium
GTGTGCGCGGTCACCGGCTCGGTCATGTCTCCGCCGGCCGGTGAGACGGCCCCGATGATCGTGACCGACCCGTGCCGCCCCCCGAGAGCCACGACGTTCGCCGCCCGTTCGTAGAAGGCCGCGAGCGCGGACGCGAGCCCGGCGGGGTAGCCCTCCTCCGCGGGCAAGGCCCCGCTGCGCGAGGCGAGCTCGCGCAGCGCCTCGGCCCAGCGCGAGGTCGAGTCCGCGATGACGACGACGTGGTATCCCATGTCGCGGAAGTACTCGGCCACGGTCACGCCGGTGTAGATGCTGGCCTCGCGGGCCATCATCGGCATGTTGGAGGTGTTCGCGATGATCACCGTGCGGTCGCCCAGCGGGTCGCCGGTGCGCGGGTCGGCGAGGGACCGGAGCTCCTCGACGACGTCGGCCATCTCGTTGCCCCGCTCACCGCAGCCCACGTAGACGATCACATCAGCGTCGCACCACTTCGCGATCTGCTGGAGCAGCACCGTCTTCCCGGTACCGAACCCGCCGGGCACTGCTGCGCTGCTGCCGCGCGCAACCGGGTAGAGCAGGTCGAGGACCCGCTGCCCGGTGTGAAGACCCGTGGCGGTGTCGAGGCGCTCGTGGTACGGGCGCGGACGACGGACCGGCCAAGTCGTGGTCAGTGAGACGTCCCTGCCCGCCACGGTCGCGACCACCGCGTCGGACGGGTAGGCGCCCGCTGTGGCCACGTGCTCCACCGTCCCTGCCGTGCCGACGGGTGTGAGCACCCGGAGGGCCAGGGAACCCGTGCCGAGCACGATTCCCAGCTCGTCGCCGGCGGACACCGACACGCCCGGCTCGACCGACGGCGTGAACCGCCAGCCTCGCTCCGTGCCGACCGCACGGGCCATGCCCGGCACCAGCCAGTCCCCGGCCGTGGAGAGGGGGCGGAGCAAGCCGTCGAAGACCGAGCCGAGGAGGCCGGGTCCCAGTCGCACCGACAACGGCGCGCCCTGCGGGAACGCCCGAGCGCCGGGGGCAAGGCCCCCCGTGTCCTCGTAGGCCTGAACCGTGATCCTGCGGTCGGTGATCGCCACGACCTCCCCGGGCAGCCGATGGTTCCCGAGCAGCACGACGTCGAACATCGCCACGCCCGGCACCGCCTCGAGCTCCACCAACGAGCCGGAGACCCGCGCCACCTCCGCCCTCACGACGACCACAAGCTCTCGAGGTCGGCCCCCAGTGCCTCGACCGCCTGCTCGGCGAGACCCGCCAGCGTGTACTCGGCGCGGCGCGCGCCGGCCAGGGCGATCACGCCGCCCTCCGGGTGCTCGCTGACCTCAGCGTCCACACCGAGCTCCGCCCGTGCGCGCGCGACCAGGCGTTCCCGCCACGGGGCGTAGGCCGGATCCTCACACAACCCGGGAGCCGCGGCCAGGACCCGGTCGCGCAGGTCGTCGTAGGTCCCTCGCCTCGCCGCCAGGAGCAAGGCGCGCGCCCTGCGGCGGGCCCGGGCTCGCGCCGCGCCGACGAGCACCGCAGCGTCCGCCTCGCCCTCGGCGCGGGCCGTCGCGACGATCCTGTCGGCCTCGGCCCGGGCTCCGTCCAGGATCGATGCGGCGCCGGCGTCGGCGTCGGCCAGGACCCGGTCGGCCTCGGCCCGGGCCCGCGACAGCAGACTCTCGCGGACAGGAGCCAGGGGATCGGAGCGCGTGGTCGCTACGGCCGTCACGACGGCATCACCACCGTCAGCGGGACCAGCGCCGCGAACCGGCCCTCGCCCAGTGCCCGGGCCGCCCGCACCGTGAGCACCACCACCTCGACGTCGGGTGGCAGGTCATCCCACGCGGTGCGCACCGACTCGTCGTCCTCCGTGGCCACGACGATGGCACCCGCGAGGGCGTAACCGACCAAGGCAGCCTCCTCACCGATGACGGCGACCCGTCCCACGGCACTCACGCCCGACCGATGAGGATGATGGCGACGATGAGCCCGTAGATCGCGATGCCCTCCGCCAGTCCGACGATGACCATGGCGCGACCGAAGATCTCGGGGCGCTCGCTCATGGCCGCCAGCGCGGCGGCACCTGTGTAGGCCACCGCGATGGCCGCCCCGATGGACGACCCGGCGACAGCAACGGCGGCACCGAGAAGGGCCGCCCAGGAGGATGAGCCGGCGACGGTCTGTTGGGCGTTGTCCGCCGCGGCGACCCCGGCCGCCGCGCCAGGACCACCCGTGGCGATGACGACGAGCACGGCGAGCACGGCGACGATCACCACCACGTCCAGCATCACCAGGACCGCCAGCGCGGTCCGCCGACGCCGGTGCAACCAGTCGGTCATGTCTGCCTCCCTTCCACGGGGACGTGCCACGGATGGAACGGTCGGCCTTCGTTGCTGAAGACTCGTGAGAACAGCTCGTAGTACTCCAGGCGCAGCGCCTGCACGCCGGCGACCAACGCCTCGAGGCCGAACGCGACCGCGTTGCCGATCACGAAGACGAGGACGGCCGCGACAGCGAGGAGCCCTCCGGAGCTCCAGAGCCCCGTCGTTCCGTCCCACACCAGGGCTCCGATCGCCGCGTGGGTGAGGCCGAACGCGGCGAGGCGCGCGAACGAGAGCAGGTTCAGGCCCACCCGCATCACCGCGTCGAAGACCTCGACGGACGCCTGCATGACACCTGCGGTGCCTCCCCCCGAGGTGGCGAGGAAGCCGACGAACGCCAGGGCAACGCCGCCGGCCATGACCAGGGCGCCCGCCGTGACGAGCCAGGCGACGTCGGCGTCTGCGCCGAGCACCACCAGACCGAGGCCGCCGAGGAGCGCTCCGCCTGCCACGCCGGAGGGAGAGCTCAGCGCGAGCGGCCATCCACCCTCACGCCACCTGTTGACGGTGCCGAGGACCTGGGCAGTGGCCAGCAGGACCGCGCCGACCCCGAGTGCGGCGGCCAGCAGCGTCACCGGGGCCTCGAGTGGAGCCACCCAGAGCACCGGCACGACCCCGGTCGGGCCGAAGAACTCCCCGTAGAGGAGACCGAAGCAGATGGCGGTCAGCCCGGCGCCGACGACGAACGGCCAGATCCCTCGGAACCGAGCGAACCTCCGGGGGTAGCCCGTACGCAGCAGGAGCCCGGCGACCACCAGGAGGGTGCCGTGGCCGGCGTCGCCGAACATCATGCCGAACATGAGCACGTACGCCGCGCCGGCCAGCATGCTCGGGTCGACGTCCGCATAGGGCACGGTGCCGTAGGTGGAGACGAGCTGGCTGAACGACTGTCGCACCCGGCTCCCGGAGACCAGCAAGGTCGGCGGGTCGAGGCCGCGTGGCGTCTCCAGCGGCACCACACCTGCGCCCACCTCGGCGAGCCTGTCCGCCAGCTCGGGCAGTGCCGCCGCCGGCATCCACGCGAGGAGCGCCCTGACGTCGCCGCGGGACGCCGCGTCGGCGGCGTAGGACTCGAGCTCGGTCTCGCCGGCGAGCAGATCGGCGCGACCCTGGCGACGGAGCTCCTCCAGGTCCGGTGCCGTGGCGGACAGCATGCGCGCGCCCCCGCCACCCGGAGCGGCTGCGGCAGGAGCCGGGCCTACGCCAGGGGAGAGGTGGTCCAGCTCGACCTTCCCTGCGTCCGCGACGCGGACGAGCATGTCCCGGAGCGAGTCCGCCGGCGCCACCAGCGCGACGCGCTGCATCCGCACCGGCTCGGTCGCCTCACGCCACGCCATCGAACGCCTCCAAGGCCGCTCCCGCGCCGCCCCGGGTAGCCGTCTCGAGCGCCGCCCGGACCCGCCAGGCGTCCGTGGCGAGGACCGCCACCGCACCCACCACGGGCCGCCGGTCGAAACCGGAGACACGCAGCAGCGCGAAACCGTCCCGCTCGATCCGTCGCCACCACCGGACCTCGCCGCGCCAGAGGTCCTGCGGGCGGTCGAGGCCGTCGGTCACCCACCGGGCGTCGGGCGGGAGTGTGGCCGCAGTCAATGCGAGATCGGGCAGCCGGTCCGTCGCCGCTGCGGCAAAGGCGGGGCCGAGCACGTAGGCGGCGCGCTGCAGGAGCGGGCCGGGCAGCGGGCGAGCCTCGAGGAGGAGCTCGCGGAGGAGGAGCAGGGCCGCACCGGCCCGCGCCCATCCGGCGGCCTCGGGAAGCCTGGCGATCGTCGAGTCGGCCCAGGCGAGACGCAGGCCGATGTGCACCTCGCGCCGGGTGCCGGTGCCGCGGATCCGCCACGGCGACGTGCTGAGTGCCTCGACCACGCCGTCGAACGTCGTCTGCGTCGAGACGCGGGACCATGCGGTGTCCAAGGTGCCCAGGACGTACGGCGGATCGGCCGGCTCGCCGTACAGCCTCGCGAGATGTTCGTCGACGTTGGCCACCTCGAAGCCGGCCGCCAGGAGCCGGATCACGTCGGCTCCCCCGCGCGGGAGCCAGCCGGCCAGCACCCGCATGTTCCACAGCAGCGACGCTCCCACCGCGTGCTGCGCCTCGCCGAGACTCTGACCGGTTCGCACGTCGTGCCCGTACGACGTGCGCGACAGGGCCTCCAACGCCTCGACGAAGGTCGGTCGGGTGGCGAGCTCACGGGCGCCTGCGGCACCGAGACGCCGTCGGGCCAGGGCCTTGGCCCGCACCGTGCCCGCGACCCAGGATGTGCTCACGGGTCCGGTCCCTGCGGAGCCATGGCGGCGCGCACCGCGGACAGCGCACGGTCGACGAGCTCGGGCAACCGATCGGTGGTGCGACACCGCAGCGCAGCCACGTCGCGTTCGGCGGAGGCCAGCGTCGCCGCGGCCTGGTCCTCGGCCTCCCGGGCGGCCCGGAGCGGTGCCGTGGCACGCTCGACCTCGGCCTGCCGGTGTGCCGATGCGACGAGTGCGCGGCCTCGCTCCGCCGCCTCCTGGCGGCGTCGGTCCGCCTCACGTCCTGCCTCGTCCCGGATCCTGGTGGCCATCTCCTGCACCTCGACCAGCCGCGCGAACACAGGCTCGAGCTCGGCGGTCCTCTCCGCTACCCGGTCGGCCGGCACACCCGTAGCGGAGGCCGCACCGGGTGTACCGGCGGGCCGGAAGCGCTGCAAGATGTCACGGGATCGCGCCATGGGTTCTCCGGTGGTCGCTCGGCCTCACTCTCACGCTAGGTCCGAGACCGCTCCGGCAGCAGAGAAGGAGGTCCCGCGGAGGAGGGGGACGTTCGTCCCGTCGGGTGCGCCGCCTAGCTGAGGTCCGGCCGGCGCAGGACCCGCCGGTGCAGCACCCTCGGCAGCCGGCCACGTGTCGTCGCGCGGGTGGCGACCGGTGCCGCGAGGTGCGCGTCGTCGCTGAGCGAGCCCGGCGCCTCGACCAGCTCGCCGGTCGGCACCACCGAGACCACCACACTGTGCGCGGCCCAGGCGTCTGCGGCGGTCGACAGGTCGGCCAGGTTGAGGCGCCCGGCGACCAGAGCGGTGGTGGCCGGCGCCCACTCGTCGCTGCCGGGCAGCACCCGGGACACCGCGCCGACCCAGGTGAGCAGCCGCCCGCCGTTCTCCTTGCTGCGCATGGTGACCTCGACCCGCTCGGCGGACTCGATCCCCGGGAGCGGTTGCTCGTCGCCGCCTGCGACGAGGTAGAGCGCGTCCTGCAGCCACACGTGCCAGGCGGCGTGGGTGCGGCCGTCGTACCGCAGCCAGCACACGCCGGTCTTCTTGCCGAGCTCGGCGATCAGGGCGGTGGCGAACGCGTCGGTCACGAGGACGAGCCTGCCACACCGGACGGGTGCTCCGACGGGACCGAGGAGAATGACGCCCGTGCGCACCCTGCTCCTGATGGCCGTCGGCGTCGTCGCGGTCTCCCTGTCCGGTCCGCTGATGGCGGCGATGGTGGTCCCGCCGCTGGCGATCGCGTTCTGGCGCAACGCGCTGGCAACGGCCGCGCTGGTGCCCTCGGTGGCCACCGGCCGCCGCGAGGAGCTGGTGTCACTGGGACGGCCGCAGCTGTGGCTCGTCACCGCGTCCGGGCTGGCGCTGGCGGTCCACTTCGCCACCTGGGTGACGTCGCTGACCCTCACCTCGGTGGCGTCGGCCACCGCGATCGTGTGCCTGCAGATCGGCTGGGTCGTGGCCTGGCAGATCTTTCGCGGCGAGCGCTTCGGCCGCGGCGTGGTCACCGGCCTGGTGCTCTCCTTCGCCGGAGTACTCGTCGTCTCCGGAGTCGACTTCACCCTGTCGCCGGAGGCGCTGGCCGGTGACCTGCTCGCGCTGGTGGGTGGGGTGGCGGCCGCGGCGTACATGGTGATCGGCTCGCGGGCCCGGGCCACCGTGAGCACGACGACCTACACGTTCGTCTGCTACGGCACCTGCTCGCTGTTCCTGGTGGCCGCCTGTGTGGTGGCCGGGCAGGAGCTGTGGGGGTACGACGGACGCGAGTGGCTGCTGCTGGTCGCGGTGACGCTGACCGCCCAGCTGATGGGGCACTCGGTGTTCAACCACGTCCTCGCGGTCACCGGGCCGGTGCCGGTGAGCCTGGCGCTGCTGCTGGAGGTCCCCGGCGCGGCCCTGCTCGCGGCCTGGTTCCTTGACCAGCGGCCACCCGTCGAGGCGCTCGTGGGGCTCGCGGTGATCCTCACCGGGATGGCCCTGGTCATCGTCAACAACCGCTCACCGGAGGTCGAGCCGAGCCTCGAGGCGCCGGTCGACTGACCACGGCCGGGCCGTGGCACGGTGAGAAATGCCACGGGCCCGAGGCCTCCCCGATGGCGGCTACCGCGGAGTACGCTCCCGAGCAGTCTGGCCTTCCGACGAGAGGTTCACCGATGTCTGATGCGCTGCGCGCACGCCGTTCCTGCCACGCCGTACCCGGCTCCAACCCCCGCTTCCTGGAGAAGGCCCAAGGGCTGGAGAGCGACCAGGTGTTCCTCGACATCGAGGACTCGGTCGCCCCGATCGCCAAGGCCGACGCCCGCAAGAACATCGTCGAGGTGCTGAACACGGGGGACTGGGGCAACCGGGTCCGCACGGTCCGGGTGAACGACTGGACCACGCAGTGGACCTACAAGGACGTGATCGAGGTGGTCGAGGGCGCCGGGGCGAACCTGGACTGCATCATGCTGCCGAAGGTGCAGACCGCCGACCAGGTCAAGGCGCTCGACGTGCTGCTCACCCAGATCGAGACCACGATGGGCTACGAGGTCGGGCGGATCGGCATCGAGGCGCAGATCGAGAACGCGCTCGGCCTGATCAACGTCGACGACATCGCGACCGCCTCCCCGCGGGTCGAGACGATCATCTTCGGCCCCGCCGACTTCATGGCCTCGATCAACATGAAGAGCCTCGTGGTCGGGGAGCAGCCGCCCGGGTACGACGTGGGCGACGCCTACCACTACATCCTGATGCGGATCCTGATGGCCGCTCGCGCCCACGACAAGCAGGCCATCGACGGTCCTTACCTGCAGATCAAGGACCTCGACGGGTTCAAGCGGGTCGCCGGCCGGTCCGCCGCGCTCGGCTTCGACGGCAAGTGGACGCTGCACCCGGACCAGATCGCCGCCGCGAACGAGGTGTTCTCCCCGCTGCAGAACGACTACGACCACGCCGAGAACATCCTCGACGCCTACGACTACTACACCTCCGAGAAGGGCGGCGCGAAGGGCGCGGTGATGCTCGGGGACGAGATGATCGACGAGGCCTCGCGGAAGATGGCGCTGGTCATCTCCGCGAAGGGGCGCGCCGCCGGCATGCAGCGCACCGACGTCTGGTCGGCTCCGGAAGAGGGGAACTGACGCCATGGGACAGCTGTGCGAGACCGAGGGTCTCACCGACATCCAGACCGAGATCCTCAAGACGGTGCGGGAGTTCGTCAACGACAAGATCCTGCCGGTCGCGAACGAGCTCGAGGCCAAGGACGAGTACCCGACCGCGATCGTCGAGGGGATGAAGGAGCTCGGCCTGTTCGGGCTGACCATCCCCGAGGAGTACGGCGGCCTGGGCGAGTCGCTGCTGACCTACGCGCTCGTCGTGGAGGAGATCGCCCGAGGCTGGATGAGCGTCTCGGGCATCGTCAACACCCACTTCATCGTGGCCTACATGCTGATGCAGCACGGCACCGAGGAGCAGAAGCAGTACTACCTGCCGAAGATGGCGGCCGGCGAGATCCGCGGCGCCTTCTCGATGTCCGAGCCCGGCTGCGGGTCCGACGTGTCCGCGATCAAGACCAAGGCCACCCCGCAGGGCGACGGCTACGTGATCAACGGCCAGAAGATGTGGCTGACCAACGGCGGCTCGTCGACGCTGGTCGCCGTGCTGGTGAAGACCGACACCGGGGCCGAGTCGGTCTACAAGAACATGACCACGTTCCTGGTGGAGAAGCCCGCCGGCTTCGGTGAGGTCAAGCCGGGCCTGACCGTGCCCGGCAAGATCGAGAAGATGGGCTACAAGGGCGTCGACACGACCGAGCTGGTCTTCGACGGGTTCGAGATCGGCGCGGACCAGATCCTCGGCGGCGAGCCGGGCCGTGGCTTCTACCAGATGATGGACGGCGTCGAGGTCGGCCGGGTGAACGTGGCCGCGCGTGGCTGCGGTGTCGCCTGGAGGGCGTTCGAGCTCGGGGTCGCCTACGCGCAGCAGCGGGAGACCTTCGGCAAGAAGATCGCCGAGCACCAGGCGGTGCTGTTCCGGATCGCGGAGATGGGCACCAAGGTCGAGGCGGCGCACCAGATGATGGTCAAGGCCGCCCGCAAGAAGGACTCCGGCCAGCGCAACGACCTCGAGGCCGGGATGGCCAAGTACCTCGCCTCGGAGTACTGCTCGCAGGTGGTCGAGGACTCGTTCCGGATCCACGGCGGCTACGGCTTCTCCAAGGAGTACGAGATCGAGCGGCTCTACCGCGAGGCGCCGATGCTGCTGATCGGGGAGGGAACCGCGGACATCCAGCGGATGATCATCGGTCGGCGGCTGCTGGAGGACTACAAGCTCCGCTGAGGCGATGACCTAGGATCCCTGCCATGGCTCGGCGCGTCTACCTCCACATCGGCACCATGAAGGCCGCGACGACGTACTTGCAGAACCTGTGCGACGTCAACCGCGGTCTCCTCGCCGAGCACGGCCTGCTGTGGCAGGGCGGGCGGTTCAACCAGTACGCCATCCACGACTTCCAGAAGTCGTCGATGCTGCCGCCGCAGGAGAAGGGGGCCTTCCGTCGGTTCCGTGACCAGGTCCGGCAGGAGCCCGGCGACGTGCTGGTCTCGATGGAGCTGCTCGCCAAGCTGCGGTCCGACCGGATCGCCAAGCTGGTCGAGCAGCTCGGGGCCGAGGAGTACGTCGTGATGCTCACCGCCCGCGACCTGACCCGGGTGACGACCTCGCACTGGCAGGAGACCACCCAGAACATGGGCACGGTCCCGTGGGCGCAGTGGATCGCCGAGGTGTGCGACGTCGAGCCCTCCGCGAGCGACACCTCACCGTTCTGGCGGCACCACTACCTGCCCCGGATCCTCGACGAGTGGGCGGGCGTGGCCGGGCCCGAGCGGACCCACCTGGTGACCATCCCGCAGTCGAAGTCCGACCCGGAGGCGGTGTGGCGCCGGTTCGCGTCGGTGATCGGTGTCCCGGCGGAGCGGGCCACGCAGCCGTCATTCAGCAACGCCGCGATCGGGGCCACCTCGGCGGAGCTGATGCGCCGGCTCAACGTCGAGCTGTCCGGCACCCCGTTCAACCAGTACAGGTGGGGGTTCAAGGCGGCCCTGGCCAAGCAGACCCTCGCCCGCCGTGCCGGCGCGGAGCCGCGGGTCGGGCTCTCCGCCGAGCAGCACGCCCGGCTGTCCTCGATCGCCGCCGACATGGTCGAGCAGGTCAAGCAGCGCGACGTCGACGTCGTCGGCGACCTGTCGGACCTGAT
>DATIBI010000266.1:0-26291 GCA_035457605.1 Nocardioidaceae bacterium
CCACGATCCCGTCCGCGAGCCCGGCGCTCCTGCCGGCGTTGGCGCGCAGGATCGCGTGCGAGACCGCGGGGGTGGGGGTGTAGCCGTCCCGGTCGTCGACGAGCACCGTCACGTCGTTGCCGGCGAGCACCTCGAGCGCGGACGCCCAGGCCGGCTCGGACAGTCCGTGGGTGTCGCGACCGAGGAACAGCGGCCCGTCGTACCCCTGCTGCCTCCGGTAGTCGCAGATCGCCTGGGTGGTGGCCAGGATGTGGGCCTCGTTGAACGCGTTGCGCAGGCTGCTGCCGCGGTGGCCGGAGGTGCCGAACACGACCCGCTGGTCGGGGTCGGCCGGATCCGGCTCGCCGGTGAAGTAGGCCGTGACCAGGTGGGCCACGTCGACGAGGTCGGAGGACTGGGCGACGGTGCCTGCACGAGGGTCGGTCATGCGGGCATCGTACTCACGCCTCTGCGGCGCGACCGGTCTCCAGATCGTTGCCGGTGGCCTGCTCCACGATCGCCGCCGCGACCGCGACGGGTCGGGGGGTGGCGTGGACGTAGGGCGCGATCAGGGCGGCCAGCCCGGTGGAGCGGATCTCGCTCTCGTAGGCCTGCTGACGTTCGTGCCGCACGCGTTCCCAGCAGTCCACGTGGAAGTGGCCGCCTCGCGGCGCGGGGGCCTCGACGACGGTCGACCGGATCGGGTTCCGGCAACGGGTGCACCGGTGATGGTTCATGGTGGCGCGAGCCTTCCTCGTGCCGGGTCGCAGGCCTGACGGCGACCCCCCGCCGTGTCCGGTCCTGCCGACTCGTGCTTCCTGTGGTCGCACCCACCCCGGTGGAGCCCCGATACTCCCCGACCACCCGACGTTCTCCACGGTAGCGACAGACCAGCGCGCACGGGTGCTTTCCGGACTTTCCGGCAGCCGGTTCAGACCTGTCGGCGGCGCTGCCGCAGCGCGACCACCCCGAGCGCGAGGGCACCGACCCCGAGCGCGGTGAGGCCACCGGCGACCGGACCGTCCACCGGTGGGTCGGCACCCTCCGCCCCGCCGCTGCGGGGAGACCGGGTCACGTCCGGGCGCAGCCGGGCCACCCGGGGTTCGTCCGCGTCGTAGGACCAGACGCTGCAGGCACTGGTGCGGAACTCGTCGCTCGCCCCGACCACGAAGGTGCTCCCGGCCGGCAGGTCGGCGTCCACCGAGCTGCTGACCGAGGCGAACAGGCTCAACGGCCACGGCGCCTGCTCCTGTCCGGACAGGACCCACACCTCGTCGGCCAGGTCGGGGCCGTACCAGACCTCGTGCACCTGCATCCTGGTGTAGCCGCGGCGGTGCTCCTCCGACGTACCCACGAAGACCACGGCCGAGCCGGAGGGTCCGGAGTCGGAGGCGCACGACGCCGCCGCGGGGCCCGCGGGGAGGAGCACGAGCATCGCGGCCGCGGCGGTTGCGGCTGCTGCCGCGGAGGGGACCGGTCTCACGGGACCAGACTCGCGCCTCCGGTCCCCGTCGGCGGTGCCCGTCACCCGATCGTGACTGCTCCGCGACGCAACAGATAGGTGTCCATCACCCAGCCGCACGCATCTTCGGCGGTACGACGGGCCGCGTCGATGTCGTCGGAGGGCCCAGGCCCGGCGCGGTCAGGCCAGCCCCCCGCGGACCACGGGCATCGCGGCGGGTGCACCTCCGGTGACGAGGTCCAGCAGCCGGTCCACGTCGAGATGCTCCTCGGCCGCGTCCGCGAGCGCGTCGATCCGCTGCTCCCGGGCGAGGGGGAAGCTGACGCTGCCGGTCTGGAAGCCGGTCCGGCCGGCGAGCACCGCGGCCTCCTCGAGCCAACGCCGGCGCAACGGGTCTCCCTCCAGGCTGCCGTGCCACATGGTGCCGAACACCCCGCCGCTGCGGGTCCCGCCGAGGAACGGCTCCCCCGACTCCACGGTGACCCGGCCGTGGTGGATCTCGTAGCCGCCCGCGGGCACGCCGAGCGCCTCGCCGGTCGGCAGCCGCAGCACCTTCTCGGCGCCGAACACGGTGCGCACGTCGAGCAGGCCGAGGCCGGGCTCGACGGCACCGGGCGCTCCCTCGACGCCGGCGGGGTCCTCGATGACCCGGCCGAGCATCTGGAAGCCACCGCAGATGCCGAGCACCACCCCGCCCCGCTCGGCGTGACGGTGGATCGCCCGGTCCAGGCCGCGCGCCCGCAGCCAGGCGAGGTCCTCGAGGGTCGACCGGGTCCCGGGCAGCACGACGACGTCCGCTCCGGCGACCCCGCGCGGGGTGTCCACGAAGCTGACGTCGAGACCCGGCTCGAGGCAGAGCGCGTCGACGTCGGTGAAGTTGCTGATCCGCGGCAGGACCACGACCGCGACCCGCAGTGTCGCCCCGGGGTCGGCACAGCCGCCAACACCTGGGTCGCCGCCCGGGGCATGCACCGGCGCGCCCGGCCGGTCCTGGAGCGCGAGCGCGTCCTCGGAGTCCAGCCACAGCCCCGGCTGCCACGGCAGCACGCCGATCACCGGCCGTCCGGTCAGCTGTTCGATCCGGTCCAGCCCCGGGCGGAGCAGGCCCACGTCGCCGCGGAACTTGTTGACCACCAGCCCGGACACCAGAGCCTGGTCGGCGGGCTCGAGCAGCGCCAGGGTGCCGAACATCGCCGCGAAGACGCCGCCGCGGTCGATGTCGCCGACCAGCACGGTGGGCACGTCGCCGTGCCGGGCCAGGCCCATGTTCACGTAGTCGCCCTGACGCAGGTTGATCTCTGCCGGGCTGCCCGCCCCCTCGCAGACCACCACGTCGTAGCGGCTGCCCAGGTCGTCGAACGCGGCGAACGCAGCCCGGGCCAGCTCGCCCCGGCCGACGGCGAACTCGCCGGCCTCCAGGGTGCCGAACGGCCGGCCCATCACCACGACGTGGCTGCGCTTGTCGCTTCCCGGCTTGAGCAGCACCGGGTTCATCGCGGCCTCCGGCTCGGCCCGGGCCGCGACCGCCTGCACCCACTGGGCCCGGCCGATCTCGGTCCCGTCGACCGTGACCATCGAGTTGTTCGACATGTTCTGCGCCTTGAACGGCGCCACCTTCAGCCCGCGCCGCGCGAACACCCGGCACAGCGCCGTGGTGACCACGCTCTTCCCGGCGTCCGACGTGGTCCCGGCGACCAGGAGCGTGCCGCGGCCCGTCGTACTCACGCCAGGCTCCTTCCCGTTCGATGCGGCGGCAGCCTCTCACAGCTGAGCCGTCCCGAGTAGTAGGACGAAGGGGGTGCCACTTCCCCGGAATGCGGCTTGTGACTAGAGTCACCCCACAACATGTGTCCCGCGTCGCATGGCGTGGGCGGAGACCTTTACTACGGATCGTCCGGCACGTACCTGCCGGTGAAGGGAATGAACCAGCATGGCTTCTGTCACCTACCAACACGCCGAGCGTCTGTATCCGGGCGCGACCAAACCGGCCGTGGACGACCTGAACCTCGAGATCGGCGACGGTGAGTTCATGGTCCTCGTCGGCCCCTCGGGCTGCGGCAAGTCCACCTCGCTGCGCATGCTGGCGGGCCTCGAGGAGGTCACCAGCGGCAAGATCATGATCGGCGACCGGGACATCACCCACCTGCCGCCCAAGGACCGGGACATCGCGATGGTGTTCCAGAACTACGCGCTCTACCCGCACATGACCGTCGCGGACAACATGGCGTTCTCCCTCAAGATGGCCAAGGTGCCGAAGGAGGAGCGCATGCAGCGTGTCCTCGAGGCGGCCAAGCTGCTCGACCTCGAGCAGTACCTCGAGCGGAAGCCGAAGGCGCTCTCGGGTGGTCAGCGCCAGCGTGTGGCGATGGGCCGCGCGATCGTGCGTCACCCGCAGGTGTTCTGCATGGACGAGCCGCTGTCGAACCTCGACGCCAAGCTGCGTGTCTCCACCCGCACCCAGATCGCCGCGCTGCAGCAGCGGCTCGGCATCACCACCGTCTACGTCACCCACGACCAGGTCGAGGCGATGACCATGGGCGACCGGGTCGCGGTCATGAAGGACGGCGTGCTGCAGCAGGTCGACACCCCGCTGAACCTCTACGACCGCCCCAGCAACCTGTTCGTGGCCGGTTTCATCGGGTCCCCCGCCATGAACCTGGTCCAGGCGAAGGCCGGCGAGGGTGCCGCGAAGATCGGCGAGTACGAGGTTCCGGTCGACCGGGGCGCCTCGTCGAAGATGCGCGGCGCGATCACCGTGGGTGTCCGGCCCGAGAACTGGCGCGTGGTCAGCGAGGGCGAGGGCGGCCTGCCCGTCAAGGTCACCGTCGTCGAGGAGCTCGGCGCCGACGCCTACGTCTACGGCACCAGCGGCGTCGAGGGCACCCCGAGTGACATCGTGGTGCGGATCGACGCCCGGCAGAACCACCAGAAGGGTCAGACGCTCTACGTGACGACCGACCCCGACCACGTGCACGTGTTCGACACCGAGACCGGCGAGCGGCTCTCGGACTGATCAGCCCAGACAGCAAGGAGCCCCGGCCGGGTCGGCCGGGGCTCTTTGCTTTGTCCTGCTTATCCTGGAACCGGCGAACTGCCGGAGAAAGAACTCGAGGGCAGTCCGCGCGTCCGCGGACTGCCCTCGTTGGTGTGAGACGGGCCGGGGGGGTAGGCACTAGAACGAACAGCCGGGGGGGAGTGACTTGTTCGTCCTCGTCTCAGTTCTCTTGTTCGGCGATCCCCGAGCGACCGCCTGCACACAAGTCTGGGACACCGCTACCCCCGGTGTCGCGCCAATCCATCCTCATGATGTTGCACTGCACGTTCCTGCAGAATCCTGCAACGGCCGCTCCCCGCACGACCCCGGCAAAACGACCCGTGCCACCCCGTGTAACGGGGTGTGTCCTGGGGCACAACCCGCCCATCTGGCACCGCAGAGGGGAGCCCACATGCCGTCCATCCTCCGCCGGGAGAGCATCATCGCCGGCCCCGGCTACAGCCGCTGGCTGATCCCGCCGGCCGCCCTGGCGGTGCACCTGTGCATCGGGCAGGTCTACGCCACCTCGGTCTACAAGAACGCGCTGGTGGCGCACTTCGACACCAGCCTGACCGCGGTCGGGGTGATCTTCTCGATCGCGATCGTGATGCTCGGCCTCTCCGCCGCCGCGTTCGGCACCTGGGTGGACCGCAACGGGCCCCGCGCGGCGATGACCGTCTCCGCGGCGTTCTGGTGCACCGGCTTCCTGGTCGCGGCGCTGGGGATCAGCACCGGGCAGCTCTGGCTGGTCTACCTCGGCTACGGCGTGATCGGCGGCATCGGGCTCGGGATCGGCTACATCTCCCCGGTCTCTACCCTGATCAAGTGGTTCCCGGACCGGCCGGGCCTGGCCACCGGTATGGCGATCATGGGCTTCGGCGGCGGCGCGCTGGTGGCCAGCCCGCTCAGCTCCCGCCTGATGGCGCTCTACGACTCCGGCTACGACGCCACCGACCCGAGCTCGGTGGCGAGCGGCCAGGCGGTGGCGCTGCTGTTCGTGACGCTGGCTGCCGGCTACCTGGTGTTCATGCTCTTCGGCGCCGCGATCGTGCGGGTGCCGGCCGACGACTGGAAGCCCGAGGGCTTCGACCCGCACGAGCTCGACGAGCGGAAGCTGGTGACCACGGGGCAGGTCTCGGCGAACAACGCGCTGCGCACCCCGCAGTTCTGGCTGCTGTGGACGGTGCTGTTCTGCAACGTCACCGCGGGCATCGGCATCCTGGAGCAGGCCGCGCCGATGATCCAGGACTTCTTCCGTGAGGGCGGTACGTCGGCCGTCAGTGCCACCGTCGCCGGCGGCTTCGTCGGGCTGCTCTCGATCGCGAACATGGCCGGCCGGTTCGCCTGGTCCTCGACCTCGGACGTGATCGGGCGCAAGCCGATCTACCTGGTCTACCTCGGGGTCGGGATGGTCGCCTACGTCGTGCTTGCGCTGTTCGGGCAGACCTCGACGGCGCTGTTCGTCCTGCTCGCGGCGATCATCCTGTCCTTCTACGGTGGCGGGTTCGCGACCGTCCCGGCGTACCTGCGCGACCTGTTCGGCACGTTCCAGGTCGGCGCCATCCACGGCCGGCTGCTCACCGCCTGGTCCGCGGCCGGGGTCGCCGGCCCGCTGATCGTGAACTCGTTCCTGGACGCGCAGGGCACGCCGGGCGAGCTCACCGCCAGCGCCTACCGGCCGGCGCTGCTGACCATGGTCGGGCTGCTCGCGGTCGGGTTCCTGGCGAACCTCGCGGTACGGCCCGTCGCCGAGCACCACCACGAGTCCACCACCCCCGAGCGCGAGCCCGAGACCGCGGGCGCGAGGAGCTGACCATGACCGCACGCATCGCCGCCGCCTGGACGCTGGTCGGGATCCCGCTGGCCTACGGCCTGTTCGAGACGGTCCGCAAGGCTGTCACCCTGTTCACCGGCTGAGCGGCGCCGCTGCCACACTGGGGCCATGTCGCTGGAGCAGTCCCCCGCCTCGCCGTACTCCGCCTTCGTCGCCGGCCTGCCCAAGGCCGAGCTGCACGTCCACCACGTCGGCTCGGCCTCGCCCGCCGCCGTGGCCCGGCTCGCCGAGCGGCACCCCGGCACGGTGCCCTCGGACCCCGAGCAGCTCGCGGAGTACTTCCGGTTCAGCGACTTCGCGCACTTCATCGAGGTGTACCTGTCCGTGGTCGACCTGATCGTCGACGCCCAGGACCTGCGCACCCTCACCTACGATGTGGCGGCGGAGATGGCGGGGCAGAACATCCGCTACGCCGAGCTGACGATGACCCCGTACACCTCCGAGGTCCGGGGCATCGCCGCCGAGGCCTATGTCGAGGCGATCGAGGACGCGCGGGTGGCCGCCGAGCGCAACCACGGGATCGTCCTGCGGTGGATCTTCGACATCCCCGGCGAGTCCGGGCTGCCCGCCGCGGAGGGCACCCTGCGCACGGCGCTCGAGCACGGCCCGTCCGCGCTGGTCGGGTTCGGTCTCGGCGGTCCCGAGGTCGGCGTGCCCCGGCCGCAGTTCAAGCCGTACTTCGACCAGGCCCGGGCCGCCGGCCTGCGCAGCGTGCCGCACGCCGGGGAGACCACCGGACCGGAGACGGTGTGGGACGCGCTGCGTGACCTCGGCGCCGAACGGATTGGGCACGGCACCACCTCGGTGCAGGACCCCGAGCTGCTCGCGCACCTCGCCGAGCGCGGCATCCCGCTCGAGGTCTGCCCCACGTCCAACATCGCCACCCGCGCCGTCGGGCACCTCGACGAGCACCCGATCCGGCAGATGGTCGAGGCCGGGGTGAGGGTGACCGTGAACAGCGACGACCCGCCGATGTTCGGGACCACGCTGAACCAGGAGTACGAGATCGCCGCCCGGCTGCTCGACCTCGACGAGGCCGGCATCGCCGACTTGGCCCGGGAGGCGGTCCGGGCGTCCTTCCTGCCCGAGCAGGGCAAGGCCGACCTGCTGGACGAGATCGACCGGTACGCCGGCGGCCGGAGCGACCTCCCGACGGTGCCGGAGTGACCTCTCAGCGAGGGTCGTCGTCGCCGGCGAGCCAGGCGCGGATCGCCTCGCCGTGCCCGTCGAGGACGGGCGGTGCCTGGTGGCTGGTGCGGGTGGTCTCGGTGCCGTCGGCGGCGAAGAACCGCAGCGGCGGCCCGGGCAGCTCGAGCCGGCCGAGCGTGGCGTGCTCGACGTCGACCACCAGGCCCTGGCTGCGGACCTGGTCCCAGGCGTAGACCTCGTCCAGGGTGCGCACCTTGCCCGCGGGGATGCCTGCCTCGGCGAGCCGGGCGAGCAGGTCCTCGGCCCGCCACTGGGAGAACGCCTTCTCGACGATCTCGATCACCCGGTCGCGCGCGGCGACCCGCTGCGGGTTGGTCTCCAGGCCCTCGGTGTCGGGGTCGATGTCGAAGGCGGCGCAGAACTTGCGCCACAGGCCCTCGCTGCCGACCGCGATCTGCACGGCGCCGTCCGCACAGGCGAACAGGCCGTAGGGCGCGATCGACGCGTGGTGGTTGCCCTGGGCCCGGCCGACCTCGCCGGCGACGGTCCACCGGGTGCCCTGGAAGGCGTGCACGCCGACCACGGAGGCGAGCAACGAGGTGCGCACGACCGTCCCGACGCCGGTGCGGTTGCGCTCGTGGAGGGCGGACACCACGCCGTAGGCGCCGTACATGCCCGAGAGCAGGTCCGCGATCGGCACGCCCACCTTCTGCATGTCCTGCGGGTTGGGGCCGGTCAGCGACATCAGCCCGGCCTCGCCCTGCGCGATCTGGTCGTAGCCGGCCCGGCCGCCTTCGGGACCGTCGTGGCCGAACCCGGTGATCGAGAGGATCACCAGGCGCGGGTTGCGCTGGTGCAGCGTCTCGAACCCGAGCCCCAGCCGGTCCAGGACGCCGGTGCGGAAGTTCTCCACCAGCACGTCGGCGCGGTTGACGAGGTCGAGCAGGATCGCCTTGTCCTGCTCGTCCTTGAGGTCGAGCGTGATCGACTCCTTGTTCTTGTTCGTCGACAAGAAGTAGGTGGACTCCTGCCGGCTCGCGTCCTCGGCACCCTCGGGACGGACGAAGGGCGGGCCCCAGCCGCGGGTGTCGTCCCCACGGCCGGGCGCCTCCACCTTGACCACGCGGGCCCCGAGGTCGGCGAGCATCATCGTCGCGTGCGGCCCGGCCAGGGCACGCGAGAGGTCGACGACCAGGATGTCCTGCAGCGGGCCGGGGCTGGTCATGCGAGCTCTCCTAGATCCAGCCGGGGAGGACGACGGTCGCCCAGACGACGAGCGGGCCGATCAGCACCACCAGCGCGCTGTAGCCCAGGATCTGCTTGTAGAACGTCTCCTCCTCGATGGTGTCCGGCCGGTTGGCGAGCACCAGTGCGCCGTTGGTGGAGAACGGGCTGACGTCGACGATCGTCGAGGAGACCGCCACCGCCGCGACCAGGCCGATCGCGCTGATGTTGCCCTCGGCGATCAGCGGGATCGAGATCGGGATGATGATCGGCAGCAGCGCGGTCGAGGAGGCGAACGCGGACACGACGCCGCCGACGTAGCAGATGATCAGCGCGCCGAGCGCGGCGGCGCCCATCGCGGCCGCGGCCTCGCCGACGTACTCCGGGGCGCCCGCGGTCTCCAGGATCGTGGCGAAGGTGGAGACACCGGCGACCAGCAGCACGGTGGCCCAGGCGACCTGGTTGACCGCGCCCTTCTGCTTGGCGGGGAACAGCGCGGTGAGCACGACCGCCGCGGTGATCGCGGTGAAGCCGATGTTCTTGTCGAAGACCAGGGCGACGACGGCCACGACCGCGAACGCGGCCAGGGTGACCCACTGGTCCACGGTGGTCTTCGTGGCGGTGGCGACCCCGCCGCCGGTGCGGGTGGCGGTGGCCACGCCGCCGCCGCCCGACGTACCGCCCGCTCCCCCGGTCGCGGGACCGGTGCCGGACTCCCCGGCCTGGTCGGTGTCGGCGGGCTGGTCGGCGTCGATGCGCCGCGACACCAGGTCACGGCCGCCGAGGAAGACGAACAGCAGCACGGCGATGAACAGGTTGAAGATCAGGCTGGTCAGGAACAGCGTCATCTCGCTGACCGGCAGGTCGTTGTCGCGCATCACCGAGTTGGTGATCACGCCGTAGATGCTGATCGGCGAGAAGCCGCCGGCCTGGGCGCCGTGCACGACGAACATGCCCATCATCAGCGGGTTGATCTTGTAGCGGGCCGCGAACCCGAGCGCGATCGGCGCGATGATCGCGCAGGCCGCGGGGCTCGCCGCACCGATCGCGGTCAGCGTGCCGGTGACCCCGAACATCACCCACGGGATCAGCACCACCCGACCGCCGACGGCCTTGACCGCGGATCTGACGATCAGGTCGACGGTGCCGTTGTTCTTCGCGATCGCGAACAGGTAGGTGACGCCGACCAGGGTCAGGATCAGGTCACCGCTGATCCCGGCGATGATCTCCTTCTCGTCCAGGCCGAGGGAGTACATCCCGACCAGCCAGGCGGCCACGAAGGCCAGCGCCCCCATGTTGATCGGCAGCAGCGTGCCGACCACGAACAGCGCGACCAGCGCCAGGATCGATACCCATTCCGGTGACATCGGTGACTCCTCCTCGTGAAGAGGTCTGACTCGGCGGACGACCTGCTCGACCCGCGGACCACGTGAGGCGGTACCCATCGTGACGCCGCTCACTCTCCGGATCAGTGGCCTAGCCAATAGGCCATTCGTCCGGGTTGTCAATAGACTGACCACATGAGCGCCGACTTCGCCCCGCTCCGCCCGCTGGCGCGGCCGCGGCTCTACGAGCAGGTCGCGCGGCAGATCAGCGACTGGGTGGCCGAGAACGGGCTGCGCGTCGGGGACCGGCTGCCGCCCGAGCGCGAGCTCGCCAGCCGGCTCGGGGTGAGCCGGGCGACCGTCAGCCAGGCGCTGGTGGCGATGGAGGTCGTCGGCATGGTCTCGGTGCGGCACGGCGACGGCGCGGTGCTGCTCGACAGCACCGGAGGCACGAAGGTCGTCACCGCGCTGCGTCGGCACGCCCAGCGGCTGCCGGAGATCATCGAGGCCCGCGACGCGCTCGAGACCAAGCTGGCGTTCCTGGCCGCCACCCGGCGCACCGAGGCGGACCTCGCCGCCATCGACGCCGCGCTGGAGGAGATGGAGCGCGACATCGACGCCGGAGGCCGCGGCGTCGAGGGCGACGAGCGGTTCCACGCCGCGGTGACCGCCGCCGGGCACTCGGGCCTGCTCGCGCAGCTGATGGGGGAGATCAGCGAGCTGATCAAGGAGACCAGGCTCGAGTCGCTGTCCCAGCCGCAGCGACCGCGTGCCTCGCTCGCCTCGCACCGGACGATCGCCGACGCCATCCGGCGCGGCGACGGGGAGGCCGCGGCGACGGCGATGCACGCGCACGTCGAGCTCGTCAGCGACGTGGCGCTGCTGCGCGAATGAGTCCGCTGGAGATCCTCGCGGTGCTCGGGGCCGGGCTCGGCGCGGGCATCGTGATCACCGCGGTCGGCGCAGGCTCGCTGATCAGCTTCCCGATCCTGCTCGCGGTCGGGCTGCCTCCCGTGGTCGCGAACGCGTCGAACTGCGTGGGGCTGGTGCCCGGCGGGCTGAGCGGCAGCTGGGGCTACCGGCGCGAGCTGGCCGGGCACGGCGCCCGGGTCCGCGCGGTGGCGGTGACGAGCGCGCTCGGCGCCCTGGTCGGCGCGGTGCTGCTGCTGGTGATGCCGCCGGGGGCGTTCGAGGCGGTGGTGCCGGTGCTGGTGCTCACCGCCGCCTTCCTGGTCGGCGTGCAGCCGCTGGTCTCCCGGTGGTTGCGACGCCGGGCTGCCCGTCGTACCGCCCCGGAGGCCTGGCCCGCCCGGGACCGGCGCGGACTGCCGCCGGCGCTGGTCGGCGCGTCGACGGTGATGGGGGTGTACGGCGGCTATTTCGGCGCCGCGCAGGGGGTCGTGCTGCTGGCGTTCCTCGCGCTCGGGCTCGACGAGCACCTGCAGGTGATCAACGGCCTGAAGAACGTCGCGGTGCTCACCGCGAACGTGGCCGGCTCGGTCGTCTTCGTCCTCGCCGCCCCTCTGGACTGGGCCGTCGTCGGGCTGGTCGCCGTCGGCTCGGTGGTCGGCGGCTGGATCGGCGCGCACATCGGGCGGCGGCTGCCCTCGGCGGTCTTCCGGACCCTGGTCGTCGCGATGGGTCTCGTGGTCGGGCTGCGGCTGCTGCTCTGGTGACGGGCGCGGGTGCCGGACCGGGTCACTTCCCTAGGCGAACCTCCACTACCCACGCGACGTGACGCACGGGGAGTGGAGGTTTCACGACATACCTTGGGAAAACTCCCGCCGGACGCTCAGCCCTGGTAGCGGACCGGCTCCCCGCGGTCGAGCCGCTCCCGCTGCGGCACCACGGTGTACTTCGGGTCCCGGGCCGAGGCCTGCCCGGCCTCGAACACCCCGAAGCGGGTGCAGGCCGAGCCCGCCATCAGGGCCAGGCCGGACAGCGCGGACACGGTCCGGCTCCGGCCACCGAGCAGCGCACCGGCGGCGCCCGCGACGGTGAGCACGCGGGAGGCACGCATCAGGGTGCCGGCCCGGCCCTCGTGCAGCGGCTCGGCGGTGATCCCCATGGACCGCTCCATCCGCCACTCCGCGAAGAGCTCGACCGCGGCTCCCCCGACCGCGAGCCGGCGCGCCGGGCCGGCCTGGTCGGTGGGGGCGCCCAGCATCGCGAGGCCCCCGGAGGCGGCCGCCGCGGAGGCGGTGAACACGAACGGCAGCTCCTTGTAGGCCGCGTGCCACGACGGCGTCGCGGTGTCGGCGAGCAGGACCGCGGTGTAGGCCGCGACCGGCGGCGCGGTGAGCGCGGCCACCACGCCCGCCGGACGGCCCGCCAGGGACAGCAGCCGCCACGGCATCCGGCGCCGGTCGACCGGGAGCAGGTCCACCACCTCGGCCGCGGCCGCGGCACCGGCGAACGGCCCGTAGGTGGACAGGATCCAGGTGCCGACCGACATCGGTGAGGTGAGCTTGACGGTGCGCAGCATGTTCAGGAACCGGGCCGGGCGGCCGAGGTCGTGCACCAGCGCGACCATGCTGAACGCCAGCGCCACCAGCGCCCCGAGCCGTCCGGTACGTCGGAGCGCGGGCCGCCCGGTGAGGTCGCCGCCGGCCGCGAGCAGCGACGAGCCCGCCGCCAGCCCGCCGGAGAACAGGTACGCCGGGATGTCGGCCTCCCACGGGGAGGGCTTCACGATCGGGCGGCCGTAGTAGGAGGTGAACTCAGCCTCCGGCACCATCGCCTGCTCCCCGCCCCGGCCCTTGCCGCGGCGCCTCTGCCCGGTCGTCTGGCTCATCCACGCCTCCCGAGGAACGCCAGCGCGGCGCCGGCGAGCAGGGCGCCCGCCGCGGCGGTGGCCCGGTTGAACATGTGCGGCAGGTCCTTGGTGGTCACCACCGGGTCCGGTGGGAAGCCGTAGACCTCCGGCTCGTCGAGGAGCAGGAAGAACGCACCGGTGCCGCCCACCCCGTCCTCGGGGTCGTTGCCGTAGAGCCGGGCGTCCATGATCCCGGCCTCGTGCAGCGTGGCGACGCGCTCGTTCGCGCGCTCGCGGAGCTCCTCGACGTCGCCGTACTGGATCGACTCGGTCGGGCAGGCCTGCGCGCAGGCGGGACGCTGGCCCGCGTCGAGCCGGTCGTAGCACAGCGTGCACTTCTGCGCGATGCCGACGTTCTTCACGCCCTTGTCGCCGGTGCGGCGCTCGATCACGCCGTAGGGGCAGGCGGGGACGCAGTAGCCACAGCCGTTGCAGATGTCGGGCTGGACCACGACGGTGCCGAACTCGGTGCGGAACAGCGACCCGGTCGGGCAGACGTCGAGACAGGCGGCGTGGGTGCAGTGCTTGCACACGTCCGAGGACATCAGCCAGCGGAAGTCGGGCCGCTCGTCCGACGTACCGACCGCCGCCGCGGTGTCGTCGGCCGGACCCACCGTGGGCATGCCCAGGTCGACGCTCGCCGCCCTCTGCTGCGCCGGGCGGCCGGGCTGCTCGATGAACGCGACGTGCCGCCAGGTGTCGGCGTTGAGGGACCCCGTGTTGTCGTAGGACATCCCGAGCAGGTCGAACCCGTCGTCGGGGACCTCGTTCCACTCCTTGCAGGCCACCTCGCACGCCTTGCACCCGATGCAGATGCTGGTGTCGGTGAAGAAGCCCTTGCGCGCCGGCGGGTCCTCGTAGCCGGCCTCGGTGGCCGGGTCGATCGGACCGAACAGGCTGTTCTTGCCGATCATGCCCTCTCGTCCCTTCCTCCGGTGGGGTCGCGCCGGTCCCGCTCGGCGGCGTGGGGACCCACGGTCACGATCGGTGCCCCCGGGTCGATGTCCACGCCCGCACGCCGACGGTAGTCCGAGACCATCTCCAGCAGCGCCCGGCCCCGCGGGCGCCGACCGGACCGCACGTCGCAGGTGCCGACCTTGCTCTCCTGGATCAGCACGTTGGGGTCCAGGGTGATCCCGAACAGGTCGTTGGCGGAGTCGCCGCTGACCAGCCCGCCCTGGCCCCAGTGGTAGGGCATCCAGACCTGGTGCACGATCCGCCCCTCGACCTTGAGCGGCCGCAGCCGCTCGGTGACCAGCACCCGGGCCTCGATCGCCGCGCGGGAGGTGACCACGTGGCACCAGCCGGCGTTCTCCAGCCCGCGCTGCTCGGCGAGCTGCGGGGAGACCTCGACGAACATCTCCGGCTGGAGCTCGGCGAGGTACTCCAGGTAGCGGCTCATCCCGCCCGCGGTGTGGTGCTCGGTGAGCCGGCTGGTGGTGAATACGAACGGGAACACCTCGCCGTGCAGCTCCGGCGGGCTCGGGTTCATCGGGTTGTCCGGGCGGTCGTACTCCTTGCGGGTGGGGTTCCCCTGCTGCGCGTAGAGCGGGTTGCCGAACGGCGACTCCGCCGGCTCGTAGTGCGTGGGCAGCGGCCCGTCGATCAGCCCCTGGGGCACGAACAGCGCACCCTTGCCGTCGCCCTGCATGATGAACGGGTCGTCGCCGCAGATCCCGTCGACCCCGGTGACGCCCTCCTCGGAGTGGTACGTCGGGGGCTTGCCCACCTCGAAGTCGGGGACGTCGTGACCGGTCCACCGGCCGGCGTCCGCGTCCCACCACACGTAGGCCTTCCGCTCGCTCCACGGCCTGCCCTCGGGGTCCGCCGACGCGCGGTTGTAGAGGATCCGCCGGTTCGCCGGCCACGCCCAGCCCCACTCGGGTGCGACCCAGGACTGCTCCGAGCCCGGCTTACGGCGCGCGGCCTGGTTGACCCCGTCCTTGAACACGCCCGTGTAGATCCAACAGCCGCCCAGGGTGGACCCGTCGTCCTTCATCTCGGTGAAGCTCGACAGCGGCCGGCCGGTGGCCACCTCGTAGCCGTTGATCTCCTTGAGCACCGCCTCGGCGCTGGGCTCGTCGTGCTCGCCGTGCACCGGGTAGTCCCAGCTCAGGTCCAGCAGCGGCCGGTCCCGCTCGTGGGTGGACCCGGCCAGGCGCTCTCGAACCATCCGGCCCAGGTGGTAGAAGAACCACAGCTCCGAGCGGCAGTCCCCGGTCGGCTCCACCGCCTGCTCACGCCACTGCAGCATCCGCTGGGTCTGGGTGAACGTGCCCTCCTTCTCGACGTGGGAGGCGGCGGGCAGCAGGAACACCTCGGTGCGGCACTGCTCGGGCACGATCTCGCCGGTCTCCACCTCCGGGGAGTCCCTCCAGAACGTGGCGCTCTCGATCTCGAACAGGTCGCGCACCACCAGCCAGTCCAGGTTGGCCATGCCCAGCCGCTGCGCGCGCCCGTGCGCGGAGCCGACCGCGGGGTTCTGCCCCAGCAGGAAGTAGCCCTTGACCCTGCCGTCGACCATGTCCAGCACCGTGCGGTAGGTGCCGTGGTCGCCGGTGATCCGGGGCAGGTAGTCGAAGCAGAAGTCGTTCTCCGGTGTCGCCGCGTCACCCCAGTAGGCCTTGAGCAGGTTGACGCCGTAGGCGCCGGCGTTCGCCCAGAACCCCTTCTGCCCCGGGCTGCGGACGGCGCCGATCCACGAGTCCAGGTCGGTGTGGTCGGCGGCGTTCGGCATCGGCAGGTAGCCCGGCAGGATGTTGAACAGGGTCGGGATGTCGGTGGACCCCTGGATGCTGGCGTGCCCGCGCAGGGCCAGGATCCCTCCCCCGGGCCGGCCCATGTTGCCCAGCAGCAGCTGGAGGATCGCCCCGGTCCGGATGTACTGCACCCCGACGGTGTGCTGGGTCCAGCCGACGCTGTAGACCAGCGCGGTGGTGCGGTCCCGGCCGGAGTTGGTCGTCCACGCCCGGGCCACGTCGAGGAAGTCCTCGACCGGTACGCCGCACGCCTCCGCGACCATCTCGGGGGTGTAGCGGGCGTAGTGCCGCTTGAGGATCTGGTAGACGCACCGCGGATGCTGCAGCGTCTCGTCGCGCGGCGGGTGGGCGTGCACGCCCATGCCGTGGGTCTCGTGCTGCAGCGCGCTCGCGGTCTCCCGTTGGGTCGGCTGGTCCTGTCGGGAGGTGCCCTCGTCCTCGGCGTCGGCGTACTGCCAGGAGCTCGGGTCGTAGGTGCGGGTCTCGGGGTCGAACCCGGAGAACAGCCCGTCGAGGTCCTCGGGATCCTGGTAGTCGTCGCTGATGATCGTCGCGGCGTTGGTGTAGGCCACGACGTACTCGCGGAAGTCGAGCTCGTTCTGCAGGACGTAGTTGATGATCCCGCCGAGGAACACGATGTCGGTGCCCGCGCGCAGCGGCACGAACGTGTCGGCGAGCGCGCTGGTGCGGGTGAACCGCGGGTCGACGTGGATCACCCGGGCGCCGCGCGCCTTGGCCTCCATCACCCACTGGAAGCCCACCGGGTGGGCCTCGGCCATGTTCGAGCCCTGGATGACGATGCAGTCAGCGTTGACGAGGTCCTGCTGGAAACCTGTGGCGCCGCCGCGCCCGAAGCTCGTCCCCAGACCGGGGACGGTGGCGGAGTGTCAAATACGGGCCTGGTTCTCGATCTGGATCGCGCCCATCGCCGTGAACAGCTTCTTGATGAGGTAGTTCTCCTCGTTGTCGAGGGTGGCTCCTCCGAGGCTGGCGATGCCCATCGTCCGACGTACCTTCCGGCCCCGCTCGTCGAGGTCCTGCCAGGTGTCGTTGCGGGCCTTGACCACGCGGTCGGCGATCATCTCCATCGCCACGTCGAGGTCGAGGTCCTCCCACTCGGTGCCGTAGGGCCGGCGGTATCGGACCTTGCTGACCCGCTGCGAGCTGGTGACGAGGTTCTTGCTGGCCGAGCCCTTCGGGCACAGCCGGCCGCGCGAGACCGGGCTGTCGGGGTCGCCCTCGATCTGGATGACCTTCTCGTCCTTGACGAACACCCGCTGCCCGCACCCGACAGCGCAGTAGGGGCACACGCTGCGGGCGACGCGGTCGGCGGTCGTGGTGCGCGCGCTGATGTTCTCCGAGTGCTTCGACTTCACCGCCGGGCCGCGGCCGAGCGGGTCCGACCCGGTCAGCTGTCGGAACACCGGCCAGGACAGGAAGGTCTTGCCCGACACCATGCGTGCCCCTCTCTGACGTCCGTCGCCAAACTACCCGACAGCCCTGATTCCATTCACCGGATCCTGATCGCGTGCGCCTCGGCCTGCACGAGCTCCCCGACCACCGGGAAGCCGGGCACCTCGCCGGCGACGAGCAGGCCGCCGGAAGTCTGCGCGTCGGCGAGCAGGAGCAGCTCGTCCTCGCCGACCGAGGCGTCGAGGTGCGGCCGCACCCAGTCCAGGTTCCGCCGGCTGCCGCCCGGGACGAACCCGTCCGCGAGGGCCTCCCGCGCCCCGTCCAGGTAGGGCACCGCGGCGGCGTCGAGCACCGCGGAGACGCCGCTGGCCCGGGTGAGCTTCAGCAGGTGGCCGAGCAGGCCGAACCCGGTGACGTCGGTGGCGCACCGGGCACCGGCGTCGAGCGCGGCGCGGGAGGCGTCCCGGTTCAGCGTGGTCATCGCCGCCACCGCCTCGGCGAACCGCTCCCCCGTGGCCTTGTGCCGGTTGTTCAGCACCCCGAGTCCCAGCGGCTTGGTGAGGGTGAGCGGCGTCCCCGCCGTGCCGGCGTCGTTGCGCAGCAGCCGGGCGGGGTCGGCGAGGCCGGTCACCGCCAGTCCGTACTTCGGCTCGGTGTCGTCGATGCTGTGCCCGCCGGCGAGGTACGCGCCGGCCTCCGCGCACGTCGCGGCCCCGCCCCGGAGCACCTCGGCGGCGACCTCGAACGGGATCCGGTCGCGTGGCCAGGCGAGCAGGTTGACCGCCACCAGCGGCGTGCCGCCCATGGCGTAGACGTCCGACAACGCGTTCGCGGCGGCGATCCGGCCCCAGTCGTAGGCGTCGTCAACGACCGGGGTGAAGAAGTCGGCGGTGGCGATGACGGCACGGTCACCGTCGATGCGGACCGCGGCCGCGTCGTCGCCGTGGTCGAGCCCGACCAGTAGGTCGCCGCCGGCCAGGCTCGTGGGCAGGTCGACCAGGATCCGCTCGAGCTCGCCCGGCGGGACCTTGCAGGCGCACCCGCCCCCGGCAGCGAACTGGGTGAGGCGCAGGTCGGCCGATACCGTCATGCCAGTCAATCTACGGCCGTTCCCCTAGAGTGACCGCAGAGTGAGCGGGGAGGCGTTTCTCGTCTGGTGACGGGCGCGGTCCTCAAAACCGTAGGGGCCCGGTATCCGGGTCCGGCGGGTTCGATTCCCGTCCGCCTCCGCCACCAGCCTTCACTGGCACGAACGCCCCGGTCAGACCCCGACCTCGGGAACCACCCCTCCTCGCGTCTAGGCAACGACTGGCCGCCTGTTTATCCTTTGTGTCTCGTGTGTGCGTGATGGCCGCTACACATGTCATTGAGGTGATCGCCTTGGAGCATCACGCACGCAAGTGCCGCGGGAAGCTGTTCCACACGGGGGCGGGTGCGCTGCTGGCGTGCGTGCTTGTCGCCGGCGCCGCGGTGGGGGATTCCGCGTCGCCGCGTCGCGCAGCACCTGCTGCGGAACCGAAGCACGCGACGTACCGCGCCGCGGCGGCGTCGCCGATGCGCGACGGCCGGCTCGTGGTGACCGGCCAGAGCAGGTCGACCTACGCGTGGCGGATGGTCCAGGTCTATGCCGACGGCCGCTTCCCGCGCTCCAAGTCCTTCGGGGAGTGGAACCCCCTCGCGCCGGAGTACTCCCCGGACGGGTCGAAAGTGGCGTTCCAGCTGGGCGGTCCCGGCGTCCAGCCAGACATCATGGTGATGAAGGTCGACGGCACCGGGCTGCGTCGGCTCACCACCTCGGGGCACTACGACGGCCAGGCGACCTGGTCCCCGGACGGACGCCGCATCGCATTCGTCAGCACGCGCAACACCTCCTACGCCAACCTGTGGGTGATGAACGCTGACGGGACCGACCAGCACATCGTCGCCGGGGCGGGACCGCACGTGATGGACGTGGTGTGGTCACCGACCGGTCGCTTGGTGTACGAGTCCTACTACGACCAGGACCGCTACGAGACGATGGAGATGTTGGACCTGTACTCCATCCGGCCCGACGGCACCGGCCGGCGCCGGCTCAGCGACACCCCTGAGGGCTGGGAGCGTGATCCGGCGGTCTCCCCCGACGGCCGTATCGCCTACACCCACGTGGCGCCGTCGGACTACCACCACGTGATGCTGTGGGTGATGAACGCCGACGGCAGCGACAAGCACAAGGTGGTCGACGACGCGAAGAATCCGGCGTGGTCACCCGATGGGCGACGGCTGGTCTTCGTGGACCGGGCCAGCGGGCAGTGGCCGACCCTCGGGTTCGTCCGCCCCGACGGCACCGGGCGACGCACGCAGCGGCTCGCCGTGGCCGAAGGCTCCGACCTCGGGCTCGACCCGATTCTGGCGTGGCAGCCGTGGCCAGGCACCCGACCCTCGCAGGTGAGAGTCACCGACATAGACCGGTCCGGCACCCAGATGGTCGTGCGTGGCCGCGTCGACCAGGCCTCCCCCTACTACCGGGTGGAGCTGCGGCTGCTGCGGCTGCGGTCCGACGGGTCCAGAAAGCTGGTGGCTTCATCGGGTCGGCTCACCGGCGCGCGAAGGCAGTACCGTTTCGAGCTCGCCCGTCCCGCGCGCGGCACATGCGTGGTGCGGGTTCGCTACACCGGCGACCACGGACACCTCGCCAGCACCACCAACCGGCGCACGCGCTGCTGACCGGGGCTCGCGCGCCATCCGCTCATAACCGACCGACGTGGCACTCCGGGCGAATCCCCTGACCCCGATGGGCCATGCCCTGTGGTGACTCCGGGCCAACCCGCGCCCGTTTCCTTGGCCTGCGCAACGGTCACTCCTAGGTTGGAGCGCGCCGGTCGACCGACCGGTCTACCGACCGCACCGAATCGCACTGAGGCAGAACCACTTCCCCATGAACACTCGTGAGCTGTCCGACCTCAAGGGCTGGGACGAGCAGGAGCTCCAGCAGCTCGTGGCCCGTTTCGTCCGTATCCATCACCGGCTTCCCGACGCCGACGAGCTCGTCGCGCTCCGTCGGCACCGGTCGCGCCTGCACCTGCGGCTGCCGCACCGGGCGCGACGCGGTGTCGCCTCGCTGATCGCCGGTCGGTAGGCCGGCGGCCGGGTCTCCCCGGCATAGGGTGCAGACATGCTCCCCGACCACCGGCGCGCGGTGCCCCGCACGGACCGGCTCCTGGCCGACCCGCGCCTGCAGGACGCGGCCGCGCGGTTGGGGCGGGACCGGGTGAAGCAGGCGGTCACCGCGGCCCAGGCGCGCTGCCGGGCCGGCGAGATCGGCCCTGACGACGTCGCAGCCGACGCGCTGGCACAGCTGCCCGCGGTCGCGACCAGCCTGCGCCGGGTGGTGAACGCGACCGGCGTCGTCGTGCACACCAACCTGGGCCGGGCACCGCTCTCGGACGCCGCGGTGGAGGCAGTGCGGGTGGCCGCGGGCGCCACCGACGTCGAGCTCGACCTCGACACCGGTCGCCGCGGCAGGCGCGGCCGGTCGACGCTGGCCGCCCTGGCCGCTGCCGTGCCCGACGCCGAGGCGGTGCACGTGGTGAACAACGGCGCCGCCGCCCTCGCCCTGGTCACCTCGGTCCTCGCTGCCGGCCGCAGCGTGATCGTGGCGCGCGGCGAGATGGTCGAGATCGGCGACGGCTTCCGGATCCCCGAGCTGCTCGAGTCGGTCGGCGCCCGGCTGCGTGAGGTGGGTACGACGAACCGGGTGCGCCTCTCCGACTACGCCGACGCGGTCGACGAGACCACGGCGTTCGTGCTGAAGGTGCACCCGTCGAACTTCGTGGTCTCCGGCTTCACCTCCTCCGTCGAGGTGGCCGAGCTGGCCACCCTCCCAGTCCCGGTGGTCGCCGACATCGGCTCGGGCCTGCTGCGCCCGCACCCGCGGCTGCCGCAGGAGCCGAGCGCGTCGGCCGCCCTGCGTGCCGGCGCCGCGCTGGTGACCGCCTCCGGGGACAAGCTGCTCGGCGGACCGCAGGCCGGCCTGCTGCTGGGCCGCGCCGAGCTGGTCGACCGGCTGCGGCGGGCCCCGTTCGCCCGGGCGCTGCGTGTGGACAAGCTGACGCTGGCCGCGCTGGAGGCCACCCTGACCGGCCCGCCCACGCCGGTGGCCGCCGCGCTGGAAACCCCCGTGCACGAGCTCAAGGGCCGGGCCCGGGCGATGGCCGCCGAGCTGTCGGCGCACGTCGCCGCCGAGGCGGTCGACTCGACGGGCGCGGTCGGCGGCGGCGGTGCCCCGGAGGTCCCGCTGCCCAGCGCGGCGGTGTCCCTGCCGGCCGGGCTCGCGCAGCCGCTGCGCCTGGGCGAGCCACCGGTGGTGGGGCACGTCGAGCACGGCCGGCTGCTGCTCGACCTGCTCACCGTCCACCCCGAGGACGACGCCGTGCTCGTGGACGCGGTGCTACGGGCGGCCAAGTCCACGGAGGTGTGACCGGTGCACGTGGTGGCGACCGCGGGGCACGTGGACCACGGCAAGTCCACGCTGGTGCAGGCGCTGACCGGGATGGACCCGGACCGGCTCGAGGAGGAGCACCGGCGCGGGCTGTCCATTCGCCTCGGCTACTGCTGGACCGACCTCGACCCCGTCGGTGACGTCGCGTTCGTGGACGTGCCCGGGCACGAGCGCTTCGTGCCCACCATGCTCTCCGGCATCGGGCCGGTGCCCGCGGTGCTGTTCGTGGTGGCCGCCGACGACCCGTGGATGCCGCAGGCCGCCGAGCACCTCGCCGCGCTCGACGCGCTCGGGGTGAGCCGCGGGGTGGTGGCGGTGACCCGTGCCGACCTCGCCGACCCCGGGCCGGCGGCCGAGCGTGCTCGTGCGGCGTTCGCGCCGACGTCGCTGCGGGGCGCCCCGGTGGTCCCGGTCAGCGCGCGCACCGGCGCCGGCCTGGAGGCGCTGCGCGCCGCGCTGGTCGACCTGGTCGGGTCGCTGCCGGACCCCGACCCGGGCGCGGACGTGCGGCTGTGGGTCGACCGGAAGTTCACCGTCCGCGGCGCCGGCACCGTGGTCACCGGGACCCTGCCGGCCGGGACCGTCGCGGTCGGCGACACCCTGGCCCACGGCGCGCACACCGTCCGGGTCCGGGCGCTGGAGTCGCTCGGCCGGCCGGTGGACGCCGCGAGGGGGGTGTCCCGGGTCGCGCTCAACCTCGCCGGCGAGCACCTGGACCGGCTCGAGGCGGGCAGCGCGCTGGTCACCAGGGGCGCGTGGCAGCACACCGACCTCGTCGACGTACGTCTCATACCCGCCGGGCCGCCCCGGCCGGGGGGCTCCGTCGCCGCGCCACCGCAGCGGCCGCTGCTGCACGTCGGGGCTGCCGCCGTGACGACCCACCACCGGCCGCTCGGCGAGGGCCTGGCCCGGCTTCGGCTGGACCGTCCGCTGCCGCTGCGGGTCGGCGACCGGGCCCTGCTGCGGGACCCGGGCAGCCGCCGGCTGTGGGCGGTCACCGTCCTCGATCCCGTGCCACCGGCGCTGACCCGCCGCGGGGCCGCCGCCGCCCGGGCGCGGCAGCTCGCCGGCGCGGACGGCACCCCCGACCTGGCGGCCGAGGTCGAGCGGCGCGGCCAGGTGCACGCCGACCTGCTCGAGCGGATCGGTGTCCCGGCCGGCGACGCGCGTCCGCTCGCGGCCGGCTGGTTCCTCAGCGAGGAACGCCGCCGGGTGGCCGGCGAGGCCCTGACGGCGGCGGTCCGCGAGCACGACCGGCGCTCCCCGCTGGACCCGGGCCTGCCGCTGTCCGTCGCCGCCGAGCGCGCGGGCCTGCCCGCGCCCGAGCTCGTGCGCGCGGTGGCACCCGCCCCGCTGGACGTGCGCGAGGGCCGGGTCCGGTTCCCGCGGTCCGACGTACTCCCCGCCCCGGTCGAGACCGCGCTCGTCCGCCTCGGCGAGGACCTGGCCGGGGAGCCCTTCGCAGCGCCCACCGCCGACCGGCTCCGGGAGCTCGGCCTCGACACCCGCGCGGTGGCCGCGGCGGCCAAGGCGGGCCGGGTGCTGCGGGTGGCCCCGGGAGTCGTCCTGCTGCCCGGTGCCGACCGGCACGCCCTCGACCTGCTGCGCGAGCTGCCGCAGCCGTTCACCTCCAGCCAGGCCCGGGTCGCGCTGGGCACCAGCCGGCGCGTGGCGCTCCCCCTGCTCGAGCACCTCGACCGCGCCGGGCTGACCCGCCGGCTGCCCGACGACCGGCGCGCGGTGGCCGGCGAGCAGGCCCCGGCTCAGTAGCCGATGTCGAGGCCCGCGTAGTTCTCCGCGAGCCCGGCGGCCGCGGCCTGCGAGGTGGCCACCCACCGCAGCTGTGACAGCTGCAGCTGGGCGTCGAACGGGTCGCCGGAGGTGTGCAGCATGCTCGTCATCCACCAGGAGAAGTGGGTGCACCGCCACACCCGGCGCAGCGCGGTCTCGGAGTAGGCGTCGGCGAGCCGGGCGTCGCCACGCAGCAGCAGCTCCTCCAGCGCGCGGGCGAGCACCGCCACGTCGGCGACGGCGAGGTTGAGCCCCTTCGCGCCGGTCGGCGGGACGATGTGCGCGGCGTCGCCGGCCAGGAAGAGCCGGCCGTGCCGCGTCGGTGTGGACACGAAGCTGCGCATCGGCAGCACGCTCTTCTCGGTGATCGGCCCGGCCTGCAGCTGCCAGCCGTCCTGGCCGTGGCCCAGCCGGGTGGCGAGCGCCTCCCAGATCCGGTCGTCGGACCAGTCCGCGACGTCCTCGTCCGGCGGCACCTGCAGGTACAGCCGGCTCACGGTGTCCGAGCGCATGCTGTGCAGCGCGAAGCCGTCGGGGTGCCAGGCGTAGATCAGCTCGTCGGTGGAGGGAGGTACGTCGGCCAGCACCCCGAGCCACGCATAGGGGTAGACCCGCTCCCAGGTCTGCTGCACCGAGGACGGGACCGCCGGGCGCGAGGGCCCGTGGAACCCGTCGCAGCCGGCGACCACGTCGGCCTCGATGCGCTGCGCGGCACCGGAGGCGTCGGTGAACGTGACCGCGGGCCGGTCGCTGTCGAGGTCGTGCAGCGCCACGTCCCGCACGTCGTAGTAGGACTGCTGCCCGGCCTTCTCCCGCGCCGTCATCAGGTCGCGGGTGACCTCGGTCTGTCCGTAGATCCACACCGAGCGGCCGATGTGGTCGACGAAGTCGATGTGGTGGCGCTCCTCGGGCCACTGCAGGTAGATGCCGCGGTGCTCGTGCCCCTCCCGCACCAGCCGCTCCCCCAGACCGGCCTCGCGCAGCAGGTCCACCGTCGAGGACTCCAGCACGCCGGCGCGGATCCTGCCCAGGACGTAGTCCGGGGTGCGGCTCTCCAGCAGCACCGACTCCACCCCCGCCCGGTCGAGCAGGTGGGCGAGCAGCAGCCCGGCGGGCCCCGCCCCGATGATCACGACCCGGGTGCGCGTCACCATCTCAGGCGGCCTCGCGCATGTGGGCGGGGACCACGGCCAGGGCGGCCACGGCGAGCAGCGCGGCCACCGCGAACGCGTAGAACCCCCACGGGTAGGCGATCCCGGCCGAGACCAGGGCGCCGCCCAGGAACGGCCCGACGATCGCACCGAGACGGCCCACCCCGGCGGCCAGGCCGAGCGCAGTGCCGCGCACCTCGGCCGGGTAGAGGTGGCCGACGAAGGCGTAGACCAGGACCTGGGCGCTGAAGACGAACACGCCGGCCAGGAACACGGCCAGGTAGACCACGAACCCGGACTCGATCTTGATGCTCAGGGCAGCCAGGAACAGCGCCGCGAGGCCGAACCACGTCATCACCGTGGGCTTGTTGCCGCGCGAGTCGGAGATCCGGCCGGCCACGACCAGCCCGGTCACCGCGCCCACGTTGAGGGTGAGCAGCAGCACCAGGGAGGCGTCGATGGAGTAGCCGGCCTCGTCCATGATCTTCGGCAGCCACGTGTTGAGGCCGTAGACGAGCAGCAGGCCCATGAACGAGGCCACCCAGAGACCGATGCTGACCCACAGGTAGCGCCCCTTGACCACGTCCGAGCTGCGGACCTTCGCCGCTGCACCGCCACCGGAGGTCTCCCGGGCCACCGCGAGGTAGGCCTCCGACTCCGGCAGCTTGGCCCACATCAGTGGCAGCGTGGCCAGGCCTGCGACACCGCCGACCACGAACATCGACTCCCACCCGAAGGCCGGGATCAGCCACAGCGCCAGCAGGGCGGTGAGCACGGCTCCCACGTGGTAGCCGGTCATCATGCGGGTCACCGCGGACCCACCGCGTCCACGCGGGGCGTACTCGGTCATGTAGGCCAGCGCGGTCGGCAGGCACGCGCCCAGGCCCAGGCCGGCGAGGAACCGGAGCACGGCGAAGGTGGTCACGTTCGGAGCCACCGCGACCAGCAGGGTGAGCACGGAGAACAGCGCGATGCAGGCGATCAGGCTGCGTCGCCGCCCGTAGCGGTCGGTCAACGGCCCGATCAGCACCGCCCCGATGCCGACACCGACCAGGCCGATGGTGGCCACCAGGGTCAGCGACTCGGTGTCGAAGCCCAGCGCCCCGGTCTCGTCCAGGGTCGGGATCACCGCCCCGAGGACGACCAGGTCGAAGCCGTCGAGGGCGACGGCGACCCAGCAGAGGAGGACGGGCCAGAGCCCCTGTCGCTGCGTTGTCGTGGTGGAGGTCACACCCCCGACCCTAGGTCCACATGCTGGACCTGGCCACCCTAGGTCTCACCATGCGTACGTCCGTTCGCAATGCGAACGCACGGGAGGCGTCAGGCCAGGCCGACCAGGGACAGGTAGCCCTCCCACAGCACCGGACCGGTGAACAGCCCGATGCCGGCCCCGCTGAGCAGGAACGGGCCGTGCGGCACCCGGGACCGTCCGGCGACCCGGCCGGTGGCGAGCAGCACCAGGCCGACCGCGGCCCCGACGACGAAGCCGGCGAGCAGCCCCACCAGGCTGCTCCCCCAGCCGAGCCAGCCCAGGGCCAGCCCGAGCACCGGCGCCAGCGCGACGTCGCCCAGGCCCATGCCGCGTCCTGCGGTGGCCAGCCAGATCCCCCCGTAGACCGCGAGCCAGGCGCCGGCCGACGCGAGCGCCGTGGGAAGCGGCGCGATCCCGCTGGTGACCGCAGCGGCGGCGAGGCCCGCCACGGTGGCGACTAGGGCGAAGCCGGTGAGCGCGAACGGCAGCCGGCGGTGGTCCAGGTCGATCATGAACAGCGCGACGCCGGTCGCGGACACCGCCAGCACCGCCCCGGTGTACGGAGTGGGCCCGAAGCGCCCGGCCACGGCCACGAACAGGGCGGCGGTGGCGAGCTCGACCGCGGG
>DATIBI010000267.1:0-19149 GCA_035457605.1 Nocardioidaceae bacterium
AAGGGGGCCGTGGCTCGGATCTCGGCGTGCACGACGGCGGCCACGACCAGCGCGGGTGCCGAGGTCGGCCCGACCAGCAGCGCGGACAAGTCGGTCATCCGTGCGGCAGCCTCGGCGCTGCGGGGCCGGCCCAGGTCCGCGTCGGCGACCTCGCCCTTGCCCGCCAGCGTGTGCAGCCGGGCGAACGCCTGGAGAGGGGAGCGGGCGAGGCTGGGCGCCAGGCCGAGCAGCTCGGTGCTCACCCGGACCGCCGCCTGCGCCTCGGCGTCACCGGTTCCCGCGCGCACGTCCTCGAGCGTGGAGCCCGAGCCCTCCAGGACCGCGCTCGCGTGCGCGCCGCGCAGCAACGACTCGCCGGTCAGGTCGGGGGCGCTCCGGCGGAGCCCCCGGTCCCGCAGCAGCGCGTCGATCCCGTCCCGGGTCGCGGCCAGCGCGGACGCGACACCCTCGAGCTCGGCGAGTCGGGCAAGCGGGTCCGCGGGCATGTCAGGCACGCGCCGCAGGCTAGCCCAGCGTGCCGGGTCGCGCGGTCACCGGGCGCGCCGGCGTACCCCAGCACCCGCACCCGGGACAGCCGGACCGGTCAGGTGGCCGGACCCTTGGCGCGTACGTCGGCCACGTGCGACATCGCCTGCCGCAGCTCGGACAGCCACTCCTCGGTGTGCTGGCCGACCAGCCGCACGCACCAGGCCAGCGCGTCCGCGCGGGAGCGGGCGACGCCGGCCTCGACCAGCGTGTCCAGCACCTGGCGCTGCGGCTGGCGCAGCCGGGTCATCACCGGCACCGCGATGTGGGTGAACAGCTCGTGGTGGCCGCCGAGGTCCACGCCCCACGACACCTTGCGGTCGAACCGGTGCTCGGCCTCCCGGGCGATCGCGATCCGGCGGTCCCGGGTCTCCTCGCGGAAGGCCTTGACCCGTCCGGCGCGGGCCTCCGCCGCCTCGGCCTCGCTCACGTCGCCGCCCAGCTCGACGTCCGGCAGGGTCAGCACGACCGTGATCTCCTCACGGTCAACGCTGATCCGCGGCGGTTGGGTCCGCCACTCCTCGGGAAGACGTCCGGCGAACCAGCCGCGTACCCGCTCCACAGCTTCCTCAGTAATCATGTAATCATGATTACTCCGAGCAACGGTCCAGCCCAAAGGCGGACCAGACCGCTGGCTCCGGTTGATACTCTCGCGCTCGATGAGCCCCACACCTTCCCCGTGGCACGACGCGGTCCCGTCGCGCTCGTTCGACCTCGTCGCCGACGCCTATGACCGGGGCCGTCCGACGTACCCCCGGGAGGCCGCCGACTGGCTGGTCGGCCGCCCGCACGCCCGCGTCCTCGAGCTCGGGGCCGGGACCGGCAAGCTGACCGAGCAGCTCCTCGCCCTCGGCCACACGGTGACCGCGACCGACCCGTCGGAGGTGATGCTGGACCGGCTCGCCCGCCGGGCACCGGAGGCGACGCGCCTGGCCGCCACGGCCGAGGAGATCCCGCTGGCGTCGAAGTCGTTCGACGTGGTGGTGGCCGCGCAGGCCTTCCACTGGTTCGACGTGGCCCGCGCGCTCCCCGAGATCGCGCGCATGCTCGCTCCCGGCGGCCACCTCGCCGTGGTCTGGAACACCCGGGACGAGCGGATCCCCTGGGTGCGTCGGCTCGGGGCCCTCATCGGCGGCAACGACCACGAGACCGACCCGACCGCGGTCATCGACGAGTCGGCGATGTTCGAGACCGTGGAGTCCAAGACGTTCCGGTTCTGGCAACCGTTGACCCCGGACTCGCTGCGCGACCTGGTCACCTCCCGTTCCTACGCCGCGACCATGTCCGACCTCGAGCGGACCCGGCTGCTCGACAAGGTCGGCCGCCTCTACGACGAGTACGGCCGGGGCGCGGACGGGTTGCTGCTGCCCTACCTGACCTCGGCCTACCGGGCCACGGTCCTGCCCTGGGCCGTGCCCGAGGAGCCTGCGGCACCGCCCCCGCCCGACGACGTCGACCCCGACGCCCTGCTGATCGACTTCCGGTAACCCGCGATGCGTTCGCCGTTCGGGTGGCTCCGGCCGGGACACCTCGGCACCGAGGCCGACCGGGCGACGTTCCGCACGCTGCACACCGCCTCGCTGGCGGCTCCCCCGCTGCGGGGCGGGCTGACCGAGGTCTCGGCCACCAAGGCGATCCGGTTCCTGCGCGAGCTGCTCGGCGCGCCGGCGGTCGCGCTGACCGACACTACCGACCTGCTCGCGTGGGACGGCCGGTTCACCCACCACACCGAGCAGTGCCCGGCGCTGGCGCAGCAGGTGGTCGCCGACGGCGCCACGGCGGTCAACGACAAGTCCGACATCCCGTGCACGGACCCCGGCTGCACGGTCCGGCACGCGATCGTCAGCCCCCTCACGGTCGAGGAGCGGGTCGTCGGCACGCTGCAGGTGTTCACCCCCTCCGCGTCGGCGGGGCTGGTCCGCGCGACCAACGAGGTGGCCCGCTGGGTCTCCGGACAGCTCGAGCTCGCCGAGCTCGACGCGTCGCGGACCCGGCTCATGGAGGCCGAGGTGAAGGCGTTGCGCGCGCAGATCAGCCCGCACTTCATCTACAACTCGCTCACCGCCATCGCGTCGTTCGTGCGCACCGACCCGGAGCGGGCGCGAGAGCTGCTGCTGGAGTTCGCCGACTTCACCCGCTACTCGTTCCGTCGGCACGGCGAGTTCACGACCCTGGCCGAGGAGCTGCGCTCGATCGAGCGATACCTGGTCCTGGAGAAGGCCCGGTTCGGGGACCGGCTCCAGGTCACGCTGCGGGTGGCGCCGGAGGTGCTGCCGGTCGCCGTACCCTTCCTCGCCCTGCAACCGCTGGTGGAGAACGCGGTGCGGCACGGCCTCGAGGGCAAGTCCGGCGCCGGGCACATCTCGATCATCGCCGAGGACTTCGACCGGGAGTGCGTGATCTCGGTCGAGGACGACGGGCTCGGTGAGGAGCCGGAGCGGGTACGGCGCGCCCTGGCCGGTGACACGGACATGGACTCGGTGGGCCTGGGCAACGTGGACGAGCGACTGCGCTCGGCCTTCGGGGACGACTACGGGCTGGTCGTGGAAACCGCCCCGGGAGCGGGCACGAGGGTTATCGTGCGAGTGCCGAAGTACGCCCCAGGAGTACACCCATGAACGCCCCACGCCTGCGCGTCCTCGTCGTCGACGACGAGCGTCCCGCGCTCGACGAGCTGGCGTGGATGCTGGGCCGAGACCCCCGGGTGGGCGCCGTGCTCAGCACCGACTCGGCCGCAGAGGCGCTGCGCATGCTCCAGGAGGAGCAGGTGGACGCGGTGTTCATGGACATCCGGATGCCCGGGCTCACCGGCCTCGACCTGGCGCGGGTGCTGTCCCGGTTCAGGACCCCGCCGCCGGTGGTCTTCGTGACCGCGCACGACGACCACGCGGTGGACGCGTTCGAGCTGAACGCGGTCGACTACGTGCTCAAGCCGGTCCGCGACGACCGGCTCGCCGAGGCGGTCCGCCGCGTGGTGGAGTCCGCCCCCGGCAGCGGGCAGCCGACCGAGGACGACCAGATCGCCGTCGAGCTCGGCGGGGTGACCCGCTTCGTCTCGCGCGGCGACGTCCGCTACGTCGAGGCGCAGGGCGACTACGCCCGGCTGCACACCGCCTCGGGGAGCCACCTGGTCCGGGTGCCGCTGACCTCCTTGGAGGAGCAGTGGCGCGACGCCGGGTTCGTGCGGATCCACCGGTCGCTGCTGGTGGCGCTGCAGCACGTCGACGAGGTCCGGATGGACGCCGGCCGGTGCACGGTGGTGGTGGGCGGCGAGGAGCTCGGGGTGAGCCGCCGGCACACCCGCGAGCTGCGTGACCTGCTGGTACGACGGGCGCGCCCCGGCGGCACGGCACGGACATGAGCCCCGACCCGCAGCCGCGCCGGGTCCGGGTCACCAGCCCGCGGACCACCGCCGGCCGGCCCCGCAAGGTCAACGTCCCCTCCGAGATCGACGCCCAGACCCGCATCGGGGAGATCTACATGTCCTCGCTGCTGCGGGCGCAGCTGCGGCTGGCCGTGCTCGTCCTCGCCGCGCTGGGCGTGCTGGTCGGAGGTCTCCCGCTGTTCTTCTGGCTGTTCCCCGGGCTGAGCGGCACCGAGGTGCTCGGGATGCCGCTGTCGTGGGTGCTGCTCGGGTTCGCGGTCTACCCGCTGCTGATGCTGCTCGGCTGGTACTACGTGCGCGCCGCCGAGCGCAACGAGCGCGACTTCGCCGACGTCGTGGAGCGGTCGTGACCGCCCGGGCACGCCGATGAGCTCGTCGTACGGCATCACCGCGGTCGTCCTGGTCTCGGTCGCGACCCTGGCGATCGGCGCCTACGGGTGGCGCTTCTCCCGCACCACCAGCGACTTCTTCGTCGCCTCGCGCTCGGTCCGGCCGACCCTGAACGCCTCCGCGATCGGCGGGGAGTACCTGTCCGCGGCGTCCTTCCTCGGCGTCGCCGGGCTGGTCCTGGCCTTCGGCACGGACATGCTCTGGTACCCGGTCGGGTGGACCGCCGGCTACCTCGTGCTGCTGGTGCTCGTGGCCGCGCCGCTGCGGCGGTCCGGCGCGTACACCCTCCCCGACTTCGCCGAGGTGCGGCTGGAGTCGCGCGCGGTGCGCCGCCTCTCGTCGGTGCTGGTGGTGGCGATCGGCTGGCTGTACCTCATGCCGCAGTTCCAGGGCGCCGGCCTGTCGCTGGGCACCGTCGCCGGCACCGAGCCGTGGGTCGGCGGGCTGCTCGTCGCGGCCGTGGTGCTGGTCAACGTGCTGGCGGGCGGGATGCGCAGCATCACCTTCGTCCAGGCGTTCCAGTACTGGCTCAAGCTCACCGCCCTGCTGGTGCCGGTGATGTTCCTGCTCGCCGTGTGGAGCGGCGACGGCGCGGTGTCGCCGGCGGACCCGTCGGTGGCCACGAGCGCCGCCGCCGGGGAGTCCTGGGCGTCGCCGCTGTCCTCGGCCGGCGGCCACCCCTTCTACACCACCTACTCGATCATCATCGCCACGTTCCTGGGCACGATGGGCCTCCCGCACGTCGTGGTGCGCTTCTACACCAACCCCGACGGCGGCGCGGCGCGGCGCACCACGCTGGCCGTGCTCGGGCTGCTCGGGCTGTTCTACGTGCTCCCTCCCGTCTACGGCGGGCTGGGCCGGATCTACGCCCCGGACCTGGTGGCGACCGGGCGCACCGACGCCGTGGTGCTGGAGCTGCCCGCCCGGATGGTCGGTGGGCTCGGCGGGGACCTGCTGTCCGCGCTCACCACCGCCGGCGCGTTCGCGGCGTTCCTGTCCACCTCCTCGGGGCTGACCATCGCGGTCGCCGGCGTGATCAGCCAGGACGTGATGGGCCGTCGGTTCCGCGGGGTGCGGGCGTTCCAGGCAGCGGCGGTGGTGGCGGTCGTCGTACCCCTGCTGATGGCGATCACCGCCGACGGCGTGGGAGTTGCCCGGGCCGTGGGACTGGCGTTCGCCGTCGCCGCCTCCACGTTCTGCCCGCTGCTGGTGCTCGGCATCTGGTGGCGCCGGCTCACCGACGTCGGGGCGATGGCCGGGATCACGGCCGGCTTCACCCTGTCCGGCCTCGCCGTCCTCGACACGCTGCTGCAGAACCGGCGCACCGGCTGGACCGCCGCGCTGCTGGACCAGCCGGCAGCGTGGACCGTGCCGGCGGCGTTCCTGACCATGATCGTGGTCTCGCTGGCCACCCAGCGGCGGCTGCCCCCGAACGTCTCCCGGACGATGGTCCGGCTCCACACGCCCGAGGCCGTCCAGCTCGACCGGGGGCCGGCGCCGCTCTGACCGCTCGTCGTGCGTTTCCTGCCGTACGCCGACACGCGCTCGCCGCTTGACGCACGCCCCGCACGGAGGTGTGGAGGCACCTCGCATGGGTACCTACGGTGACGGTCATCACACCAACCCGAGCCGTTCGGGGCCGGGACGAGCGAACGAGGTGATTTCCGTGGCGGAGTCGACTCCCCAGAAGACCCACCAGACGTCCGGGCACGTGGTGTACGAGCACCTGCACGCCAGTGACGACTTCCGGCTGTTACGCAGGCGCTACCGCGCCTTCGCGATCCCGTGGACCGTGGCCTTCCTGGTCTGGTACCTGCTGTACGTGGTGATGTCGAACTGGGCCACGGACTTCATGAACACCAAGGTCGTCGGCAACATCAACGTCGCCCTGGTGTTCGGGCTGCTGCAGTTCGTCTCCACCTTCGGCATCGCCTGGCTCTACGCCCGGCACGCCAACAAGGAGCTCGACCCGGTCGCCCGTCGCCTCGAGCAGCGCTACAACGAGGAGGTCGGCCGATGAGCACCCAGACCCTCACCTCGGTCCTGTTCCTCGCTGTCGTCGCACTCACCGTCGGCATCACCATCTGGGCGAGCCGGCAGACCTCCGGCGCCACCGACTACTACGCCGGCGGCCGCTCGTTCAGCGGCTTCCAGAACGGCCTGGCGATCGGTGGCGACTACATGTCCGCAGCGTCCTTCCTGGGCATCTCCGGCGCCATCGCGCTGTACGGCTACGACGGCTTCCTGTACTCCATCGGCTTCCTCGTGGCCTGGCTCGTCGCGCTGCTGCTCGTCGCCGAGCTGCTGCGGAACTCCGGCCGCTACACGATGGCCGACCAGCTCGCCTACCGGATGCGACAGCGTCCGGTCCGCACGGCGGCGGCGACGTCGACGGTGGTCGTCTCGATCTTCTACCTGCTCGCGCAGATGGTCGGCGCGGGCTCGCTGGTCGCCCTGCTGCTCGGGGTCGACTCCGGCGCGCTGAAGAACCTGGTGATCGTCGGCGTCGGCGTGCTGATGATCTTCTACGTCGTCGTCGGCGGCATGAAGGGCACCACCTGGGTGCAGATCGTCAAGGCGGTGCTGCTGATGACCGGCACCGTGCTGATCACCGCGCTGGTGCTGTGGCAGTTCGACTTCAACCTGTCCTCGCTGCTCGGAGCGGCCGCGGAGAACACCGGCAAGGGTGAGGCGTTCCTCCAGCCCGGCCTGAAGTACGGCGCGACGCTGACCAGCCAGATCGACTTCATCAGCCTCGGCATCGCCCTGGTGCTCGGCACCGCCGGCCTGCCGCACATCCTGATCCGCTTCTACACGGTCCCGACCTCCCGGGACGCCCGCACGTCGGTGCTCTGGGCGATCGGCCTGATCGGCGCCTTCTACCTGATGACGCTGGTGCTCGGCTTCGGCGCCGCGGCGCTGCTCGACACGGGCGCGGACAGCCCGGTCGCGGTCAGCGGCGGCAACCTGGCCTCCCCGCTGCTCGCCGAGGCGGTCGGCGGCGGCGACGGCTCGACCGGTGGCGCGGTCCTGCTGGCGCTGATCTCGGCGGTGGCGTTCGCGACCATCCTCGCCGTGGTCGCCGGCCTGACGCTGACCTCGGCGTCGTCGGTGGCGCACGACATGTACGCCAACGTGCTCAAGAAGGGCACCGCCAGCGAGCGGGACGAGGTGAAGGTGGCGCGGATCTCCGCGTTCGTCATCGGCGGCATCTCCATCGCCCTCGCGATCCCGGCGCAGAAGCTGAACATCGCGTTCCTGGTGGCCCTGGCGTTCGCGGTCGCCGCGTCCGCAAACCTGCCGTCGATCATCTACAACCTGTTCTGGAAGCGCTTCAACACCCGCGGCGCGACCTGGTCGATCTACGGCGGCCTGCTCTCCTGCGTGACGCTGGTGTTCTTCTCGCCGGTGGTCTCGGGCAAGCTCAACGAGGACGGGACGACCGCGTCGCTGTTCCCGGCCGGCGTCGACTTCTCCTGGTTCCCGCTGGAGAACCCCGGCATCGTCTCCATCCCGCTCGGCTTCCTGCTCGGCTACATCGGCACGGTCACCTCGCGTGAGCCGTCCGCCGAGGAGGCCTACCCCGAGCTGGAGGTGCGTTCGCTGACCGGCGCCGGGGCCGAGGGGGCCGTCTCGCACTAGGCGCAGCACCCCGTCCGACGTACCCAATCGGACGAACCCGACTGCCGCCCGGCGGCGAGGAGGGCTCACCGGCCCACCCCCTCGTCGCCGGGCGGTATTCCACCTATCGTGACCCACAACACCCCATGACGTGCCCGACCAAGGAGAAGACGTGAGCGACGAGACACTGTCCAACCTGCTGCAGGAGAACCGCCGCTTCGAGCCGCCCGCGGACCTGGCGGCCGACGCGAACCTCAAGGCCGACGCCTACGAGCGCGCCTCCGCGGACCGCCTCGGCTTCTGGGAGGAGCAGGCCGGGCGGCTGGACTGGGCGCAGAAGTGGGACTCGGTCCTGGACTGGAACGACCCGCCCTTCGCGAAGTGGTTCGTGGGCGGCAAGCTCAACGCCGCCTACAACTGCGTGGACCGGCACGTCGAGGCCGGCCGCGGGGACAAGGTCGCCTATCACTGGGTCGGCGAGCCCGGCGACACCCGCAGCCTGACCTACGCCGAGCTCAAGGACGAGGTCTGCAAGGCCGCGAACGCGCTGCTCGAGCTCGGGGTGCGGACCGGGGACCGGGTGGCCATCTACATGCCGATGATCCCCGAGACCGTGATCGCGATGCTGGCCTGCGCGCGCATCGGCGCCCCGCACACGGTGGTCTTCGGCGGCTTCTCCTCCGACGCGCTCGCGGGACGGATCGAAGACTGCGACGCGCGGGTCGTGATCACCGCCGACGGCGGCTACCGGCGCGGCGCCCCCTCGGCGCTGAAGCCCGCGGTCGACGAGGCGGTCTCCCGCACCCCGGACGTGCGGCACGTGGTGGTGGTACGTCGGACCGGGCAGGACGTGGACTGGAACGACGAGCGCGACGTCTGGTGGCACGACGTCGTGGAGAAGCAGTCCGCCGAGCACGAGCCGGAGGCGTTCGACTCCGAGCACCCGCTCTACGTCATGTACACCTCCGGGACCACCGGCAAGCCCAAGGGGATCCTGCACACGACCGGCGGCTACCTGGTCGGCTGCTCCTACACGCACTGGGCGGTGTTCGACCTCAAGCCGGAGACCGACATCTTCTGGTGCTCGGCCGACATCGGCTGGGTGACCGGGCACAGCTACATCGTCTACGGGCCGCTCGCGAACGGCACCACCTCGGTGATGTACGAGGGCACGCCGGACACCCCGCACAAGGGCCGCTGGTGGGAGGTCATCGCCGACCACAAGGTGACGATCTTCTACACCGCCCCGACGGCCATCCGCACGTTCATGAAGTGGGGCAACGAGATCCCCGAGAAGTTCGACCTGTCCTCGCTGCGGGTGCTCGGCTCGGTGGGAGAGTCGATCAACCCCGAGGCCTACATGTGGTACCGGGAGCACATCGGCGGCGACCGCTGCCCGATCGTGGACACCTGGTGGCAGACCGAGACCGGCTCGATCATGATCTCCCCGCTGCCCGGGGTGACCGCCGGGAAGCCCGGCTCGGCGATGACCCCGCTCCCGGGTGTCTCCGCCGAGGTCGTCAACGACGAGGGTCAGCCGGTCCCGAACGGCTCGGGAGGCTACCTGGTGCTCACCGAACCGTGGCCGGCGATGCTCCGCACGCTGTGGGGTGACGACGAGCGGTTCAAGGACACCTACTGGTCCCGGTTCAAGGCGCAGGGCTACTACTTCGCCGGGGACGGCGCAAAGAAGGACGAGGACGGCGACATCTGGCTGCTCGGCCGCGTCGACGACGTGATGAACGTGTCCGGGCACCGGCTGTCCACCACCGAGATCGAGTCCGCTCTGGTGTCGCACCCGAAGGTGGCCGAGGCCGCCGTGGTCGGCGCCACCGACGAGACCACCGGCCAGGCGGTGTGCGCGTTCGTGATCCTGCGCGAGTCCGCCGGCGACGGCGGCGCGGAGATCGTCGAGGAGCTGCGCAAGCACGTGGCGAAGGAGATCGGCGCGATCGCCAAGCCGCGCCAGATCATGGTCGTCCCCGAGCTGCCGAAGACCCGCTCGGGCAAGATCATGCGCCGACTGCTGCGGGACGTCGCGGAGAACCGCGAGGTCGGCGACGTCACCACGCTGGCCGACTCCCACGTGATGAACCTGATCAAGACCGGCCTGTCGTCCAACAAGTCCGGCGACGAGTAGCCGACGGACCGGGCCGGCCGCCGACAGCGATCCGCGGGTCGGTCCGGTCCGCTCCGAAGGGCCTCTCCGGTCCGAGGGGGTCGCGCCACCCGGTGCGGCCCCCTCGTCCTTTCCGTCGCCGGCACGCGGAGCCGTCCCGCGAGCCGGACCGGGGTTCATCCGGCGAGCCTGCGGCCGATACCCTGGGGGTTGCAACGCTGGTGTGCCGGGAAGTCTGGTCGGCAAGTCCTGAACCCGACCCCTGAGGACCTCGCCTCGATGATCCCCCTCAAGCGCCGATCCAAGTTCCTCCCCGACCCGGACCAGGGCGAGAGCACCTTCATCGGTGACCTCCTGCGCCAGGAGACGGTCGGCGGGGCGATCGTGCTGGTGGCCGCGGTGGTCGCGGTGCTCTGGGCGAACTCCCCGATCGGCGACGCCTACGAGGCGTTCCGGCACTGGGCGCCGTTCCCCGAGATCATGCACAAGGGCGAGCCGGTGGACATGGAGCACTGGGCCGCCGACGGTGCGCTGACGCTGTTCTTCTTCACCGCGGGCCTCGAGCTCAAGCGTGAGTTCCTCGTCGGCTCGCTCAGCAAGCCGGCCGACGCGCTGATGCCGATCGTGGCAGCGATGTGCGGCGTCGCCGTACCCGCCATCATCTTCACGATCGCCAACTTCACCACCGGCGACCTGCGCGGCTGGGCGATCCCCGCCGCCACGGACATCGCGTTCGCGCTCGCCGTGCTCGCCGTGGTCGGGTCCGCGCTGCCCACCCAGCTGCGCGCGTTCCTGCTCACCTTGGCGGTCGTCGACGACCTGATCGTCATCGTCATCATCGCGATCTTCTACACCAGCAGCCTCGACGTGGTGTCGCTGCTGATCTCGATGGCCGTGCTCGCGGTCTACGCGTTCATGCAGCAGAAGCGGGTGCGCAGCTCGCTGCTCTACATCCCGCTCGCGGTGACCGCGTGGTGGTTCATGTTCGAGAGCGGCATCCACGCCACCATCGCCGGCGTCGCGCTCGGACTGCTCACGCGGGTCCGCCCCGACCCGGACGAGCTCCGCTCCCCCGCCGAGCGCCTCGAGCACCGCCTGGTGCCGCTGTCGGCGGGCGTCGCCGTGCCGTTCTTCGCGCTGATGTCGGCCGGCGTGGTCATCGACGCCTCGACCAGCTTCATCACCGACCCGGTCGTCATCGGCGTCTTCCTCGGCCTCGTGATCGGCAAGCCGGTGGGAGTCATGCTCGGCACCTGGACGGTCACCCGGTTCACCCACGCCGAGCTGAACGAGGACGTCTCCTGGAAGGACATCCTCGGGCTGGCGATCCTCGCCGGGATCGGTTTCACCGTCGCCCTGCTGGTCGCCGACCTGTCCTACGGCCCGGAGGAGTCCGAGGCCGCCAAGACCGCGGTCCTGCTCGGCTCGGTGACCGCGGCCACGATCGCCGGGGTCCTCCTGCGCCGACGCAACAACAAGGCCAAGCAGCCCGACCCGTCCTGACGATCGGCGGGTGTGCGCCGCCGCGACGTTTGGCTCGATAGGGTCAGGGGCACGAGCCGTGAGCGCCCGGAGCGCAGATGACCCGGGAACGCCCGCGAAGGGAGACGAGATGACGAGTAGCACGCCGATGACGCAGCAGCAGGCCGCGGTCCCCTCGACGCTGGAGGAGGAGCCGACGATCGGGCGGCTGGTCGCTGACGCCAGCAGGGACATCTCGAGCCTGATCCACAACGAGATCGCGCTTGCCAAGTCCGAGCTCAAGGTCAGCGTGAAGGCGGGCGGCACCGGCGCCGGCCTGTTCGCCGCCGCCGCGTTCGTGGCCGTGCTCGCGATCATCATGCTCTCGGTCGCGTTCGCCTACTTCCTGAACATGACGGGCCTCGACCTGGCCTGGTGCTTCTTGATCGTGTTCGGCGCCTACCTGCTCATCGCCGGCCTGCTGGGCTACCTGGGCACGAGGAAGGTCAAGCAGGTCAAGGCGCCCGAGCGGGCGATCCACCAGGCGCAGGAGACCACCCAGCTCCTCAAGCGCGGCTAGCCCTCCGTGGCGGCACCGCGGGACACCTCCCGCGTCATCGAGGTTCCGGGCCCCTGGCAGCACAGGTACGTCGCTGCCAACGGGGCCCGGTTCCACGTCGTGGAAGCGGTCGCGGAGGGTACGCCGGACGCGCCGCTCGTGCTGCTCCTGCACGGCTTCCCGGAGTTCTGGTGGGCCTGGCGCGACCAGCTCCCGGCGCTCGCGGAGGCGGGCTACCGCGCCGTCGCCATGGACCTGCGCGGCTACGGCGGCTCGGACAAGACGCCGCGCGGCTACGACCCGCTGACCCTCGCCCGTGACGTCGCCGGTGTGGTCAAGGCGCTCGGGGAGCGCAGCGCGGTCCTGGTCGGGCAGGGCTGGGGCGGGTACGTCGGATGGGCGACCGCCGCGCTGCACCCCCGCGAGGTCTCCGCGTTGTGCGCGGTGTCCGCGCCGCACCCGCGGGTCATGCTCCAGGGGCTGCGGACCAGCCAGGGGTGGCCGGCGTTCGGGCACGTGCTGTCGATGCAGATGCCGATGCTGCCCGAGCGGAAGCTGTCGGACCCGCGCAGCGGCTACCTGCACCGGCACCTGGTGCGGTGGAGCAGCCCGGTCTCCGCGTTCCCCGACGACGACGTCAGCGCGACGTACCAACGGGCCTTCGACCTGTGGCCCGCCCCGCACTGCGCGTTGGAGTACCACCGCTGGCTGGTGCGCTCCCGGTTCCGGTTCGACGGCCGGCACTTCAGCCAGCTCATGGCCCGGCCGCTGGCGCAGCCGGTGTGCCTGCTGCGCGGCGGGGACGACCCGGCCATGCCGGCCCGGCTGCAGGCCGGCTCGGTGAGCTACGTGGACGGCCCCTGCCACAGCGTCGAGCTCCCGGGCACCGGCCACTTCCCGCACGAGGAGGACCCGCCGGCGTTCAACGCGGCGCTCCTGGCCTGGCTGCGCTCGCTCGAGCAGGCCGGCTGAGGCTCAGGCGCAGTCGCCGGTGTCGACCGGCTGGTTGTTGGTGATGCCCTCGGCGGCGCCCTGGGCGACCTGGTCGGCGGTGAGCGCGTAGCCGGTGGACCGGTCGCTGACCGACGCCGCGAAGATCACGCCGTACACCTCTCCGTCCTCGGACACCAGCGGGCCGCCGGAGTTGCCCGGACGGACCAAGGAGCGGATCGAGAACACCTCGCGGACCACGGTGCCGTTGCCGTAGATGTCGGGGCTGCGCAGCCGCTGCTCGCCGCGGATCCGGGCCGCCTGCACGTCGTAGGGTCCGTCGTTGGGGTAGCCCAGCACCGCGCCGCCGTCCCCGGCGTCGCCGGTCTTGTCGAACCGCAGGAAGGGCCGGTCGATCCCGCCCACGGCGAGCACCGCGACGTCGATGTCGGAGTCGTAGTAGACGACCTCGGCCGGCACCTCCTGGTCGCCGACCAGCACGGTCGGCTCGTCCACGCCCGCGACCACGTGGGCGTTGGTCATCACCCGGCCGGGCGAGTAGTGGAAGCCGGTGCCCTCCACGCCGCGGCCGCAGTCGTTCTCGCCGCGCACCTTCAGCACGCTGGCCGCCGCTGCCTCGACCTGCGGGTCCCGGGCGATCCTCGGCGGCGGCGGGCCGACCTCGATGATCCGCTCGGGCGCGAACGGCTCGAGGTAGCGCGGGAAGAAGCTCGAGCCGACGACCTCGTTGAAGGCGTTGAGCGCCTGGTCCGCCGCGGCGGGCATCACCCTGTCGACCTTGGCGAGCACGGTCGAGGACCGCACCGCGCCGCTGACCACGGGCAGCGCGGAGCCGCTCACCGCGACGCCGAGCGCCCAGGCGACCACGAGCACCGCGGCCGTGCTCAGCGCGGCGCCGCCGACGGCGTCGAGGGCCCGGGCCGGCTGCCAGGTGATCCCGTCCCGGATCCGGGCGCCGGCGAACTGCAGCACCGCCTGGCCGAACGAGGCGCACACGAGGACCACGAACAGCGCCCCCAGCGAGACCCACACCGACTCGCCCGCGCCGCCGAGCAGCATCGGCGCCACCATGATCCCGGCCAGGCCGCCGAGCAGCAGGCCGGCGGTCGCGAAGGCACCGGAGATGAAGCCCTGCCAGTACCCGGACACGGCGTAGGCGAGGGCAACCACGAGGAGGCCCCAGTCGAGAAGGTTCACAAGGCCACCCTCAGCGTTGGCGGAAGTCGGTGTTCTGGTCGGCGGTCGTGGTGGTCTCGCGCGGGACGGCCAGCATATGTGCCGGCAGGTCGCGGGTACGCGCGGAGTCCCAGGGCTTGGTCCACCCGACGAAGTCGAACAGCCGCGAGATGATCCCGGCGGTGAAGCCCCACAGGATCAGGTCCTTCTCCTCCCCGATCAGGAAGCCCGGTCCGACCCACCCGGACGGGTGCCGCACCGAGATCCGGTGCTCGGGGTCGAGCAGCTCGTCGATCGGCTCGCGCAGCACGGCGTGCACCTCACGCGGGTCGACCACCGTCACCTGCGTCTCCACCCGCCACCAGGCGAGCACCGGGGTCACCGCGAAGTTGCTCGGCGGCAGCCACAGCTCCGGCAGGCTCGCGAACACCTCCACCCCGCTCGGGTCCAGCCCGGTCTCCTCCTCCGCCTCCCGAAGCGCGGCCGCGGCCGGGGAGGCGTCCTCCTCGTCGATGGACCCGCCGGGGAACGACACCTGGCCCGGGTGCGAGCGCATGTCGTGGGCGCGCTCGGTGAGCAGCAGGTCGGGGCCGGCCTCGCTCTCGCCGAACAGCATGAGCACCGCACCGCGCCGGGTGCTTGCCCCTTCCGGCGGCACGAACCGGGTCAGCTCGTCGACGGTGATGTCCGCGGCGCCGCGCCGGATCGGCTCCAGCCAATCCGGAAGCGGGGGATGCGCCGGGCGTTCGCCGGGCGGCAGGGGGGCACGGTCGGACACGGTCCCGAGCCTACCCAGCAGGTCAGACACGTACGCCGAGGTGCTCCTCGACGAGCTCGCGTAGCTGGTCGTAGGACCGGATCACGACGTACTCGACGTGCACCACCGTGCCGTCGGCGTCGACCAGGACCACCCCCGGCAGGCCACGGACCCGGAACGGCACCCGCACCTGTGCCTCGGGGTCGGCCAGCAGCGGGTAGGTCACCCCGGTCTGGTCGGCGAGCTCGAGCGCCTTCGCCGGGAGCGTGTCCTGGTAGTCGATGCCGACGACGTCGACCTTTCCGTCCGCGCGCTCGTGCAGCTGCTGGTAGTAGGGCAGCTCCTCCCGGCACGGGCCGCACCACTGCGCCCACAGGTTCACCACCAGCGGTCCGCGCAGGCCGGCCAGGTCCACGTCCTGCCCGCCGCCGAGGCAGCGCAGGGTGACCTCGGGCAGGCCGCCCTCGACCGCGCCGCCCTCACCCGGCTCGCACGGCTCGATCCCGGCACGGTTCTTGGCCGCGCGCAGCTCGGGGGTGTCCACGTCGACGTCGACCGTGACCGGACCGGCGCCGGACGAGCCGCCGGCCGTGCCGGGCTCGCCGCAACCGGCCAGGAGCAGGGACATCACGGCGCCCGCGAGCACCAGCGCAGGGGGCTGCCTCACGCGCGGCCCTCCGTGCGGACCAGCTTGGCGGCCTTCTCCGGGTCGGTCGGGCCCTCGCCGTACGACGGGCACCAGCGCGCCACGGGACAGGCCCCACAGGCGGGGTTGCGTGCGTGGCAGACCCGGCGTCCGTGCCAGATCAGGTGGTGGCTGAGCATCACCCAGTCCTTCTTGGGGAACAGCGCCCCGACCGCGTGCTCGGCCTTCACCGGGTCGGTCTCGTCGGTCCACCCGAGCCGCCGGGCCAGCCGACCGAAGTGAGTGTCCACCGTGATCCCGGGAACGCCGAACGCGTTGCCCAGCACCACGTTCGCGGTCTTGCGGCCCACGCCGGGGAGGGTGACCAGGTCCTCGAGACGGCCGGGGACCTGCCCGTCGTACCTCTCCACCAGCGCCTGCGACAGCTTCAGCAGCGACTCGGTCTTGGCGCGGTAGAACCCGGTGGGCTGGATGATCTGCTCGAGCTTCTCGCGGTCGGCGGCGGCCATGGCCTGCGCGTCGGGGTAGGCGGCGAAGAGGGTGGGCCGGACCGCGTTCACCCGCTTGTCCGTGGTCTGCGCGGACAGCACGGTGACGACGAGGAGCTCGAAGGCGTTGTCGAAGTCGAGCTCGCACTTGGCGTCGGGGTAGGTCTCGGCGAGCACCCGGTTGACCTTGCGGGCGCGGCGCACCAGGGCGGTGTCAGGCACGGCACCAGCCTACGGGCAGACTTGGGGCGGCATTTTGGCGTAATCGGGCGCCGATACGTCAGACTGTGAGAAGAACCACCGCTCGGCAGGGAGCCGGGCGTTGACGAGGAGGAAGAACTCGTGGATAACGACGTGCTGCGTCACGCGCCTCTGTTCAGTGCGCTCGACGACGAGGCTGCGACGGCGCTGCGCGCCTCGATGGCCGAGACCCGGCTGCGCCGTGGCGAGGTGCTGTTCCATGAGGGCGACGAGGGCGACAAGCTGTACGTCGTCACCGACGGCAAGGTCAAGCTCGGGCGCACCTCCTCCGACGGACGCGAGAACCTGCTCGCGATCCTCGGCCCCGGCCAGATGTTCGGCGAGCTGTCGCTGTTCGACCCGGGTCCGCGCTCGGCGACGGTCACCGCGGTCACCGACACCACCTTCTCGTCGCTGTCCCACGAGGACCTGCTGCGCTGGCTGGAGGGCCGCCCGGGTGTCGCCCGCGGCCTGCTCGCCCAGCTCGCCGGCCGGCTGCGCAAGGCCAACGACGTGGTCGCCGACCTGGTGTTCTCCGACGTCCCCGGCCGGGTCGCCAAGGCGCTGCTGGACCTCGCGGACCGCTTCGGCCGCACCGCCGACGACGGCGTGCACGTGCACCACGACCTCACCCAGGAGGAGCTGGCGCAGCTCGTCGGCGCCTCCCGCGAGACCGTGAACAAGGCGCTGGCCGACTTCGCCTCGCGCGGCTGGCTGCGGCTCGAGCCGCGTTCGGTCGTGATCATGGACATCGAGCGGCTCAGCCGCCGGGCTCGCTGACCTTCCTCTGGCGCCACACGTCCCGGCCTCGGCCGCGGCACGTGTGGCGCTAGTGCTTCTCCGGGAGCAGGTAGGCCAGCTGGGCGCGCACGGACAGCTCGGCCGCACCCCACAGCACCGGGTCCACGTCCGCGTAGACCCGCTCCACCACCGCCCGGGCGAGGTCCTCGCGCCCCGGGTCGAGGTCTCGCAGCGCCTCGCGCACCTGCTCGAGCCGTTCGGCGCGGTGGGCCAGGTAGTGGTCGAGCACCGGCAGCGCGTCGTCGATGACCGGCCCGTGCCCCGGCCAGATCCCGGTGACCTCCTGCGCCTCGGCGAGCGCGTGCAGCCGCTGCAGGGAGTCGAGGTAGGCCCCCAGCCGGCCGTCGGGGTGTGCCACGACCGTCGTACCCCTCCCCAGCACCGTGTCGCCGGTCAGCACCGTGCGCTCGGCGGGCAGCACGAACGACAGCGAGTCCGAGGTGTGCCCGGGGGTGCCGACCACCCGGATCTCCAGGCCGTCGACGTCGACCACGTCACCGTCCCCGAGCCCCTCCGAGCCGAGGCGGTGCTGCGGGTCCAGCGCACGCACCGCGCAGCCCATCCGCTCCGCGAAGGACCGGGCGGCCTCGGAGTGGTCGAGGTGCCCGTGGGTGAGGAGCACCACGGCCACCTCGCCCGCGGCCCCGGCAACCGCGTCGAGGTGTCCGCGGTCCTGCGGTCCGGGATCCACCACGACCGCGCGCCGCGCCCCCGGCTCGCGCAGCACCCAGGTGTTGGTGCCGTCGAGGGTCATCGCGTTCGCGTTCGGGGCGAGCACGCACTCGGCCCGCTCGCCGAACCGGCCCCCGTGCCAGCTCATCGACCCATCCGCGCGCGCACCGCGTCCCCGAGCTCGGCGAGCCGGTCGGGGATGGTCAGGTAGGCGGTGTCACCGTCGACGACCGCGGCCGGCTCGATCGGGGTCCGGTCCTGCCGATGCGCCGCGGCGAGAGCCTCGGCGGGGGTGGTGGCGTCGAACAGCTCGAGGCACGTGCAGTAGGTCGGCGGGAGCATCAGCATCTCGCCGGCGTCCACCGCCCGGATCGCGTCGGTGACGCTGAGCCAGGTCACCTCCTCGGACTCGGTGGACACGTCCCGGGTCCGCTGCCCGGCGGGCAGCTCGGCCACGAAGAACCAGGCGCGGAACCGGCGCGGCTCGAACACCGGGGTCACCCACGACCCCCACACCCGGAGCAGGTCGGTGCGCAGCTTCAGCCCGCGCCGGCTGAGGAACTCGGTGAACGACAGCTCCCGCGCCTCGAGCGCGACCCGGTCCTTCTCCCAGTCCGCGCCGGTGGTGTCGGCCACCACGGAGTCGGCGGTGGGCCCGGCGAACAGGACCCCGGACTCCTCGAAGGTCTCCCGGACCGCGGCGCACACCAGCGCGCGGGCGAGCGCCGCGTCGGTGCCGAGCAGCTCGGCCCACTCCTCCGGCGGAGGGCCGACCCAGTCCACCTCGTGGTCGAAGTCGCGCGGGTCGACGCCCCCGCCGGGGAACACGCACATGCCGGCGGCGAACGCCATGTCCACGTGCCGGCGCAGCAGGTAGACCTCCAGCCCGCCCGGCCGCGGCTCCGCGCCCGCGCGCAGCAGCACCACCGTGGAGGCGTTGCGCGGCTCGACGGGGGCGCGGCTGCCGTCGGCGAACGCCTTCACCTGCTCGATCATGTGGTCCGGCAGCCGGCGGGTGGCGTCCACGGGCTCAGACCTCGACGAGCAGCTCGACCTCGACCGGGGCGTCGAGCGGCAGCACCGGGACGCCGACCGCCGAGCGGGCGTGCTGACCGGCCTCGCCGAACACCTCGCCGAACAGCTCCGAGGCGCCGTTGGCGACGCCGGGCTGGCCGGTGAAGTCGGGGGTCGACGCCACGAACGCGACCACCTTGACGATCTTCTTGACCTGCGACAGGTCCCCGAGCTCGGCGCGGACCGCGGCGATCGCGTTCAGCGCGCACTGGCGGGCGCACTCCACGGCCTCCTCGGCGGTGACCTCGCCGCCGACCTTGCCGGTGGTGATCAGCCGGCCCTCA
>DATIBI010000268.1:0-7000 GCA_035457605.1 Nocardioidaceae bacterium
TCCGATCTCGCGCGGACTCGAGGTCGGCGCCGGACAGCCCGGTGGCGTAGGAGAGGTAGCCGGGCAGCAGCGGCACCACGCACGGCGAGAAGAACGACACCAGGCCCGCAAGGATCGCCACCGGCACGGCCAGCACCATCGACCCGGAGAACACGGTGTCGGAGAACCAGTCGGTCAGCGCGAGCGGAGTCATGCCGCCGACCCCTTCTGCACGTCCTCGACCAGCCCGACCAGCGTGCTCTTCGAGACCTCGCCGAGCACGCTCGCAGCGACCCTGCCCTGCTCGTCGATGACCACGGTGCTCGGGATGGAGTTCGGGGTGAGCGTCCCGCGGAAGGCCAGCAGCGTGCGGCCCTTCTGGTCGTAGATGCTCGGGTAGGGCACCTCGAACCGGCGTACGAACGCGCGCGCCGCGACCTGGTCGAGGTCCCGGGAGTTGATCCCGAGGAAGACCACGTCGTCGCCGGCGAGCTCCTCGGAGGCCTCGACGAGCTCGGGCGCCTCGGCTCGGCACGGGGCGCACCAGGAGCCCCACACGTTGACCACCACGGTCTTGCCGGCGAAGTCGTCGAGCGAGATCGGCTCGCCGTCGATGGTCTCGCCGGACACGTCGCCCGGCTCCTTGCGCTCGTCGGCGGGCAGCAGGGTGATCACGCCCTTGCCCGCGACGTAGCCGGTGTCACCGGAGCTGCCGACGTCGTCATTCGAGCACGCGGCCAGGCCCGTGCACAGCAGCACGGCCCCCACGAGAGCGGCGGTTCGACGCAGACGCAGCAAGCTCAGGCACCTGCCGCGGGAGGCTTGTCGACGGCCGGCGCTCCACCGGCGGAGAACGGGGCGGAGCGGTCCTTGAGCGGGATCATGTCCGCGGCCGGCTCGGAGTAGCGGACCGTGGTGAGCCGTTCGTCCTCGAAGGTGAACGAGGTCAGGCTGCACAGCGTGCACTGGCGCCGGCGGGGGTCGTGCAGGAACGAGCGGTTCTCCACGTGCAGCCGGGTGATCCAGATCGGCAGCTGGTGGGAGACGATGACCGCCTCGTGGCCGCCGACCGCGTCGCGGGTGTCGAAGACCGCCGCCATCATCCGGGCAGCGACCTCCTTGTACGGCTCGCCCCAGGACGGCCGGAAGGGATTCCACAGGTGCCGCCACGCCTGGGGCTGGAGCAGCACCGACCTGCGGACGCCGAACCGGTCCCCCTCGAACACGTTGGTCGACTCGATCACGCGGTGGTCGGTGACGATGTCGAGACCGCGGGCCTTCGCCAGCGGCTGCGCGGTCTCCTGCGCCCGCTCCAGCGGCGAGGACACCACCCGGACGATGTCGCGGTCCCCGATCGAGTCGGCGACCCGCTGCGCCATCCGCTGGCCGAGCTCGGAGAGGTGGTAGCCGGACCGGCGGCCGTAGAGCACGCCGCCGGGGTTGTGCACCTCGCCGTGCCGGAGCAGGTGTACGACGGTCCTCATCAGGCTCCTTGCGCGGGGGTGGGGGTGGCCCGGGCAGCGGCGCGCGCGGCCGCCGGCAGGGCGGAGACGATCTTGTCGAGCGCCCGGTCGTCGTGCGCCGCGGACAGGAACCAGGACTCGAAAGCGCTCGGCGGGAGGTACACGCCCTGCTCGAGCATGGCGTGGAAGAACGCGCGGAACCGTTCGAGGCGCTGGCCTCCGGCGGCCTCGAAGTCGGGCACCGACGTCACGCCCTCCTCGACGAAGAACACGCTGAACATGTTCCCGGTGCTCTGGATGACATGCGGCACCCCGGCCTCGGTCAGCGCCGCCGCCGCGGCGTCCTGCAGGAGCAGCGACGCCTTGTCGATGTGCGCGTAGACCTCGTCGGTGGCCAGCCGCAGCGTGGTGAGGCCGGCGGTGGTCGCGACCGGGTTCCCCGACAGCGTGCCGGCCTGGTAGACCGGGCCCTCCGGCGACAGCAGCGCCATCACGTCGGCCCGGCCGCCGAACGCCGCGGCCGGGAAGCCGCCGCCCATGACCTTGCCGAAGGTGACCAGGTCGGGCCGCCAGCCCTCCAGCGCGCCGTCGAGGCCGTACTGGCCGGACCTGGTGACCCGGAAACCGGTCATCACCTCGTCGCTGATGAACAGCGCGCCGTGCCGGGCGCAGGTGTCGGAGAGGAACTTGTTGAAGCCGGGTGCCGGCGGCACCACGCCCATGTTCCCGGGCGCGGCCTCGGTGATCACGCAGGCGATGGCGTCGCCGTGCTCGGCGAAGGCCGCCTCGACCGCGGCGGGGTCGTTGTAGGGCAGGACCAGGGTGGCGGCCGTGGACGCCGCCGGGACACCCGGCGTGCCCGGGACGCCGAACGTGGCCAGCCCGGAGCCGGCCGCGGCCAGCAGCGAGTCGACGTGCCCGTGGTAGCAGCCGGCGAACTTCACGACGAGCTCGCGACCGGTGTAGCCGCGGGCCAGCCGGATCGCGGACATGGTGGCCTCGGTGCCCGAGGAGACGAACCGGACCTTGTCCACGGGGGTGCGGTCGACGATCTCCTCGGCCAGCTCCACCTCGGGGCGGGTCGGGGTGCCGTACGACGTACCGCGCGCGGCGGCCTCGGAGACCGCGGCCAGCACGTCGCGGTGCGCGTGGCCGAGCAGCATCGGGCCCCAGCTGCACACGAGGTCGACGTACTCGTTGCCGTCGACGTCGGTGAGGTACGCGCCGCGGGCGCTCTCGATGAACCGCGGGGTCCCGCCCACGGCGTTGAACGCCCGCACCGGGGAGTTGACGCCGCCGGGGGTCACCGCGTGGGCCCGCGCGAACAGCTGCTCCGACGCGGTCGTGGTCTGGGTGGGTGCAGTACTCACCCGGCCATTCTCCCCGAGCCTTCAACGTTGGCCGAATCGAGCCCTTTGCATGTGACGCAGCCCTCGTCAAGCGACACGCCGCTACTGGTGCGTAACCTCGGGGCCGCTCGCTCGTTGTGCGTGTACGAGGGAGTGATGCCGGGTATGCCCGAGAGGGGTAGGGTCCGGTGGATTGCGGAGGGGAGATCGGTCCGGATGTCGAAGACGAGATTCAAGGGTTGGCAGAAGGCCACCGCACTGGTGCCGCTGGCGATGCTGTCCACGGCGTGGACCGCGAGCCTGGCCGCCACCGGGAGCGCGAGCGCCGCCTCCGACGAGCGACCCACCCTCCCGGACGGGAGCCGGGTGCCGTCCGAGGCGATCGAGGCCCCGGCCAGCCTCTCCCAGCCCGGTTCCATCGCCCCCGGCGTCCCGTCCGGCACCGCTGACGACGTGGCCGCCCGGTCCTCGGTGAACGGGATCCCCGCCGCCGCCCTCGCCGCCTACCAGCGCGCCGCCCAGGTGATCAACGCCGCCGACCCCTCCTGCCGGATCAGCTGGCAGCTGGTGGCGGCCATCGGGCGGGTGGAGTCCGACCACGGCCGCTATGGCGGCAACGTGCTCGGCGACGACGGCAAGAGCCGGCCCGGGATCTTCGGCATCCCGCTGGACGGGTCCAACGGCACCGCCCGGATCGAGGACACCGACGCCGGCCAGTACGACAACGACAAGGTCCTGGACCGTGCGGTCGGGCCGATGCAGTTCATCCCCTCCACCTGGGCGGTGGTCGGCGTGGACTCCGACGGCGACGGCACCCGCGACCCGCAGGACATCGACGACGCGGCGCTGGCCAGCGCCGTCTACCTCTGCTCCGGCGAGGAGAACCTCTCCACCACCGCCGGGCAGCGGTCGGCGGTCTACCGCTACAACCACAGCCAGGAGTACGTCGACCTGGTGCTGTCGATCATGAACGCCTACCTCGACGGCGACTTCTCCTCGGTCCCCAACGGGACCACCTCACCGACCGTGATCAGCCCGAGCCCGTCGCGTCCGGGAACGGCCGGCGCGGCCGGGCCTCGTTCCGGCGCGCAGCCCGGTGACCGGCAGGACGCCGGCGGCCAGGGCGGCACGACCAGCGGTGGCTCGGGCTCGGGGACGAGTGGCGGGTCGACCGGCGGCGACGGCGGAGGCGGCGGCGACACCGGCACTGCGCCCGAGGTCGACGAGACCGACGCCCCGGTCGAGGACACCGTCGAGGAGACCACGAAGCCGGTCAAGGAGACCGTCAGCGCCCTGGACAAGGCCAAGCAGACCTGCCAGGAGAACTTCACCGCGGAGGAGATCGAGCTGCTCGGCGGGCTCACCGCCTGCGGCCAGGCCGTGCTCGACAAGGGCCTGGCCGGGGTCGAGGCCGACCTCGCGGCGATCCTCGCCGACCTCGGGGACGCGGTCGGCGGCGTCCTGCCCTGACGTTCAGCGGCGCAGCAGCCGCGCGGCCTCCGCGGCCCAGTAGGTGAGCACGATGTCCGCGCCCGCCCGCCGGATCGAGATCAGCGTCTCCAGGATCGCCGACTCACGGTCGATCCAGCCCCGCTCGGCGGCGGCCTCGACCATGGCGTACTCGCCGGAGATGTTGTAGGCCGCGACCGGCACGTCGACCGCCTCGCGGACCGCACGGAGCACGTCGAGGTAGGCCAGCGCCGGCTTCACCATGACCATGTCCGCGCCCTCGCTCACGTCGAGCAGCGCCTCACGCACGCCCTCCACCGCGTTGGCGGAGTCCTGCTGGTAGGTGCGCCGGTCGCCCTGCAGCGAGGAGTCCACCGCCTCACGGAAGGGGCCGAAGAACGCCGAGGCGTACTTCGCGGAGTAGGCGAGGATCGCCACGTCCTGGTGCCCGGCGGCGTCGAGCGCCGCGCGGACCACGCCGACCTGGCCGTCCATCATCCCGCTCGGGCCGACCACGTCCACCCCGGCGGCGGCCTGGGCGACCGCCATCTCGGCGTAGATCGCGAGGGTGGCGTCGTTGTCGACCGCGCCGGCCGGGGTCAGCACCCCACAGTGGCCGTGGTCGGTGAACTCGTCGAGGCACAGGTCGGCCATCACCGGGAGGGCGTCCCCGACCTCGGCGACCACGTCGGCGATCGCGACGTTGAGGATCCCGTCGGGGTCGGTGCCCGCACTGCCGAGCGCGTCCTTGTGCTCGGGGATGCCGAACAGCATGACCCCGCCGAGACCGAGCTCGGCGGCCTCGGCAGCCGCCTTGCGCAGGGACTCGCGGGTGTGCTGGACGACCCCGGGCATGCTGCCGATCGGCCGAGGCTCGACGGCACCCTCGCGCACGAACATCGGCAGCACCAGCTGGCGGGGCTCCACCGAGGTCTCCGCCACCAGCCGGCGCAGGGCCGGCGTACGGCGGAGCCGGCGGGGACGGACCTCGGGGAAGCCCATCAGGTGGCCTTGCGCCGCGCGGAGGGCCGACGGTCGGACGGCTTGGTCACCGGCTGCCCGGCCTCGATCAGCGAGGCCCGCCGGCTCGCGCCGAAGTCGGCGAGCGCGTCGACGAGCACCTCCACCGACGGCGACGGCGCGAGGACGTCGACCCGCAGGCCGTGCTCCTCGGCGGTCTTCGCGGTGGCCGGGCCGATCACGGCGATCACCGTCGACGCATGCGGCTTGCCGGCGATCCCGACCAGGTTGCGCACCGTCGAGGAGGAGGTGAACACGACCGCGTCGAACTTGCCGGACTTGATCGCCTCGCGGGTCGGCGCCGGCGGCGGGGTGGCCCGCACGGTCCGGTAGGCGGTGACGTCGTCGACCTCCCAGCCGAGCTCGTGCAGCCCGGCGACCAGGGTCTCCGTCGCGATGTCCGCGCGCGGCAGGAACACCCGGTTGATCGGGTCGAGCACGTCGTCGTAGGGGGGCCAGTCCTCGAGCAGGCCGCGCGCGGACTGCTCACCGCTGGGCACCAGGTCGGCGCGCAGCCCCCAGTCCGCGATGGCGGCCGCGGTCTTCTCCCCGACCGCGGCGATCTTCAAGCCGGAGAACGCCCGGGCGTCGAGGCCGTACTCGTCGAACTTCTCGCGCACCGCGCGGACGGCGTTGACGGAGGTGAACGCGATCCACTCGTAGCGACCCTCGACCAGGCCGCGGATGGCCTTGTCCATCTGCTGCGGGTTGCGCGGCGGCTCCACCGAGATGGTCGGCACCTCCTCGGGGACCGCGCCGTAGCCGCGCAGCCGCGAGGACAGCGACGCCGCCTGCTCCTTGGTCCGCGGCACGAGGACCCGCCAGCCGAACAACGGCTTGGTCTCGAACCACGACAGCGCGCTGCGCAGGTCGACCACGTCCCCGATGACGGTGATCGCCGGCGGGGTCATCCGCGCGGCGCGCGCGTCGGCGGCGATGCTCTCCAGCGTGGACACGACCGTGGACTGCTCGGTGGTGGTGCCGACCCGGGTCATCGAGACCGGGGTGCCCGCAGGCCGGCCGGCGGCGACGAGGGCCTTGGCGATGTCGCCGATGGAGTTGACCGCCGAGAGCAGCACCAGGGTGCGGTTGTCGGCGTACTGGGACCAGTCGACCTTGGCGTCGGAGCAGGTCACCACGGCCATCTCGCGGTTGTTCTTGGTGGTCAGCGGGATCCCGGCGTAGGCGGGGACCGCGGTCACCGAAGAGACGCCGGGGACGATCTCGAAGGCGATCCCGGCCTTGACGCAGGCCTGGGCCTCCTCCGGACCGGAGGCGTAGACGAACGGGTCGCCGGCCATCAGCCGCACCACGCGACGACCGGACTTGGCCTGCTTCACCACGACCTTGGCCCGGGCCGCGTGGGTCAGCGGCTGGCCGTCCTGGCCGAAGCCGCCGTCGACGAACTCGGGACCCTCACCGGGCTCCTCGACCTCGTTGCCGTGCTCGTCGACGACCAGCCTGGGAGCCGGGAGGCCGAGCACCGCGCGGACCAGCTCGACGTGAGTGGGGACCTCGGTGACGACCACCTCGGCCTGCCGGAGCAGGTCGACGGCGCGGACCGTCAGCAGCTCCGGGTCGCCCGGGCCGCTGCCGACGAAGGAGACGTAGCCGACCGGCGCGGAGGGCTTGGGAGCCTCGACCGTGCCCGCCGACGCGACCGTGGCCTCGGGCTTGGTCGCCGCCCTGGTCGTCGCCCTGGTCTTCTGGGCGGGCTTCCGGCTCGACGGCTGGCTCTTC
>DATIBI010000269.1:0-3558 GCA_035457605.1 Nocardioidaceae bacterium
TCCACCACGAGCTCGGGGGAGAGGTAGGAGACGGTGCCGATGAGCACGCCGCCGGTGGCGGTGTGCTGGGTCTCGGCGCTGACCGCGCGGGCCAGGCCGAAGTCGGCGACCTTGATCCGACCGTCGTCGGCGAGGAGCACGTTCTCCGGTTTCACGTCCCGGTGGATCATCCCGGCCTGGTGCGCCGCGGCGAGCGCCGAGAGCACCGGGTCGAGCAGCGCCAGCGCCTTCGCCGGCGCCATCGGCGCCTCCTTGCGGATCAGGTCGCGCAGCGTGTGCCCGGGGATGTACTCCATGGCCAGGAACAGCGTCCCGTGGTCGTCACCCTGGTCGAAGACCCCGACGACGTGCGGGTGGGACAGCCGGGCCGCCGACCGGGCCTCGCGGACGAAGCGTGCGGAGAAGTCGTCGTCGCCGCCGAGGTTGGCGTGCATCACCTTCAGCGCGCACACCCGGTCCAGGCGGAGGTCGGTGGCCTCGTAGACCGTGGCCATGCCGCCGCGGGCGATCCGCGGACCGACGCGGTACCGACCGTCGAGCACGCGCCCGATCATCGGGTCGGCGGCAGTCCTGTCCACGACGAGTCCTCCAGAGTCGGCCAGATGGGGAAGGGATCCTGGCTAACCTGCGATTTTACGGACTCGCGAGAGGCATGCCTGCCTCCGGTGCCGTGCGGCGTGGCGCTGCTCACCCCGCCCGGCCGCGGTTCACCCGCCGAAACGCTCCTTCAGGGCCATCATGTTGGCCACGTAGCGCTTGGTGTCGCGGTACATCCCGTGCTCGCGCACGCCTGCGAGGCCCTGGTAGTAGCCGGCCACGGCGACCCGCTCCGGGGCCGCGTCCAGGAGCACCTCGAGCAGCGCCACGCCGGCGGTGATGTTGTCGCGGGTGTCGGTCAGCTCCAGGTCCCGGCCGAGCACGTCGGACATCCACCGTCCGGTGCCGGGGATCACCTGCATCGCGCCGACCGCGCCGGCGTGCGAGACGTGGTGCATCTGCCAGCCCGCCTCCTGCCAGGACACCGCGAGCGCGAGCGCCGGGTCGACCCCGTGCGCGCGGGCGGTCTGCACGATGATCCGGCGGACGTGCTCGCGGCTGGGGGAGTCGGTGCGGCCCGGGCGGGGTGCCGCGGTCGGGTCCTGCGCGGGCGCGGGCGCGGGTGCCCGGCCGCCGCCGGACCGTTTCTCCCGGGCGACCGCGGCGAGCACGACGGGGATCTCGATCACCTCGCCGGCGTGCAGCACCGCCCCGTTGCGCTCGACCAGCTCGGCGGTCCAGGCGTGGAAGCGGACCGCGAGGGCGCTCGGGGTGTCCCCGGGCCGGACGGTGTAGCGCACGATCCGGCGGGCGTCGGGGTCGACCGAGCCGGTGGAGGGGCGTGCCGGGGTCCGGCCGTGAGCCGCCGGGATGTCGAGGGTCTGCCCGGCGACGACCTGGTCACCGGAGGAGTGCAGGCCGTTGCGGTCCACCAGCCGCTCGACGGTGGTGCCGTGCAGTTGCGCGATCTCGGAGAGGGTGTCGCCCGGCCGGACGACGTAGTCGAGCATCAGCGGCGTCCCGACCAGCATCACGCCGCCGGCGGTGGTGGAGGCGGTGATCCTGCGGAGCGCGCCGGGTCGCCGCGCGAGGAGAGACGCGCGGCCCGAGCGGAGGCCCGAGCGGAGGGCCGTGCGGAGGCACGAGGGGAGGCCTGGGCGGGAGGTGCGGGGGTCTGAGGTGCGGGGGTCTTGGGTGCGGGGCCGGGGGAATGTCACGAGGGTTCTCCCTTCCGCGGGTACACCGCGCGTGGTGCACGCCGGCGCACGGGGACCTCGAGTGGTCCGCAGATCGCTCCCGCTGTGACGGATGGTGAAACCGGGTCGGACGTTTCGATTGTTACTGGTGGGGCCAATGGTGACAAGGCCCTGTCCAGTCGCGGGGACGTCAGGGTCACCGCAAAGCAGGGCAAAACCCGCAAACCACTGAAGGCGGTCCGGTCAGCGGGACCGCAGTGACGCCGGCATCGGGCGCGCGCAGGACGGGCCCGCGCAGTCGCGCATCCGGTCCAGCTGCCGGGCCAGCCGGCGGACCTGGTCGGCGTACCCCGGCCGGTCGACGATGTTGTCCAGCTGCCCGGGGTCGGCCCGCAGGTCGTAGAGCTCACGCTCCCCGGTGGCGAGCTCGGAGTAGAACCAGCGCGGCGTCCGCAGGCCCTGCTGGAACCGCAGCGGGGACGGGCCCTCCGGCTCGTCGAGCATCCGGACGTCGTCCCAGTAGTCGGGGTCGCTGAACGGCCAGGGGCCGGTCTCGGTGAACACCGCCCGGTCCCAGCCGCGGTCCCCGTCCCGGGCGGTGTCGAGCACGCTGACGCCGTCCATCGCCAGGTCGGGACGGACGCCCGCGGCGGCGAGCAGGGTCGGGGCGAAGTCGATCGTGCTCACCGGGTCGGTGCGGGTCTGGCCGGCGGGGATGCCCGGCCCGCGCATCAGGGTCGGTACCCGCAGCGACGGCTCGTAGGGAAGGATCTTGCCGCGCAGGATCCGGTGCTCGCCCATCAGGAAGCCGTTGTCGGAGGTGAACACCACCAGGGTGTTGTCGAGCTCACCGGCCCGCTCGAGGGCGTGCACGGTGCGCCCGACCTGACTGTCCAGGACCTGCAGCGACTCGGCACGCTGCCGGGCGAGGGTGAGCAGCGAGGCCCTGGCGTCGTCGTTGAGCGGCGCGCGCTCGGCGAGCCAGCGGGGCTTGTCGCCGACGTCGGTCTCCTCGTCCGCGCCGGGCACGTCGGTGATGATGTCGTCGAACATCCCGCGGACCGACGGCGGACGTGCCGGGGTCTGCGCGCCGGTCTGCTTGCCGTTCCACTCGAAGGGCCGCGGGTCGTCGGCCTCTCGCGGCGCCCCGGTGTGCGGGGCCAGGTAGGACGCCCACAGCAGGAACGGCTTGGGGGAGCGGGTCAGCTCGGAGAGCATGTCGGTGGTCTCGTCGCCGAGCTGGCGGGTCTGGTACTTGCCGCCGCTGCTGCGCCAGGTCCCGTTGTCGTTCAGGGTGGTGTCGTAGTAGCGGTAGGCGCTGCCGGAGTCGGGGTGCTCGTCGTCGCGGGACTCGACCGCACCGCGCCAGTCGGTCCAGCCGGGCGGGACGTAGGTGCCGCTGCTGACCCCGTTCCGCTCGCCGTGCGGCGGCTGCACGCCGTACCCGTTGAGGTACTTGCCGAGGAACGCGGTGTTGTAGCCGGCGGCGCTCAGGGCGGTCGCGAACGTGCGCGAGTCGTCGAACGCCCGGAAGCCGAACCCCTTGCCGTTCCACCACACCTCGTGGTTGTGGGTGTACTGCCCGCTCAGGAACGAGGCGCGCGCCGGGCAGCACAACGGGTGCGGGGAGAAAGAGTTCTCGAAGGTCACGCCCTGCTCGCCGAGCAGGCGCTGGAGGTTCGGCATGTAGGCCACCTCGTCGGCGCGCATGTCGTCGGCCATGATCACGACGATGTTGGGGCGGGCGTCGTCCAGCCCCGGCCCGAGCGCGGGGTCGGCCCCTGGCGCTGCGGCCCCCGACGGGCCCGTCGCGACGGGAACCGCC
>DATIBI010000270.1:0-8254 GCA_035457605.1 Nocardioidaceae bacterium
CCAGTTGGTTAGGTCGACTACATGACTCGGGTCAGGCGGACGAGGGGTAGGATTCGGCGTACTCGTCGCCTGTCTATGCAGTTGTGGGCCGACTCGTGCGACGCCCCCCGGCGTCGATGGTCAACGGTCGGACAAACCCCAGGAGAATAGGCACGTTCCCCCACGTGAATCCAATCCCGGGCGAACAGCAGGGTTCCCCACGTCACACGGGCGAAACCACCTAGGCGGCACAGAAGCGCCCGAAGATGACGCAGATCACACGGAACCGGCGGCGTGGCGGGCGCTCGCCCGGCCCAGGTAGAGGTAGGTGAACGCCCGCGGTCGGCCCGCGTAGAACGTGTCCACCTCGGCGACCTCGAACCCGTTGCGGGTGAGGGCGTCGAGGATCGGCCGGCCGAGGTGGCACCCACCCGCCACCCGACCCTGGATCGGCTGGAGCCGGTGCTGCCAGCGGACCACCCCGGCGTCCGGGGCGAGCCCGTGCTCGAGGAAGTGCAGGCTGCCGCCGGGAGCAAGGACCCGGGCGAGCTCACGGAGGGCGGCGTCGAGGTCGGGCACCGTGCACATGGTGAACGTGGACAGGGCGCTGTCGTAGGAGGAGTCCGGGAGGGGCAGCCGCTGGCCGTCCAGCCCGACCCGGCGCACGGGGACCTTGGCCGTGGCGACTCGGCGCTGAGCGAGCCGCCAGGCGAGGTCGGAGGGCTCGACGGCCGCCACGCCGGTGACTCCGCTCGGGTAGTGCGGCACGTTGAGCCCGGACCCGAAGCCGATCTCGACCACCTCGCCACGCAGCCCGGCGCAGACCCGAGCCCGGAAGCCGGCGATGTGGGCCACCCCGAGCGCCTTGTCGGTGATCCGAGGCAGGACCCTCTCCTCCCACCAGCTCATGACACCCCTCCCTCCAGGCACCGGCGCAGCACCGCGGCCGTGGCGGCCGCGTCCGCGTCGTCGGCGTACTTGGTGCGCGGCCAGAAGAAGCCACGCAGCCCGTCGCCCCTGGTACGCGGAACGACGTGCATGTGCAGGTGCGCGACGCTCTGGCTGACGACGTTGTTCATGGCGACGAAGGACCCCTGGGCGCCGAGCGCCTCGGTCATCGCCGCCGCCAGTCGCTGGGCTGCCTCGAGGAACGGCGAGCGCAGATCAGCGGGCAGGTCCGGCAGGGTGGCCACGTGCCGGCGCGGGACCAGCAGCACGTGGCCCTTGAACAGCGGCCGGTGGTCGAGGAAGCCGACCATGTCGTCGGTCTCGAGCACCAGGTGCGCAGGAGTGTCCCCCGCTGCGATGTCACAGAACAGGCATCGGCTCACCCGGCGAGCCTAGTCTCAGGCGGCCAGCTCGTAGTTCCTCTGCGCCGGGAAGCGCGCGGAGACCGGCGCCGCCAGCTGGGCGACGGGGCGGCCGAGGCGACCGCCGGCGAGGGCCTCGAGGGTACGTCGGGGCGGCAGCCGGTGCGCCAGGATCGCGGACTGCATCGTGAGGCCGATGAGGCTGCACAGCGCCAGCGCCCAGTCGGCGACCATCACCGCGTAGGCCAGCCACAGGCCCATGCCCAGCCAGCCGAGGAGGGTCGACCACGGGCACAGCCCGCCCAGCGGCGCACGAGAGAGGGCGAGACGGGTCTGCGGCACCATGCGCAGCGAGCTCACCGTCGTACCCACCATGGCGAGGGTGAAGGAGTTGCTGACGTCGAGCAGCCAGATCGAGGCCAGCGCGCTCGCGAAGACGACCAGGACCGCCGACCAGTAGTTGCGGGCCACGCCGGCGCGGACTACGACGACGGCGAGCGCGCCGAGGAGGCACAGGGCGAGGGTGTTGTTGACCAGCTGGATCCGGTCGGCGACCGCGACCGCGTAGACGACCCAGAGGGTGAACGTGGCGAGGCTGAGCAGCAGGGAGTCCCAGGAGATCCCTTCCGCGGAACGGGTCCGGGCGGCTCGGAGGACCTGGGGGACGGTGGCGTACAGGGACACGAGGGAAGCAGCGACGCCAACGGCGACAACGACAGACACGGCAGGACACATTCGTGCTCGAGGGGTGGACGGGAAGGTGCGACTTCGGTCCGCCGTCTTGCTTTGTCTGCCGGGACACGTGACCTGGTGCAGCAGAAATCTTAGGGCTCGAAACAGCCCGTTCTGCACCGTTACGCCCTGGTCGCGATGAGGTCTCGATCACAACCTGCGCGTATACCCCCCCAGGTATTTGCCCACCCCTGCTACGGTCGGTTTCCATGAATACCCCCCTGGGTATCCAAGACCTTGTGAAGGAGGCTCCCTTGATCACCGTCACCGCGATCGACACACCGGGCCTGGGCGACCGCACCTACCTCGCCCACGACGGCACCGTGGCCCTCGTCGTAGACCCGCAGCGCGACTACGACCGGGTGCTGCAGGCCGCGGCGGAGGCCGGGGTGCGGGTGACCCACGTCTTCGAGACGCACATCCACAACGACTACGTCACCGGCGGCCTCGCCCTGGCGAAGGAGACCGGCGCGGCCTACCACGTCAACGCCGAGGACCAGGTCTCGTTCGACCGCACCCCCGTCACCGACGGTCAGGTCATCGAGGTCGGGCCGACCATGCGGGTCCGGGCGGTGCACACCCCTGGGCACACCCACACCCACCTCTCCTACGCCCTGGAGGCGGACGGCGAGCCGGTGGCGGTGTTCACCGGCGGGTCCCTCCTCTACGGCTCCACCGGACGGCCGGACCTGCTCGGGCCCGAGCACACCGACACCCTCGTCCGCGCCCAGTGGCGCTCCGCGCGCCGACTCGCCTCCGAGCTGCCCGACGAGACGGCCGTCTACCCCACGCACGGGTTCGGCAGCTTCTGCTCCGCCACCCAGTCCGAGGCGGCAGCCAGCACCATCGGCCAGGAGCGCGTCGCCAACCCGGCGCTCACCCAGTCCGAGCAGGCGTACGTCGACCAGCTGCTCGCCGGGCTCGACGACTACCCCGCCTACTACGCGCACATGGCGCCGGCGAACGCGGCCGGCCCCGAGGCCCCGGACCTGACCCCGCCCTCGGTCGCCGACCCGGCCGAGCTGCGCCGACGCATCGACGCCGGGGAGTGGGTGGTGGACCTGCGCACGCGGTCGGCGTTCGCCGCCGGCCACGTGTCCGGGACGGTCAACTTCGGGCTCGACGGCCCGTTCATCACCTACCTCGGCTGGCTGATCCCCTGGGGCGCGACCGTGACGCTGCTCGGCGAGACCGCCGAGGACGTGGCCGAGGCGCAGCGCGACATGGCCCGGATCGGGCTCGAGCGCCCCGCCGCGATGGCCACCGGCAAAGCCGAGGAGTGGGCCGGGGACACCGCGCCCAGCAGCTACCCGGTCGCGACCTTCGACGACCTCGCCATCGAGATGCGCGAGGCCGACGAGCCGCCGTTCGTGCTCGACGTACGGCGTGCCTCCGAGCACGCGGCGTCGGCCGTCGACGGTGCCGTGAACATCCCCATCCACCAGGTCCTGGACCGGCTCGACGAGCTGCCGGGCGGCCGGATGTGGGTGCACTGCGCCGGCGGCTACCGGGCGGGCGTCGTCGCCGCCCTGCTCGACTCCCGCGGCCACGACGTGGTCGCCATCGACGACTCGTTCGACAACGCGGCCCACGCCGGGCTGCGGCTCACCACCCCTCAGGAGGACAACGCATGACCACCACCCCGACCGAACCGCGCCGTCTCGACGTGCAGAGCCTGCAGGAGCGCCTGGGCACCGAGCGGTCACCGCGCCTGCTCGACGTCCGCACCCCCGCGGAGTTCGAGACCTCGCACATCCCGGGGTCCTACAACGTCCCGCTCGACACGCTGCGCGAGCACCGCGAGGAGCTCCGCCGTCACCTCGACGAGGACGTGGTCCTGGTCTGCCGCTCCGGCAACCGGGCCGCGCAGGCCGAGCAGTCCCTGGCCGAGGTCGGCCTGCCCGGACTCCGGGTCCTGGACGGCGGCATCGTCGGCTGGGAGAGCGCCGGCGCCCCGCTGGCCCGCGGGAACCAGACCTGGGAGCTCGAGCGGCAGGTCCGCCTCGTCGCGGGCTCCATCGTCGCGGCCAGCGTGCTCGGCAGCCTCGTGGTCCCCGGTCTGCAGTGGGTGGCCGCGGGGGTCGGAGGCGGGCTGGTGTTCGCGGCCCTGACCGACACCTGCGCGATGGGCATGCTCCTGGCGAAGCTGCCCTGGAACCGCGGCGCCTCGTGCGACCTGGACCAGGTGGTCAAGGCCCTCGCGGACGGGTCGTGACGCCATGACCCTCACCCTGGTGCTGGTCCTGGCTCTGTCCGTCCTGATCGGGCTGTCTCTGGGCATGCTCGGCGGCGGCGGGTCGATCCTGACCGTGCCGATCCTGGTCTACGTGGCCGGCCTCGAGCCCAAGGAGGCGATCGCCACCTCGCTGTTCGTGGTCGGCGTGACCTCCGCCGTCGGAGCCATCAGCCACGCACGAGCCAGCCGGGTCCGCTGGCGCAGCGGGGTGCTGTTCGGCCTCGCCGGCATGGCCGGGGCCTTCGCCGGAGGGCTGCTGGGCGGTCACCTCCCCGGCGGCCTGCTGCTGGTGGCCTTCGCGCTGATGATGATCGCGACCTCGGTCGCGATGCTGCGCGGCCGGCGAAGCCCGGTCGGTGCGGGCGCGCACGCGGAGCTCCCGGTGCTGCGGGTCCTCCTCGACGGCCTCGTGGTCGGCCTCGTCACCGGCCTGGTCGGGGCAGGAGGCGGCTTCCTGGTCGTCCCGGCGCTGGCCCTGCTCGGCGGTCTTCCGATGTCGGTCGCGGTGGGCACCTCGCTCGTGGTGATCGCGATGAAGTCGGCCGCCGGTCTGGCCGGGTACCTGACCACGGTGCAGCTCGACTGGGGCCTGACCCTCGGGGTGACGGTCGCCGCGATCGTCGGCAGCCTCGTCGGCGGCCGGCTCGTCGGCCTGGTGCCCGAGGTCGCCCTGCGCAAGGCGTTCGGCTGGTTCGTGCTCGCGATGGGCGCGTTCGTGCTGGTGCAGCAGACCCCCGACGAGGTCCGGCCGGTCGTCCTCGCCGTGATCGTCGCGCTGGCCACGGCGGCCACGGCGTGCTGGAGCTTCGTCCGCTCCTGCCCGTTGCGCCGGGTGGTCACCGTCTGAGAAGCCCCGCGGCATCCTCTCGACCCGTCGGCCTCGCGGCCGGCGGGTCGGCGAGGTCCGGGGCGGCGTCGGCACCCTCAGACGTGGCGCATCCACACGTTCGGGTCGTGGTAGACGCCGCGGTCGGCCTCGCGGTCGATGCTCAGCAGCGCGAGTCCGTCGGGGATCACGTACTCGCCGGTCACGGGCAGGGCCAGGTCGGTCCACGACTCCCACTCAGCCACCGTGCCGACCATCGTCTGCGACCGCTCGGCCCCGCAGAGAACAGTCGCTCCGAGCCGGACGTGCGCCCGCAGCCAGGGGTCCAGCGGCAGTCCGTCCTCCCGGGTCCAGCGCGCGAAGTCCTCGATGCCGGCGAGGGGGTAGCGGCTCTTCGTCGTCGGGCGCACCGGAGCGATGACCGCCCCCATACCCGCCGCCACAGCTCGCTCCCGCAGGGCGGTCAGGATTCGCCCGGCCCAGCCCTTGCCCGCCTCGTCGCGACGGACCACGGCTCCCAGGATGACGAACGTGTCCGCGTAAATCCCCTGCTCGTGGTCGGCGATGCTCCTGGAGAGGGCGTCGGTGTACCCCTCGGGCAGGTCCGCCGTCGAGCGGTCCCACCGCAGCGGCACCCCGTAGCAGGCACCCACCAGGCGCCCGTCGGCGTCCAGGGCGAAGAAGTCCCAGTCGGAGAAGTGCCGGCGCACCGACGGCAGCAGGGGCGCCACCCGCGAGTCGTGGAAGATGTACTCCGGCCAGTGCTCGCGGAACAGCTCGGATGCTTCGGTGCCGAGGTCCCCCCGGTCCGACGTACGCACCAGCCCGACTTCCGACGTGTCCACAGGCCCTCCCTCACCAACCGCACCGTGCGGCCCCAGCATCATGCCAGCAGCTGGGCGCCTGGACCGCGCGAACCGGTCAACCCCCCGTTCGGGGCGTTGACTTCGCACACGGGGCTGAGGATCGTGGAGCCGAACACCAACCTTCAGGACGTGCGCACCTGCGCCCCGCCGCGGTCTCGGCGGAGCCCTCGTCTCGGTCTCGGCTATCAGGGCGTCCGGGGCCCGATTCCTTGCACATCCTCGGCCCGTGGCCGTGAGACCCCGGCGCCGCGGAACCCTGGAGCTGCTATGCAGACCCACCGTCTCGACTCCCACGTCACCGTCATCAACGACCACCTCCCCGTCCCGACCATCGGTTTCCTCGCGATCAACGCGTTCGTGCTGCACGCGGCCGAACCGGTCGTCGTGGACACCGGGGTGAGCCTGCCCGACCGCGGCTTCATGGACGTCCTCGGCTCGGTCATCGACCCGGCCGACGTCCGCTGGATCTGGCTGACCCACCCGGACCGGGACCACACCGGCGCACTGTTCGAGCTGCTGGAGGCGGCGCCTCGGGCGCGGGTGGTGACCACGTTCCTGAGCGCGGGCATCATGTCCACGGACCGGCCGCTGCCGATGGACCGGCTGTACCTGATCAACCCGGGCCAGACTCTCGACGTGGGTGACCGGACCCTGACGGCCTTCCGGCCACCCCTGTTCGACAGCCCGGCCACCGTGGGCTTCTTCGACCGCAGCACCGGGACCTGCGTGTCCTCGGACTGCTTCGGCGGTCCGATGGCGAGCGCTGACCTGGCCGAGACCCGCGACGTCCGCGACGTCCCGGCCGACGACCTCCGGTCCGCCCAGCTGCTGTGGGCGACGGTCGACAGTCCCTGGATCCACGTGGCCGACCGTGAGGCCTACATGCGCACCGTGCAGCCGCTGCGCGACATGGACCCGCAGATGATCCTCAGCTCGCACCTGCCCCCGGTCACCGGTGGCACGTCCGAGTGCCTGGACATGCTTGCGGTGGCACCGCTCGCGGACCCGTACGTCGGTCCGGACCAGAAGGCGCTCGAGGAGATGCTGGCGGCCTTCGAGCCGACGGCCCCGGCGACGTGAGCCCCGCGCCGCTGCCCTGAGGAGGCGCTACAACCCGAAGATCGGCACGTCCAGCACGAACACCATCGCGGCGAGCACGAGCCCGAAGACCAGCACGACGCCCGCCAGGCCCACTCCCAGCGCCACGTGCATCCACCCGATCACCTTCGGCTGCGCCAGACCACTGTCCAGGTGGACGTGCGTGGGGTTCCGCGGGTCGTACCGCACCGCGACCCGCTCCCCCACCTTCGCCGGAGGCAGGGGTGCCGACCCGACGACGGTCTCCGCCTCCAGCTGCTGCCCGTCGGGCAGGAGGAACCGGACCGTGGGGAACCAGTGGGACCCGTGGGTGTCGAGGTTGTCGGTGGAGATCCGGTACGTCGGACGCAGGTCCAGGCCGATCACCTCGGCCGTGGTCACCACGGAGCGGCGTGTGAACGCCGCTGCCCGGCGGACCCGTCGGCGCCCGTTCACGACGAAGGCCACCGCACCGATGAGGATGAAGACCGGGACGCCCAGGATCAGCATCGGTTCCACGGAGATCTCCTGACCTGTCACAGGCGGTTGCGCAGGAAGTCCACCGTACCCACGGCGAAACGGGTGCCCTGCGTGCGGGGGCGGGCCCACCGCGTCAGCCACCGGAGCTCGGCGGTCGGCAGGGAGACCCATCCGTGCCTGCCGACGCGGTCGCCCGTGTGCAGCAGCAGGCTGCCTCCGGGTACCGCCGCCGGGGTCCGTGCGAAGAGCAGACGACGCCGCTGGTCGCGTCGTACGTCTTGCGGAAGGTTGTGGTCCAGCACCAGCGTGTAGGCGAACGCTGGCCGGTTCCGCCAGAAGACCTCTTCGTACGTCGGGCGCCACGTCGGCCGGACCGGTCGACGCGGCTGGAACACGTTGTACGTGGACCGCGCCTGGGGGTCGAAGGGCCAGCGGTCCCCGCTGTCCAGCTGCCGGTAGCGGACCTCACCGCCGGGGGCGGGCCGCACTCCCAGAGCGCGGTCCACCGTGAACATGCCCGCTCGGGTGCGGCTGCGTTGGTGCACGACCTGGCTCGGTCGCGCCATGCCGTTCCGGCCCAGACGCACCGTGAGCGGGCCGCGCGCTGCCCGCCAAGAACGTCCCTGCTTCTGCCAGGCGACGAGCGTGCCGATGCGTGCATCCCAACGGTTCGCCGTGACCGTCACGAGCTGGGTGGCGCCTTCGAGCCCCGCGAGCTCGTCGGGGTGCACGGGTCCTTGCGGACCGG
>DATIBI010000271.1:0-6749 GCA_035457605.1 Nocardioidaceae bacterium
TGCGCGTGGAGCGGCTGCGCCGGACGCGCGTGAGCAGGATGCCGCCGGCTCCGGCGAGGCCGGCTCCTGCCAGCAGCATTCCGGTCATCGCCGGCGCGCCGGTCTGCGGCAGTACCGACGCTCCGTGGAGGCTCGGCGCCGCACGGTTCACCGGTGCAGCCGGCGCTGTCGTCTCGGGCACCCGCACGTCCTCGACGAACCCGGGGACGGTCGGGCCCTCCGGCGGGGTGGCCTGGCCGAACCCACCCGGGTTCCCAGGCCGGACGGGTCCCTCGGGGCTCCCCGGGGTCGACGGCTCGACCGGCTGACCGGGCTCACTCGGCGTCTCCGGCTCACTCGGTGTCATCGGCTGACCCGGCGTCCCGGGCTCAGACGGCTGCTCGTCACCGCCCTGGTCCTCCGTGCAACCGGTGTGGGCCGGGTTCCCCTCGCCGATGCCGTGGTTCCGGTCGCACTCGTAGCCCGCGTTCCCGTCCGAGGAGTCGGGCATCTGACCCTGCGGCTTCTTGTTGCCGGCCCGCCCCACACAGCCCGCGCACGGCTTGCCCTTGGCCTCACCCGCACCGTTGCCGTTCTCAGACGGCGACCCGTCGCGGGTCGAGCAGTACGCCCCGCCCGGGCACTGGCCGTTGGCACCCCCGTCGTTCTCGTCGGCCCTGCTCACCGGCTGCGGCTCTGACGGATCACCCGAGGACCCGTTCGAGCTTCCCGGCGCTGCCTGCGCGACACCGATCGCGCCCAGCGCCAGGACTCCTGCCGCGACAGGCACGGCGATCGCTCGCACACAGGCACGCAAAGAACTGCTCGTCATACCGATTCCACCCCCCGGCCCTTCCATGGGCCGCATGTACGTTGACGTCCCCTGTGACGCCTTCCCATCAGGCGTCCGACATCCGAACCAACGTGGGCGACAGTGTTCGGTTACGGGCAATCACTGCACATGCCACATTCTTTACCTTGCGCGCATCACCAGGCGCTCACGAGGTCGTTTCGACGAGGGCGGGCCCGGGGGCTCCGCCGGGTCAGGGGCTCCGCCGGGTCAGCCGCTCGGTCAGCCGGGGGTCAGCCGCGGGTCAGCCGCCGGCGAAGGGCGGGAGCAGCTCGACCGTGTCGCCGGGTCGCAGCACGACCGAGGCGGGGTCCGCCGTACCCACCGGACGGTCCCCCACGAGCACCGAGCAGACGGTCACGACGTCGCCGAACCGGGGGTTGTCGGCGTGCATCGAGCGCACCGAGGCGAGCACGTCGGCCAGCGTCGCCGCACCCGCGAGCGGGACGGTCTCGGAGGCCACCCCGGCAGCCGCCCGGGCGCCGGCCCAGTACCGGACCGTGATCCCATCGCTGGTCGAAGCGCCGGTCTGATCGGTCATGTTCGGTATCCTGCCTTATCGCGCCGTACGGTCCACACCGGCGGCGCGAGGCACAGCGGCTCAACGGCGAGTCGGCGAGATTCCTCGATCGAGGAGGTGCACGTGGGCACCCTGCTCCTGCTGACGAGCGCGCTGCAGCCTTCCGCTGAGGTGCTTCCCGCGCTCGCCCTGCTCCCGCACCAGGTGAAGATCCTGCCCGCCGAGGGCAGCGCGCTGCTCGAGGCACCCGAGACCGACGCGGTCCTCGTCGACGGACGCCAGGAGCTCGCCCAGGCCCGGGATCTCTGCCGCCTGATCCGCACGACCGGGTCCGACGCGCCGCTGTTGCTGATCGTCACCGAGGGCGGGCTGTCCGTGGTCGCCTCCGACTGGGGCATGGACGACGTCGTGCTCGCCACCGCCGGTCCGGCCGAGGTGGAGGCGCGGCTGCGGCTGACCATCGCCAAGCTCGCCGCCGCGCGCAACCCCACCGATCCCGAGGCGCACGTGATCCGCTCCGGCGAGGTGACCGTCGACGACGCCACCTACACCGCCAAGCTCGGCGGCCGACCGCTCGACCTGACCTTCAAGGAGTTCGAGCTGCTGAAGTTCCTGGCGCAGCACCCAGGACGCGTGTTCACCCGGCAGCAGCTGCTGCAGGAGGTCTGGGGCTACGACTACTTCGGCGGCACCCGCACGGTCGACGTCCACGTGCGGCGGCTGCGCGCCAAGCTCGGGCCGGAGAACGAGATCCTGATCGGGACGGTGCGCAACGTGGGCTACCGGTTCGTGCTGCCGCCGAGCGACAAGTCGGCCGAGCCGGTCGCCGAGGAACCCGAAGCCCAGGAAGCGGAGTCGGCCGAGGCCCCGTAGCGAGGAAGCGGGCCTGAGACGCAGATCGGGGGGCGGTCCGGGAATGTGGCCCCTCGCATTCCCGCACCGTGGACGGACCGCCGCGGCAAGCCCGAACCAACCCCTCCCCAGCCACAATTACCGGCGGGGAGGCGCAACAACAATGGCCCTCCCGGGCTGCCCCGGACGGGGCATGGCCACCGGAGCCGTCACGCGGTAGCGGCGACCGCCACCGGCACGGGAGAAGTCGGGACGTCCGGGACGGAAACGGGCTCGTCCGCACTCCGGACAGGAGCAGGGGTCGTCTGGACCGGCGCGGACACCGGAACCGCGCGTACGGGCGCCGGCTCCGGCCTGCGCGCGGTCGCCTTCACGTCGCGGTCGAGCGTCTCCTCGAGACGGGCCAGCCACAACAGCAGGCCCAGACAGAAGAACGGAACCAGCGAGGCCAGGGCCACCGACAAGGCGGGGTGCATGTGAGGTCTTCCCCTCGAGATCGAGATCGTGCGGTCTGTCATGTGTAGGACGCGCTTGTGCCCATTCCGGTTGCCTGCATGCGCCCGTCCTAGGGTGTCTTCGTGATCTCTTCTCCTGCCCGGGTCGACGCCTCGCAGTTCGACTGGTCCGCGACCAGCGGCGTGGCCGAGGAGGTACGTCGGACCGCTGCCGCTGCCCGCGAGGCCGACGGACGCGACCCGCTCAACGAAGCAGCCTGGCTGTCGTTACGCCATGACGGACTGTCCCACGCGGACCTGTGGACCCTGCCCGGCGGGTTCCTTCTCGTCGCCCGCCAGGACGACGGGACCGCGGACGCGAACCTGGTCGTGGACCCCTCCTCGCGCGGGCAGGGACTGGGCCGGGCGCTGTCCACGACCGCGCTGGACGCGTTCACGGGCACCGAGGTCTCGGCCTGGTCGCACGGCAACCACCCCGCGGCCGCGGCGCTCGCCACCGAGCTGGGGTTCGACCGGGTCCGCGACCTGTGGGTGATGCGCCGCGCCCTGTCCGAGCCGCTCCCGCCGCTTCCTGCCGAGCCGGACGGCCGGTCCGTCGTACGCACCTTCGAGCCCGGCCGGGACGAGGAGGCGTTCCTGGCGGTCAACGCCGCCGCGTTCGCCGACCACCCCGAGCAGGGGCAGCTGACCCGCGCGGACCTCGACCAGCGGATGGCCGAGCCGTGGTTCGACCCGGCCGGGTTCTTCCTGGCGGAGTCGACCGGGACCGGCGAGCTGCTCGGCTACCACTGGACGAAGACCGTCGACGGGGTGGGCGAGGTGTACGTCCTCGGGATCGCCCCCGCGGCGCAGGGCATGGGCCTGGGCAAGCTGCTCACGCTCACCGGGCTGCACCACCTGCGCGAGCGCGGGCTGGGCGAGGTGATCCTCTACGTGGAGGCCGCCAACGCCCCGGCGATCGCGGTGTACTCCGGACTCGGGTTCACCCACGCCGACCGGGACACCGACGTGCAGTACCTGCGGCGGCCGGGCAGCTGAGCGCCTCACCACGACCTGCGGGCACGCGCGGCCGGGCCGGTTGCCCTGCCGCCCGCCCCGTTCAGGCGAGAGCGGCCTTGACCCTGCCCGCGATCTCGGCGACCGCGGCCTTGGTGGACCGGCCACCGCCGACGATGTTGAAGAACCCGTGGATGAAGCCGGGGTACCTCTTCAGCTCGACGTCGACACCGCTGTCCGCGAGCAGCCGGGCGTAGGCCTCCCCCTCGTCGCGGAGCGGGTCGAACCCGGCGGTGACCACCAGCGCGGGCGCGAGGTCCTCGGGCACCTTCTCGGTGAAGTACACCGACACCTTCGGGTCGCGCCGGTCCTGCGACGGGTGGAGGTAGCTGGCCTCGGCGAGGTCCGTGAACGTGGTGGTCAGGTAGAACCCTTCGCCGAAGATCCGCCGGCTCTCGCTCCTGTCGACCATGTTCGTGACCGGGTAGACGAGCATCTGGTACCTCACCCGGATGCCGGCCTGGGCGGCGAGGATCGCGGTGACCGCGCTCAGGTAGCCGCCGGCGGAGTCGCCGCCGACCGCGATCCGCTCGGGGTCCACCCCGATCTGCGCGGCGTTCTCGGCGACCCACTGGAACGACGCCCAGCAGTCGTCGACCGCGGCCGGGAACGGGTGCTCGGGCGCGAGCCGGTAGTCCACCGAGAGCACCCGCACGTCGGCGTGCTCGGCGAGGAACCGGCAGACCGGGTCGTGGCTGTCGAGGTCGCCGTACATCATCCCGCCGCCGTGCACGAAGAACAGCAGCGGCGCCGGCTCCGTCGAGCCGACCTGCGAGCGCGGGACGTAGAGCCGGGCCGGGACCATTCCGTCCGCGCCGGGCACCTCCAGGTCGAGCGTGCCGCCGATCGGCTGGTTGCCGCCGACCAGCTTGCACTGGCGAAGGATCGCCTTGCGGGCTTGGGGAAACGGCAGGGTCTCCGCGGCCGGCTCCCTGGCCAGCTCGCGCAGCCGCAGCATCCACTGGGTCTGCACGTCGAGCTCCTGGCCGTCGACCACGACCGGCGGGCCGACCAGCCGCCGCTGGAGCGGAACCGGCAGCCTCAACGCGGCACGCAGCAGGTGCCCCTCGAGCTTCTCGACGATCTCGCTGACCAAGGCAGGCATGGCCCGAACCTATCGCTACCCCCTGTTCACCGGCTGGTGCGACCATGGGGACATGGCCAGCGAGACAGCAAGCGCACCGGACCGGCTCCCCGCCTCGACGGGAGGTGCGGTCGAGGACGGCCCGGGCGAGTCGTCGCTGCGGGTGCTGCCCGCGGACTCCTTCGACGTCGAGCCGCCCTACGAGGCCGACACCGCCGACCTGCCGCCCGAGCGGTTCCTGGACCGCGAGCTGTCCTGGCTGCACTTCAACACCCGGGTGCTGGAGCTGGCCGAGGACCCGAACCTGCCGCTGCTGGAGCGGGTCCGGTTCCTGGCGATCTTCGCCTCCAACCTCGACGAGTTCTTCATGGTCCGGGTGGCCGGTCTGAAGCGCCGGATCGCCGCCGGCGTCGCGGTCCGTGCCGCGTCGGGGCTGATGCCGCGGGAGGTGCTGGAGCAGATCTGGGGTACGACGGACGCGCTGATGTCGCGGCACGCCTCGCTGTTCCGCGACGAGGTCGTCCCCGCCCTGGCCAAGGAGAACATCGAGCTGCTGCGCTGGGCGGACCTGTCCCGCGACGAGCAGAAGCAGATGAAGCGGCTGTTCAAGGAGCGGATCTTCCCGGTGCTCACTCCGCTGGCGGTGGACCCGGCGCACCCGTTCCCCTACATCTCCGGGCTCTCGCTGAACCTGGCCGTGCTCGTGCGCAACCCCGAGACCGGCAAGGAGCACTTCGCGCGCGTGAAGGTCCCGCCGATCTTCGCGAGGTTCGTGCGGGTGGGCGAGCAGCGGTTCGTGCCGCTCGAGGACGTGATCGCCGAGCACCTCAAGCTGCTGTTCCCGGGCATGCAGGTGGTGTCGGTGCACACCTTCCGGGTCACCCGCAACGAAGACCTAGAGGTCGAGGAGGACGACGCCGAGAACCTGCTCGCCGCGCTGGAGAAGGAGCTGCTGCGCCGCCGGTTCGGCCCGCCGGTGCGCCTGGAGGTCGAGCAGTCCATCGACGAGCACATGCTCGAGCTGCTCGTCTCCGAGCTCGGGGTCTCCCCCGCGGAGGTGTACCGCATCCCCGGCCCGCTCGACCTGCGCGGCCTCAACGGGATCGCCGACATCGACCGGGCCGAGCTGAAGTTCCCGGCGTTCGTGCCGTCGACCCACACCGCGCTCGCCGAGGTGGAGTCCGCCTCCCCGGTGGACGTGTTCTCCGCGCTGAACCGGCGCGACGTGCTGCTGCACCACCCCTACGACTCGTTCTCCACCTCGGTGCAGCGGTTCATCGAGCAGGCCGCGGCCGACCCGCACGTGCTCGCGATCAAGCAGACGCTGTACCGCACCTCCGGCGACTCGCCGATCATCGACGCCCTGATCGACGCCGCCGAGTCGGGCAAGCAGGTGCTGGTGCTCGTGGAGATCAAGGCCCGCTTCGACGAGCAGGCCAACATCCGCTGGGCGCGCAAGCTCGAGCACGCCGGGTGTCACGTGGTCTACGGACTGGTCGGGCTCAAGACGCACTGCAAGCTTGCGATGGCGGTGCGCGACGAGCCCGAGGGGATCCGCCGCTACACCCACATCGGCACCGGCAACTACAACCCGAAGACGGCGCGGCTCTACGAGGACTTCGGGCTGCTGACCAGCAACGCCGAGATCGGCGAGGACGTCGCGAACCTGTTCAACAACCTGTCCGGGTTCTCCCGGCACACCGAGTACCAGCGGCTGCTCGTCGCCCCCGACACGGTCCGCGACGGGCTCATCGCCCGGATCCGCAACGAGGTCGCGCACCACCGTGACGGCTCGCCCGCGCGGATCCGGATCAAGGCGAACTCCATCGTCGACGAGCGGACCATCGACGAGTTGTACCGCGCCTCCCAGGCGGGGGTGCCGGTCGACCTGCTCACCCGCGGCATCTGCGCCGTGCGACCGGGGCTGCCGGACCTGTCCGAGAACATGCGGGT
>DATIBI010000272.1:0-22622 GCA_035457605.1 Nocardioidaceae bacterium
GGGCCCCGCTCACCCCGAGGGGGACGACGATGAGTGACCTCACCGCCCTCGGGCTCGCCCTGGTCCTGCTGCTCGGCAACGCGTTCTTCGTGGGCGCGGAGTTCGCGCTGATCTCGTCCCGCCGTACCCAGATCGAGCCGCGCGCCCAGCAGGGTTCGCGTCGCGCCCGCACCACGCTCCGCGCGATGGAGCAGGTCTCGCTGATGATGGCCGGTGCCCAGCTCGGCATCACCATCTGCTCGCTCGGCCTCGGCGCCGTCGGCGAGCCGGCCGTCGCGCACCTGCTGGAGAAGCCGTTCGCCTCCACCGGCGTGCCCGAGGGGCTGCTGCACCCGGTCGCCTTCGCGGTCGCGCTGACCATCGTGGTCTCGTTGCACATGGTGATCGGCGAGATGGTCCCGAAGAACATCGCGCTCGCCGGGCCGGAGCGCTCCGCCCTGCTGCTCGGGCCGCCGCTGTTCGGGATCGTGCAGGTGCTGCGGCCGCTGATCTGGCTGCTGAACCGGGTGGCGAACCTGGTCCTGCGCGCGATCCGCGTCGAGCCCAAGGACGAGGTGACCTCGGCCTTCACGCAGGAGGAGGTCTCCGGCCTGGTCGCGGAGTCCCGACGGGAGGGCCTCCTCGACGAGGAGCAGCACCGGCTGGTCACCGGGGCGCTGGAGTTCGGGGACCAGACCGCCGCGGACGTGGCGATCCCGGTCGAGCGGCTGGTCACGGTCTCGCGCAGCACCACCGTCGCCGAGGTGGAGGAGCTGTGCGCGCGGACCGGCTTCTCCCGGTTCCCGGTGGTCGAGGGCGAGCAGATGGTCGGCTACCTGCACCTGAAGGACCTGCTCGCGACCGACCCGGCCCGTCGGCACCAGCCGTTCCCGGGCACGTGGGTGCGCAGCTGGGTCAGCGTCCGGGCGGACGACTCGCTGCGCCAGGTGCTGACCACCATGCAGCGCCGGGGCACCCACCTGGCCCGGGTGGTGCAGCCCGACACCGGCGCCGTGGTGGGCGTCGCTGCGCTGGAGGACGTGCTGGAGGAGATCGTCGGCGAGGTCCGCGACGCCACCCAGGGGGTCTGATCCTGGCCCCGGAACCAGGGGGTCCCTTTGCAGGCAAATGTGGCACGTTGCACAATCCAGGACCATGAGAGCGAGCAGAGTGGCAGCGATCGCAGCCCTGGCCGGCGGCGTCGCCTGGCTGGCCAGCGCGTTCACGAACGTCGGGGTCGACCAGTTCTCCGCAGGTGGACTGGGCCTGGTCACGCTCTCCGCCGGGTACGCGGCGTTCGCGCTCGCCACCGCGGCCGCCGGCTACTCGCTGGTGGACAAGGCGCCGCTCTGGCTGCGTCTGGTGGTCTCGCTGGCCCTGCTCCTGCTCGCGGCCATGGTCTGGTCGCTGGTGGTCCAGGCGCTCGACTCCGACTGGCTCTGCGCGATGCTCGGCGGGGTGTCCGGGGTGCTGTTCGCGGTGGTCGTGCTCGCCCGGTCGCGGCGGGTACAGGCCCCGGTCCCGGTGCGGGGGCGGCGCGCGGCCCGCTAGACGGGTGGCCGGGCTCACTTTGCCGAAGGTAAGCCTTACCTAATAATCTTGGCCGGTGCGCCCCGTCCTGACCGAGCCCTCGGTCACCTTCGTCGCCCGGCTGGCCTCCCACGGAGAGCGGCCGGCCGTGCTCACCCCGGACGGGCCGGTCACCTACCAGGACCTCGCCGGACGCGTGAACCGGCGGGCCGCCTCCCTGGGCACCACCCGCCGGCTGGTGCTCGTGGGCGGCGCCAACGCCCTCGACCCGCTGGTCACCTACCTCGCCGCGCTGTCCGCGGGGCACCCGGTGATCCTGGTCCCCGGGGACAACCCCGCCAACCTGGACGCGGTGACCGCCGCCTACGACCCCGACGTGGTGAGCACCCCCGCCGACGGTCTGGTCGAGCGCCGGCCCGGCACTGTCCACGACCTGCACCCGGACCTGGCGCTGCTGCTGTCCACCTCGGGCACCACCGGCTCGCCGAAGCTGGTCCGGCTGTCCGCCGAGAACCTGTCCGCCAACGCCGCCGCGATCGCGGAGTACCTGCGGATCCGGCCCACCGACGTGGCCGCGACCACGCTCCCGATGCACTACTGCTACGGGCTGTCGGTGATCAACAGCCACCTGCACGCCGGCGCCACGCTGCTGCTCACCGACCTGTCCGTGGTCGACACCTGCTTCTGGGACCTGGTCCGCGAGCACCAGGTGAGCACCTTCGCGGGCGTGCCCTACACCTTCGACCTGCTCGACCGGGTCGGCTTCGCGGACCTGGACCTGCCGTCGCTGCGCTACGTGACCCAGGCCGGCGGCCGGCTCGCCCCCGCCGACGTGCGCCGGTTCGCCGAGCTCGGGCAGCGCCGCGGCTGGGACCTGTTCGTGATGTACGGCCAGACCGAGGCGACCGCGCGGATGGCCTACCTGCCGCCGGACCTGGCCCGGTCCTGTCCCTCGGCGATCGGGGTGCCCATCCCCGGCGGCGCGTTCCACCTGGAGCCCCTGCCCGAGCTGCCGCTCCAGCGCGACGGCGACGACGCCGACCTCGAGGTGGGCGAGCTCGTCTACACCGGTGCGAACGTGATGCTCGGCTACGCCGATTCGCCCGCCGACCTCGCCCGGGGCCGGGAGGTGATCGCGCTGCACACCGGCGACGTCGCCCGCCGTACCCCCGAGGGACTGTTCGAGATCATCGGCCGCCGCAGCCGGTTCGCCAAGGTCTTCGGGCTGCGCATCGACCTCGACCAGGTGGAGCAGGTCTACCGCTCCGAGGACGTCATCGCCCACTGCGCGGACGGCGAGGGCCGGCTGGTCGTCGCCGTCGACGCCGGCGCCCGTCCCGTCGACGAGGCCGCCGTCGCGCAGGTCGCCAAGGACCACTTCGGCCTGCCCCACGGGGCGGTGCAGGTGCTGGCCCTGCCGCAGGTGCCGCGGCTGCCCAACGGCAAGCCGGACTACCGCGGCATCGTCGCCGCGGCCGACCGGCGGCGGCGCGCGGCTGCCGACCCGACTGCGACGGACGGTACGACGGACCTCCGCACGGTCTTCGGCGAGGTGCTCAACCGCGCCGACGTCACCGACGAGGACACCTTCGTCAGCCTCGAGGGCGACTCCCTGTCGTACGTGGAGATGTCGATCCGGCTCGAGCGGGCGCTGGGTCACCTGCCGCCGAGCTGGCACCTGACCCCGATCGGCGAGCTGCAGCCGGCCGCCCGACCGCCGCGGCGGGGGATCCGCTCGCTGGAGACCAACGTGGTGCTGCGCGCGGTGGCGATCGTCGCGATCGTGGCCACGCACGCGAACCTGCTCGTGGTCGTCGGCGGCGCGCACGTCCTGCTCGGGCTGGCCGGGTTCAACTTCGGCCGGTTCCACCTGACCGGCTCCGCGCGTGCGGAGCGGGTCCGGCACCTCGCCGGGAGCGTCGCGCGGATCGTCGTACCCTCCGCGCTCTGGATCGGCCTCGCGGCCGCGTTCACACCCGGCCTGACCTGGGCGAACGCGCTGCTGCTCAACGGCGTGCTCGGCCCCGAGCAGTGGACCGAGCCGGCCTGGCACTACTGGTTCGTCGAGGCGCTGGTCTACACCCTGCTCGGGCTCACCCTGCTGATGGCCGTCCCGGCCGTCGACCGGGCAGAGCGGCGCTGGTCGTTCTGGCTGCCGATGACCCTGGCCGGGCTCGGCCTGCTCACCCGGTACGAGCTCGTCACCGTCGTCGGCGGGGACGTGATCCACCGGGCGCACGTGGTGTTCTGGCTGTTCGCGCTGGGCTGGGCCGCGGTCAAGGCGACCACGCACTGGCATCGCGGGCTGGTCTCGCTGGTGCTCGTGGCCACCGTTCCGGGCTTCTTCGCGGACCCGGCCCGCGAGGCCGTGGTCGTGGCCGGGCTGCTGCTCCTGGTGTGGGTGCGCTCGCTTCCGGTGCCGGCGTTCCTGGCGCCCGCGGTCGGCGTGCTGGCGAGCGCGTCGCTGTACATCTACCTGGCGCACTGGCAGATCTACCCGCACCTGGAGGACCGGTTCCCGCTGGCGGCGTCGCTGCTGTCCCTGGCCGGCGGGGTCGCGCTCTGGCAGGCCGTGGTCCGGGGTGGCCCGGCCGTCTCAGGCCTGGTGCGCGGCGGCCGCCGGGCGGAGTGAACCGGCCCGAACCGGGGTATGCCGAGGAAATAAGAAACGGTCACCGGTGGTTCATCCCTCGGAGGTATGCCCCTGTGAACTCGCGCCCGGACTCCTCGACGCGGCCCCTGCACGGCCGCGTCGCCATGATCAGCCTGCACACGTCCCCGCTCGACCAGCCGGGGACCGGCGACGCCGGGGGCATGAACGTCTACGTCATCGAGCTCTCCAAGCGGCTGGCCGAGCGCAACGTGGCGGTCGAGATCTACACCCGGGCGACCTCCTCGGAGCTCCCGCCGGTCATCGAGGCGGAGCCCGGAGTCAAGGTTCACCATGTGCACGCCGGCCCGTTCGAGGGGCTCAGCAAGGGCGAGCTCCCCGGCCAGCTGTGCACGTTCGCCCGCGAGGTGCTGCGCGCCGAGGCCGGCCACGAGCAGGGCTGGTACGACCTCGTGCACAGCCACTACTGGCTCTCCGGCCAGGTCGGCGCGCTGGTCCGGGACCGGTGGAGCGTGCCGCTCGCGCACTCGATGCACACGATGGCCAAGGTCAAGAACGAGGCCCTCGCCGAGGGCGACACGCCCGAGCCGATGGCCCGGGTGATCGGCGAGGAGCAGGTGGTCGAGGCCGCCGACATGCTCATCGCGAACACCGACATCGAGGCCAAGCAGCTGATCAACCTCTACGACGCCGACCCCGGACGGGTCGACGTCGTGCACCCCGGCGTGGACCTGTCGGTGTTCCGTCCCGTGGGGCAGCAGCCGGCCCGGGCCAGGCTCGGCCTGCCCGCGGACGCGCACGTGTTGATGTTCGCCGGCCGGATCCAGCCGCTGAAGGCCCCTGACGTGCTGCTGCGCGCGGTCGCCCGGCTGCTGGAGCGTGACCCGTCGCTGCGCCCGCGGCTGGTGGTGCCCGTGGTCGGCGGCCCGTCCGGCACCGGCCTGGAGCACCCCGAGTCGCTGGCCCAGCTCGCCTCGGCGCTCGGCCTCGACGACGTGGTCCGGTTCGTGCCGCCGGTGGCGCAGTCCACCCTGGTCGACTGGTACGCCGCGGCCAGCCTGGTCGTCGTCCCGTCCTACAACGAGTCCTTCGGGCTGGTCGCGGTCGAGGCGCAGGCGGCCGGTACGCCGGTCGTGGCCGCTGCCGTGGGCGGGCTGACCACGGTCGTGCGCGACGGCCACTCCGGGCTGCTCGTGGACGGGCACGACCCGCTCGACTACGCCCGCGCCATCGAGCGGGTGATCGGGCGGCCCGGGCTGCGCGACCGGCTCGCCGCCGGCGCGGTGGAGCAGGCCGCCCACTTCGCGTGGGAGCGGACCGCGGAGCGTACGGTCGAGGTGTACCGCCAGGCCAGCGCGATGATGCGCCGCGACCTCGAAGGGATCCGTGCGTGACCGACGTCGACCGCTCGACCGCCGCCCAGACGCTGCGTGAGGTGTTCACCGACCACGAGCTGGAATGGAAGGAGGTCGAGGACGGCGTCTTCACCGTCACCCTGCCCGGGGAGAAGAAGCTGCAGACGCCGTGCCGGTTCGACATCGGCTCGCACGCGCTCGGCGTGCACGCGTTCGTCGCTCGGCACCCCGACGAGAACCACGAGCGGGTCTACCGGTGGCTGCTCGAGCGGAACCTGAAGATGTACGGCGTCGCCTTCGCCGTGGACCACCTCGGCGACATCTACCTCGACGGCCGACTGCCGCTGTCCTCGGTGACGCCCGACGAGGTGGACCGGCTGCTCGGCGCGGTGCTGTCCTACGCCGACGAGTCGTTCAACACCATCCTCGAGCTCGGCTTCGCCACCTCGATCCGCAAGGAGTGGGAGTGGCGCAAGGCGCGCGGGGAGTCCACGAAGAACCTCGAGGCGTTCCGCGGCTGGCTGGAGAAGGAACCCCGCTGACCCGGGCCTCGTGGTGCCGCGAACCGTGAGTTGTGGCGCGGCGAACCGTGAGTTGTGGTGCGTCGAACCGTGAGTTGTGGTGGCGTCAGCGCGTGCGCGGCCGGTCGGTCTCGCGCCGGGCACCCGGCTTGCGCCGGGTCAGCGCCACCCCCGCCAGGCACAGGGCGCCCCCGACGAACGCCAGCGCCGGTGGGACCTCGTCGAGCAGCAGCCAGCCCATCACCACGGTGATCGGCGGCACCAGGTAGGTCGTCGAGCCCAGGCTCGAGGCGGTCATGTGCGAGAGCGCGAACGCCCAGGTGGTGAACGCGATGGCGGTCGGGAACACCCCGAGGTAGACCACCCACCACACCGTGCCCACCGAGGCATGCCGGGTGACGTCGACCAGGTCCCCGGCGAAGGGCAGGCAGGCCACCGCGCCGACCGTGCACGCCACCCAGGTCACCGTGATCGCGGGCAGCCGCGACATCAGCGGCTTCTGGATGATCATGCTCACCGCGTAGGCCAGCGCCGCGACGAGCGCGAGCACCACGCCGAGCCAGTCGCGGTCCGCCCCGTTCGACGTCGCGAAGGAGATCAGCACGACCCCGGCGAACGCGATGGCGAGCCCAGGTCCGACGTACTTGGAGACCCGCTCCCGCAGGAAGACGACCGCGAGCACCGTCATCAGGATCGGCGCGACCTGGATCAGGATGCTCGCGGTGCCGGCGTCGATCCGCGTCTCGGAGGCGTTGAGCGCGATGTTGTAGAGCGCGTACCAGAGCAGCCCGATCGCGACCAGCCCCGGCCAGTCCCGGCGTCGCGGCCAGACCGGCCGGCGCAGCGCGACGATCACGCCGAGCGCGACGGAGCCGACCGCGAGCCGGCCGAGCGAGAGGGCGCCGGGTGGTACGTCGGACCCGAGGTGCCGGATCGCCACGAACGCCGACGCCCACAGCACCAGGGTCGTGGCTGCGGCGAGGACCGGGAGGGCGCGATGGGTCTGCGGAGCGGTCACCCGGCCCAGGCTAGGGCAGGGGGCGGACAGCCATCAGACCTCGAACTTGTAGCCGAGCCCGCGCACCGTGATCAGGTACGACGGCTGTGCCGGGTCGGGCTCGATCTTCGCGCGCAGCCGCTTCACGTGCACGTCCAACGTCTTGGTGTCGCCGACGTAGTCCGCGCCCCACACCCGGTCGATCAGCTGACCCCGGGTGAGCACCCGGCCGGTGTTGCGCAGGAACATCTCGAGCAGCTCGAACTCCTTCAGCGGCAGCTTGGTGTCCGCGCCGTTGACGGTGACCACATGCCGCTCCACGTCCATCCGGACCGGCCCGGCCTCGAGCGTGGCGGGGGCGACCTCGGCCTCGTGCCCGCGGCGCAGCACCGCCCGGATCCGCGCCACCAGCTCGCGCGGGCTGTAGGGCTTGGTGACGTAGTCGTCCGCGCCGAGCTCGAGCCCGACGACCTTGTCCACCTCGCTGTCCTTGGCGCTGACCATGATCACCGGCACGCTCGACGACTGCCGGATCTGGCGGCACACCTCGGTCCCGGGCATGCCCGGGAGCATCAGGTCGAGCAGCACGATGTCCGCGCCCGCCCGGTCGAACTCGGCGACCGCGTCGGGGCCGGTGTTCGCGATCGCGACCTCGAACCCCTCCTTGCGCAGCATGTATGCCAGCGCGTCGCTGTAGCTCTCTTCATCCTCGACGACGAGTACCCGGGTCAAGGCCGTGCCTCCTGGCTGTTCTTGTCGGTGCTCTCCTGCCCGGCACCCGCGGCGCCGGGACGTTCGGTGGTGGTACGACGGGGGAGCGAGATCGTGAACGAGGACCCCTGGCCCTCGACCGACCACACCCGCACCTCACCGCCGTGCGCGGCGGCGACGTGCTTGACGATGGACAGGCCCAGGCCGGTGCCGCCGGTGGAGCGGTGCCGTGCCGGGTCCACGCGGTAGAACCGCTCGAAGATCCGGTCGATCTCCTGCGCCGGGATCCCGATGCCCTGGTCCGTGACGGTGATGTCGACCATCAGGTCGTTGGCCTTCGCGCCGATGACGACGGTCGACCCCTCGGGGGAGTAGGCCACCGCGTTCGCGACCAGGTTGCCGACCGCGACCGCGACCTGCTCGGCGTTGCCGAGGATCTCCAGCCCGCGCTCACCGTTGTGCACCAGCGAGATGTGCTTGGACTCGGCATCGATCAGCGACTGGTCGACCGCCCGCTCGATCAGGGCGTCGACGCTCGCGGGAACGGGCTGCTCCAGCGGGTCGTCCCCCTGCACCCGGGACAGCTCGATGATCTGCTGCACCAGGCGGGAGAGCCGCTCGCTCTCGCGCTTCATCCGGCCGGCGAACCGGACGACCGCCTCGGGGTCGTCGGAGGCGTCCTGCACGGCCTCGGCGAGCAGGTTGATCGCGCCCACCGGTGTCTTCAGCTCGTGCGACACGTTCGCCACGAAGTCCCGGCGGATCGCCTCCACCCGGCGCTCCCGGGTGCGGTCCTCCACCAGCGCGAGCACCAGCCGCGAGCTGAGCGGGGCCACCCGCGCGGTGACGTGGATCGGGGCGGAGGCCCGGCCCCGGGAGAGCACGATCTCGGTCTCGCGGATCTGCCCGTCCCGACGTACCTTGTGCACCAGGTCGACCAGCTCGTCCACGGTCAGCCGGTTGTCCCGGACCAGGCCGAGGGCGTAGGCCGGCGCGGACGCCTTGAGCACCTCGTCGTTCTCGTTGACCACGAGGGCGCTGGAGCGAAGCACGCTGAGCACGGTCGCCACACCGGTCGGTACCAGCGGCTCCTCGTGCTCCGGGATCCGCTGCTGCTGGGCCTCGCTGACCCGCCACGCGAGGACGACGCCGCCGCCGAGCACTGCACCGAGCAGCGCGAGCAGCAGGGCCTGGGTCGTCGGGTCCACACCATGATCGTACGCAGGCCGTCACCTGACGTTCGTCCGGTGAACGGCCCCTGACCTGCAGTTTCTGCGACTGTTCACCTCGCGTTCACGCTTCCTCCCCAACTGGTCACCTGTGCTTATTACGGTAAGGACATGCGCGATCTTTACTACGACCAGCTGGACTCCATCGTCGATGACCTCGTCGCCATGACCCGTGAGGTCAAGCGAGCCGTGGGGCAGGCCACCAAGGCGCTGCTCGAGGCCGACGCGGAGGTCGCGGAGCGGGTCATCTCCGACGACGCCGCGATCGACCGCATGCGCGAGCGGGTCGAGGACCGAAGCTTCGAGCTGCTGGCTCTGCAGCAGCCGGTCGCCGGCGACCTGCGGATGCTGGTGGCCGCACTGCGGATGGTGGCCGACCTCGAGCGGATGGGTGACCTGTCGGTGCACGTGGCCAAGGTGGCCCGGCTCCGAGTCCCCGAGGTCGCCGTGCCCGAGGAGATGCGCCCCACCATCGCGCGGATGGCGACCGTCGCCGAGCACATGGTCGACAAGGTCGCCGACATCATCGCCGAGCGCGACGTTGAGGCGGCCCGGGAGATGGAGGAGGACGACGAGGAGATGGACCAGCTCCGCCAGTCCTCGTTCCGCCTGATGCTGGGTGACGACTGGAAGCACGGCGTGGAGCCGGCCATCGACATCGCCCTGCTCGGCCGCTACTACGAGCGGATCGCCGACCACGCGGTGTCGCTCGCGCGCCGGGTGGTGTACCTGGTGACCGGCCAGAACCCCACGATGCTGGACGCCTGAGGGGTTTGGTGGTGGGGTGACCCTGTGACGGTGTCGCCCCGCTCCACCACGCTCGACTTCGTCGAGGAGTTCGTCGCCGCCGCGGAACGGTTCGCGCTGACCGCAGCGGCGGCCGACGTCTCCGCCCCTGTCCCGAGCTGCCCGGGCTGGTCGGCGTACGACCTGGTCTGCCACCTCGGCAACGTCCACGGCTGGGCCGCCACGATCGTCGAGACCGGCCGCAAGGCCGCCGAGCAGGACGACCGACCGCCCTCGCGCAAGGCACGGGCGGTGTCGCAGTGGTACTCCGGCAAGGCCGAGGACCTGTACGCCGTGCTGCGGGCCGCCGTACCCACCGACCCGTGCTGGAACTTCGCCGGCGTGGACGAGACCAAGGCGTTCTGGCCGCGCCGGCAGACCCACGAGACCTGGATGCACCTGCTGGACCTGGACCGGTCCCAGGGGCGTACGACGGTCCTCGCCCCGTCCCTGACCACCGACGGGATCGCGGAGGTGTTCGAGGTGTTCCTGCCGCGGATGCACCAGCGCGGGTTCCCGGCGCACCTGGAGGAGCCGATCACCGTGCGGACGACCGACACCGACCACGTGTGGACGCTGGAGCCGCTGCACGACCGACCACCCCGGGTCGCGGTGCGCACCGAGCCGGGGGCCGACCTCGTCGAGGGGCCGGCCGAGGCGGTGTGGCAGCTGTTGTGGAAGCGCGCGCCGCTGGACCACCCGGACGTTGCGTACGTCGGGAACCGGGACCGGATCGCCGCGTTCATGGACAGCCGGCTCACGCCATGAAGGTCGGCATCATCGGCGCCGGGTCGGTCGGCGCGACCATCGCCTACGCCTGCCAGATCCGTGGCGTGGCGCAGACCATCGCCATCTACGACATCGACGAGAAGAAGACCCGCGCCGAGGTGCTCGACCTCAACCACGGGCTGCAGTTCACGCCGGTCGCGTCGGTCGTCGGCAGCGACGACGTCGAGGTGCTCCGCGACGCGGACGTGATCGTGACGACCGCGGGCGCCAAGCAGAAGCCCGGGCAGACCCGGATGGACCTGGCCGCGACGAACGTCGCCCTGATGCAGTCGCTGATGCGCGACTGCCTCCAGGTCGCGCCCGACGCGCTGCACCTCGTGGTCACCAACCCCTGCGACGTCGTCACCTACGCGGCGTTGAAGGCCAGTGGCCTGCCGCCGGGCCGGGTGTTCGGGTCCGGGACGGTCCTGGACTCCTCACGGTTCCGCTACCTGCTCGCGCAGCACTGCGGGGTCGCGGTGCAGAACGTGCACGGGTACATCCTCGGGGAGCACGGCGACTCCGAGATCGCGATCTGGTCCCGGGCGAACGTCGGGATGGTGCCGATCGACCGGTTCGTCCCGGTGGACGGGTCGCCACTGACCGAGGCGGACAAGGACGCGATCCTGCAGCAGGTCGTCAACGCCGCCTACGAGATCATCGAGGGCAAGGGCGCGACGTGGTACGCCGTCGGCCTGGCGGTCACCCGAATCGTCGAGGCCGTGCTGTACGACGAGAACCGGGTGCTCCCGGTGAGCACACTGCTCACCGGCTACCAGGGCATCGACGACGTCTGCCTGTCCGTGCCGAGCGTGGTCAACCGGTCCGGGGTGGAGCGGGTCCTCGACGTGCCGCTCTCGGATCGCGAGCTCGCCGGGCTGCGTGCGTCGGCCGACGAGGTTCGCTCGGTGGCGCGACAGCTCGGCCTGTAGCCGGCTCCCGGTCGACCGTGACGGCTCAACGGCCCTGGCTGGCGACCGCCTTGATCGCCTCGGCCGCGGCCTCGGGGTCGAGGTACTCGCCACCGCGCTCGAGCGGGCGCATGTTCTCGTCGAGGCGGTAGACCAGCGGGATGCCGGTGGGGATGTTCAGCCCGATCACGGCCTCCTTGCTCATGTCGTCGAGGCGGTAGACCAGGGCGCGCAGCGAGTTGCCGTGCGCGGCGACGCAGACGGTCTGGCCGGCGCGGAGGTCGGGGACGATCGCGTCGTACCAGTAGGGCAGCATCCGCTCGACCACGTCGGCCAGGCACTCGGTGCGCGGGACGATCTCGTCGGGCAGGTCGGCGTAGCGGGCCTCGCCGATCTGGGAGAACTCGTCGTCGTCCTCGATCCGCGGCGGCGGGGTGTCGTAGGAGCGACGCCAGAGCATGAACTGCTCCTCGCCGTACTGCTCGAGGGTGGCCTTCTTGTCCTTGCCCTGGAGCGCGCCGTAGTGCCGCTCGTTGAGGCGCCAGGACCGCTTCACCGGGATCCAGGGCCGGTCGCACTCGTCGAGCGCGAGCTGGGCGGTGGTGATCGCCCGGCGCAGCACGGAGGTGTGCAGCACCTCGGGCAGGATCCCGGCCTCGGCCATCAAGGTGCCGCCCCGGGCGGCCTCGTCACGACCCTTCTCCGTCAGGGGTACGTCGACCCAGCCGGTGAAGAGGTTCTTGGCGTTCCAGTCGCTCTCGCCGTGACGGAGCAGGACCAGCGTGTAGGGAGCGGCAGCTGTCATGCGCGACAGCCTAGCCACTGCCCCGGGGCTAGCCCGAGTGCGTCTCGCCCTCGCCGGACTCCTCGGCAGGAGCCTCGGTGGTGGGCGCGACCGACGGGACCGGCACCTCGGCGAAGTCGCCGCGGCGGGCCACGACCGGGACCTCGACGGTGACGCTCTCCGCGTTGGCGAACTCGAAGGTCAGCTCCACGAACAGGCCCGGCCGGATGCCCTCGCCCTCGATGCTGACCGTCTGCTGCTCGTCGGCGAGCTGGACCAGCTTCTCCGGGCCGATCTCGATGGGGCCGGAGAGGTCGACCTGCTCACCCTCGGTGGCGGTGATGCCGGTGAGCTGGTCCTCCTCGGTGACGTTCTGGTTGACCAGGGCGGCCACGACGGTGCCGCTGCCCTCGGCCCCGGAGACGACCAGCGCGTGCAGCACGTCGACGTCGCTGCTGCGCTCGTTCACGCCCACGCCGGGGTTGTAGACCTGGTCGGTGGGCGCGTTGAAGTTCGAACCGCACGACGACAACACGGGGACAGCGACCAGGACGGCTGCTGCGACGATGCTGCGGCGGAGAGTCAGGTTCACGACTACACGGTTCCTCTCGGGGCGCTGCCTCGAGCGGGCGGCGCGGTCGACCTCACAAAACAGGCAGGAGTCTAGCGTTCACTGCCGCAGCCCCACGGTCAGGGCCGTAGTGACGATCCCCGCACCGACGAGGGTCAGCCAGGCGAGCGTGATCCAGAGCAGCCGGGGCGCGCCGATGCGCAGCGCGATCCGCAGGGGCAGGTGCCGCAGGCCGGTCCGGTTGTCGGCGACCAGGTGCGGCAGCTCGGTCAGGAAGTGCACGCCGATCCCGAGCAGGGCGGCCAGCACGGTCATCTCCACGGTCGGTGGGCCACCGTGCATGCCACCGCCGAGTCCGCCGTACGACAGGAAGGCCGGCAGCAGCCCGTAGGCCGCGGCGTACGGAAGCCAGGACAGCCAGGAGCCCTTGAGCAGCAGCCGGTGCACCCACAGGGCGGCGACCGCGAGCAGGTGCGCGATGCCGGCGTAGGTGCCGTTGGCGACCGACAGCGGGACGACGAGCAGCACCGCACAGGCGATCGCGAACGTGACCGTGCCGGGGTCGATCCACCCGAGCGCGACCGGGTTCGACCCCACCCCGGACTGCTTGTCGCGATGGCGGTCCACCACGTTGTCGAGCCAGCCCACGGTGAGCTGCCCCGAACCGACGGTGGCGGCGACGAGCGCGACCTCGACACCGCTGCGTCCGCTCAGGGCTGCCGCTGCGGTGACCCCGGCTGTCACGGCGGCCGCTGGAAGGGGCTGGCCGGCGATGACGAGGGACAGGGTCTGTCCCCGCGGCTTCCTGTACTTCATGGCTCGCAGTATCGATCAGGATGCGTCCATGAAGCGGGACATGTACCCGTTTTACCCAACCTTTGCGCGCGCACACCGCCACCGAAGACCCTCGTAGGAGCGCCCCGACGCACATCCGCCACCGATCTGTCAAGCCCCAATGTGGCCTCTGACCTGCGCAAACGCTCCGGGGATGTCTCGCGGAACGTGTTAGACTAGTCACCTAGGAAGGGGTACTTGGCACATGACATTTACCGTCGGCGAAACGGTTGTATATCCAAATCACGGGGCTGCTGTCATCGAGGACATCGAGACGCGCAAGATCAAGGGTGAGGACAAGCAGTACCTCGTATTGCGCATCGTGGCCCAGCAGGACCTCGTCGTCCGGGTTCCCGCATGCAACCTCGACCTGGTCGGGGTCCGCGACGTGGTGGACAAGGAAGGCCTCGACCGAGTATTCGACGTGCTCCGTGCGCCGCACACCGAGGAGCCGACGAACTGGTCCCGCCGCTACAAGGCCAACCTGGAGAAGCTGCACTCCGGTGACGTGATGAAGGTGGCGGAGGTCGTCCGCGACCTGTGGCGCCGCGAGCGCGACCGCGGGCTGTCGGCCGGTGAGAAGCGGATGCTGGCGAAGGCCCGGCAGATCCTCGTCTCCGAGCTGGCCCTGGCCGAGCACACCAACGAGGACAAGGCCGAGGCTCTCCTCGACGAAGTCCTCGCCTCCTGAGGCTGGTGACTTTCGAAGGCCCCCTGGACGACACGTCCGGGGGGCCTTCGTCGTTCTTCCTCTCCGGTCTGGTGGGATGACCGGGTGGGTACGACGGACGCCGCCGACGAGCCGCGCACGCCGATGGGCATCGTGCCCACCGACGGCCGCGGCTCGATGCCGTTCGCGCTGCTGCGCAACGAGCCGCTCGTGGCGATCGCGTCCGCGGCGCTGGAGCGTGCCGGCGTGGAGCTGCTCGACTTCGACGCCTCCTGGGCGTCGGTGCAGGAGGCCGGCGGCCCGCTGGTGCTGCACGACCCGCTGTGCCCGCTGACCCCGGTGGGGTTCCTGGCCGAGACCGTCGCCGCGGCGGCGAAGGGCGACGCGGTCGTGGTCGGGGTGCGTCCGGTGACCGACACGCTCAAGTCGGTCGAGGCCGGTGTCGTCGGCGAGACGGTCGACCGCGAGGGGGTGTGGGCGGTGTGCTCGCCCGTGGTGCTCCCCGCCCCGGTGGTCGCGACGCTGGACGACGTGCCCGACCTCGACGACCTGGCCGCGCTCGTAGCTGACCTGCGCGCGCGGTTCCCGGTCACGGTGGTGGAGGCGCCGCCGCTTGCCCGGCGGGTGGACGACGAGTCCGCGCTCGCCCTGCTCGACGCGTTCGCCGAGCTGCACCCGGAGTGAGTCAGCCGTCGCGGGCGAGCAGCCGCTCGGCCAGCGCGACGTCCTCGGGGAAGGTGATCTTCAGGTTCGTCGCCGCGCTGGGCACCGCGTGCACCGGCAGGTGGGCGTACCTCTCCACGCAGCTCGCGGTGTCGGTGCCGGTGAACCCGTCGCGCTCGGCCTTGCGGTAGGCGTCGAGCAGCGGACCGGCCCGGAACGCCTGCGGGGTCTGCACCGCGGCGAGCACCTCGTCCGGCTGGTCCTCGGCGGTCTTGCCGAGGAGGCCGTGCTGCTCACGCACGGGGAGCGCGCCGCCGTGCTCGTGCGCGGCCCGCACGACCGCGGTCCACAGCCCGGTCCCGGCGAGGGGTCTGGCCCCGTCGTGGATCGCGACCACGTCGAGCCCGCCGGAGTCGATCCGGTCCGCGAGCGCCTGCAGCGCGTTCCACTCCGAGCCGTGCCGGGTGTCGCCTCCCTCGACGACCATCACCTCCGTGCCCGGTCGGGCGGCCGCCACCGCGGCCTCGACAGCGGGACGGTCCTGCGGTCGGACCACGACGACGAGCGCGTCGACGTACCCCAGTTCCGCCACCGTCCGCAGCGACCAGGCGAACACCGGCGTCCCGGCCAGGGGGAGCAGCACCTTGTTCGTGCCCGCGCCGACCCGGCGACCCTCACCTGCGGCGAGCACCACCGCCGCCACCCGCGGCATCCCGGAGCCACCCGAGCCACGCGGCATCCCGGAGCCACCCGAACCACCGGTCCCGGGGCTGCTGCCGGCGGGTGCGTCGGGGGAGGTCACGGCCCGAAGGCTAGCGCGAGCCGTGCGTTGTGGTGCGTCGAGCCGTGCGTTGTGGTGCGTCGAGCCGTGCGTTGTGGTGGCCCACCTGTGAGCAAGTGAGGAGAAGTTGACCTCGGACACACATCGCCCGAGCGCCGGCGAAACACCCGGTTCCTAGCGTCGACGCATCAACGACGGCCGGCCCGGTGGATCGCACAACGACGTGCCCCGCCGGGCCGGCGACCTGGGGGCCGAAGAGGAGTCAGCCGTGAGTGTGACAGACAGCCGCGAGGCACTGGCCGAGAGCGCAGGACCCGCCCGCCGCGGGCGCAGGTGGATCGAGCACTGGGACCCGGAGGACGAGGGGTTCTGGGCCGACGGCGGAAGCCGGGTCGCGCGCCGCAACCTGATCTGGTCGATCCTCGCCGAGCACGTGGGGTTCTCGGTGTGGATGCTGTGGAGCGTCAGCGCCGTCTACCTGGCGCAGGCCGGGTTCGACTTCACCGTGAACCAGCTGTTCTGGTTGGCCGCCGTACCGAGCCTGGTCGGTGCCACGATGCGGTTCCCCTACACCTTCGCGGTGGCCCGGTTCGGCGGGCGCAACTGGACCGTGGTCAGCGCGCTGCTGCTGCTCGTGCCGTGCACGCTGCTCGTGGTGTGCGTGACCAATCCCGGCACGCCGTACTGGATGTTCCTGGTCGCCGCGGTCACCGCCGGCCTCGGCGGCGGCAACTTCGCCTCGAGCATGGCGAACATCTCCTACTTCTACCCCGATGCCAAGAGGGGGCTCGCGCTCGGCCTGAACGCGGCCGGCGGCAACATCGGCGTGAGCACCGTGCAGTTCATCACCCCGATCGTGGTGGGTGTCTCCGTCGTCGGTGCCGCTTCCGCGGTGAACCTGGAGAACGTCGCGCTGGTCTGGGCGCCGCTCGCGGTCGTCGCCGCGGTGGGGGCGTGGCTGTTCATGGACAACCTGGCCACGGCGAAGTCCCCGATGCGCGAGCAGGTGCAGGTCGCCAAGGACCGGCAGACCTGGGTGATGTCGTTCCTCTACATCGGCACGTTCGGCTCGTTCATCGGCTACGGCGCGGCGATGCCGCTGCTGATGTCGACCCAGTTCCCCGAGGTCAGCGGCCAGTACGCGTTCCTCGGTGCGCTCTTCGGCTCGCTGGTGCGCCCGATGGGCGGCTGGATGGCCGACCGGTGGGGAGGTGCCCGGATCACCGCGGCCACCTTCCTCGCGATGGGGGTCGGCGTGCTCGGCGTGATCTGGTCGGTGCAGGCGCACGCGTTCACCCCGTTCCTGCTCGCGTTCATGGCGCTGTTCACGCTGGCCGGGATCGGCAACGGCACCACGTACCGGATGATCCCCGCGATCTTCCGTGCGCGCGCCGGCGAGGGCGCGACCGCCCAGAAGCAGGCCAAGGTGCAGAGCGCCGCAGCGCTCGGGGTGATCTCCGCGATCGGCGCGTACGGCGGCTTCCTGATCCCGCGCTCGTTCGGCATCTCGATCACCAACACCGGCGGGATCGAGGCAGCGCTCTACGGGTTCATCGGCTTCTACGCGGTGTGCGCCGCGCTGACCTGGTGGTGCTACCTGCGGCAGCGGGTGCTGGTGCAGCAGCTGCCGAGCCTCGCGCACGCGCAGGTCTGACCACCACAACGCACGGTTCGCGCCACCACAACCCACGGTTCGCGCCACCACAACGCACGGTTCGACGAAGGCAGGCTCATGGGAACGACCACGCACTGCCCGTACTGCTCGCTGCAGTGCGGCATGACCCTCACCACGCGGGGCCGGTCGACCGAGGTCGAGCCGTGGGAGTCGTTCCCGGTGAACGAGGGCGCCCTGTGCCGCAAGGGGTGGACGAGCACCGCGCTGCTGCGGGACCGGGAGCGGATCACCACCCCGCTGGTCAAGCAGGACGGCACCTTCCGCTCGGCGACCTGGGACGAGGCGCTCGACCTGGTCGCCGCCCGGCTCACCGACATCCAGCAGGCGCACGGCCACGACGCGGTGGGGGTGTTCGGCGGCGGCGGGCTGACCAACGAGAAGGCCTACGCGCTGGGCAAGCTCGCCCGGGTCGCGCTGCGCACCAGCGCGGTGGACTACAACGGCCGCTGGTGCATGTCCTCGGCGGCGTCCGCCGGGACCCGCGCGTTCGGGCTGGACCGAGGGCTGCCGTTCCCGCTGGCCGACATCGAGCACACCGACGTCCTGGTGCTGGTCGGTTCCAACCTCGCCGAGACGATGCCGCCGGCCGCGCGGCACCTGGACCGGCTGCGCGAACGCGGCGGGAAGGTGGTGGTCGTCGATCCGCGGCGCACCCCGACCGCGGACCGCGCGGACGTGTTCGTGCAGCCGGTGCCGGGCACCGACCTGGCGCTGGCGCAGGGGATCCTGCACGCCGTGGTCGCCGGGGGCTGGGTCGACCAGGAGTACGTCGACGCGCGGACCGTCGGCTTCGAGCAGGTACGCCGGGACGTGGCCGCCGCCTGGCCCGAGCTGACCGAGCGCACCACCGGGGTCCCCGCCGAGGAGGTCCGCGCGCTGGCCCGGATGCTCGGCGAGGCGGAGAACGTGATCGTGCTGACCGCGCGCGGCGCCGAGCAGCACGCCCAGGGCTCGGACACCGTGCTGGCGTGGATCAACCTGGCCCTCGCGCTGGGGCAGTGCGGCACGCCGTACTCCGGCTACGGCTGCCTCACCGGCCAGGGCAACGGGCAGGGCGGCCGTGAGCACGGGCAGAAGGCCGACCAGCTGCCCGGCTACCGCTCCATCGAGGACCCCGCCGCCCGCGCGCACGTCGCCCGGGTCTGGGGCGTCGAGCCGGAGTCCCTGCCGGGCAAGGGCAGGAGCGCCTACGAGCTGCTCGACGCGCTCGGCACCGACGACGGGGCCCGGGCGCTGCTGGTGTTCGGCTCGAACATCGTCGTCTCCGCCCCGAACGCGCACCACGTGACCGGACGGCTCGACGCGCTCGACCTGCTAGTGGTCGCCGACTTCGTGATGTCGGAGACCGCCGCCCGCGCCGACGTGGTGCTGCCGGTGACCCAGTGGGCCGAGGAGACCGGCACGATGACCAACCTCGAGGGCCGGGTGATCCTGCGCCGGCAGGCGGGGCGACCCCCCGACGGGGTGCGCAGCGACCTCGACGTGATCGCCGGCCTCGCCGAACGGCTCGGCTCCCCGGGCACCTGGAGCACCGACCCGGAGCAGGTGTTCGACGAGCTGCGCCGCGCCAGCGCGGGCGGCCCGGCCGACTACGCCGGGATCGACTACGACCGGGTCACCGCCGAGCGCGGCGTGTTCTGGCCGTGCCCGACCGAGGACCACCCCGGCACGCCGCGGATGTTCCTCGACCGGTTCGCCCACCCCGACGGGCGGGCCCGGTTCCACCCGGTCACGCACCGCGGCCCGGCCGAGCAGCCCGACGCCGGCTACCCGGTGCACCTGACCACCGGACGGGTGCTCGCGCAGTACCAGTCCGGCGCGCAGACCCGCCGGGTCCGCGAGCTCGACGGCGGCGGCCCGTTCGTCGAGCTGCACCCGATGCTCGCCGGCCGGATCGGCGTGGCCGACGGCGAGCCGGTCCGGGTGCACACCCGCCGCGGGGCGATGGCCGCCCCGGCCCGGGTCACCGGCACCATCCGCCCGGACACGGTGTTCGTGCCGTTCCACTGGGTCGGCGCGAACCAGCTCACCAACGACGCGCTCGACCCGGCGTCGCGGATGCCCGAGTTCAAGGTCTGCGCAGCGGCGGTGACCCGTGGCTCGTGAACGTCTCGTCGTGGTCGGCAACGGCATGGCCACCACCCGGCTGCTGGAACAGCTCGTCGCCCGTGGCGCGGACCTCCACGTGACCGTCGTGGGGGACGAGCCCGGCCCGTCGTACAACCGGATCCTGCTCTCCGCGCTGCTCGAGGGGACCCACCCGGTCGACGAGCTCGCCCTGAAGGAGCCGGGCTGGTACGACGAGCACGGGATCGACCTGCGCACCGGCGAGCGGGTCGCCGACGTCGACCGCAAGGACCGCGAGGTCGTCCTCGAGGACGGCACCCGGCTGCCCTACGACCGGCTGGTGCTCGCCACCGGGTCGATCCCCACCCTGCCGCCGATCCGCGGGCTGGTCGGCCCCGATGGCCGGCTGCACCCGAAGGTGCACGCGTTCCGGTCGATGGCCGACTGCCTGCGCCTGGACGCAGCCGTCCCCTCCGCACGCCGGGCGGTCGTCGTCGGGGGCGGGCTGCTCGGGCTGCAGGTGACGCGGGCGCTGGCCGTGCGTGGCCTGGAGGTCGAGGTCGTGGAGGGCAGCTCGCACCTGCTGTCCTCGCAGGTCGGCGAGCAGGCCGGCGCCGTGCTGCGGCAGAGCCTGCGCCGGCTCGGCACCGAGGTGTACACCCACGCCCGGGCGGTCCGGCTCACCGACGAGGGGCTGCGGCTGGACAACGGCTACACCCTCGACACCGACCTGGTCGTGCTCACCGCCGGCGGGCGGCCGGCCACCGCGCTCGCGAAGCGGATGGGCCTGTTCGTGCGTCGCGGGATCGTCGTCGACGCCGCCCTCCGCTCGGTCACCGACGAGCGGGTGCACGCGCTCGGCGACTGCGCCGAGTCGCACGGACGCACGACCGGCTTCGTGCCACCGGCGTGGGAGCAGGCCGCGGTGCTCGCCGGGGTGCTGGCCGGTGGCCCGGAGCGGTACGACGGGTCGCGGCTCGTCGCACGCCTGCGCGCGACCGGGCTCGACGTGGCCGTCCTCGGCGACCCCGAGCACACCGACGGGGACGTGGTCGAGATCGCCAACCCGCTCAAGGGGTCCTACCGCAAGGTGGTGGTCCGCGGCGGCGTGGTCGAGGCGGGCGTCATGGTCGGGGACCTGTCCCGGGTGGCGCTGCTGACCCAGATGTTCGACCGGCGTACCGTCCTCGGCCCCGACGAGCCGGGCCAGCTGCTGATGGGCGAGGTCCCTACCGCGCCGACCCCGCTCCCCGACGACGCCGAGGTGTGCGCCTGCGCAGGCGTGACCGCCGGCCGGATCCGGGCCTGTGCCGACCTCGACAGCGTCGTCGAGACCACCCGCGCGACCACCGGCTGCGGCGGCTGCAGGGCAGCGGTGTGTGCGCTGCTCGGAACCGTAACCAGCCCGTCACCGGTGTGAGCGGCCGTTTTCCTCCGCGAAACATCCGCGAGACCAGAGCAAAACCTGGCGCTCCTAGGTTCATCCCAACCCGAAAGGACTCACCCATGACGCATCTCCGACAGACGCTGGTCGTCGCCGGACACGGCATGGTCGGACACCGGTTCGTGCAGGCGGCGATCGAGCGCGGGCTCACCGAGCGCTACGACATCCTGGTCGTCGGCGAGGAGCCGCGGCCGGCCTACGACCGGGTCGCGCTGACCTCGTTCTTCTCCGCAGAGAGCGCCGCGGAGCTGTCCCTGCTGCCCGAGGGCCGCTACGACGACCCGCGGGTGCGGCTCCTGCTCGACACCCGCGTCGACGCGGTCGACCGGGACGCGCGGACGGTCACCCTGTCCTCCGGCGAGACCGTCGGCTACGACGTGCTGGTGCTGGCGACCGGGGCCGCCCCGTTCGTGCCGCCGGTGCCCGGCCACGACCTCGAGGGCTGCTTCGTCTACCGGACCATCGAGGACCTGGAGGCGATCCGGTCCGCCGCCGGCGACGCAAAGGTCGGTGCCGTGATCGGCGGCGGCCTGCTCGGCCTGGAGGCCGCGAACGCCCTGCACCAGCTGGGCCTGGAGACCCACGTCGTGGAGATGGCGCCGCGGCTGATGCCGGTCCAGCTCGATGACGCCGGCGGCAGCGCACTCGTCCGGCACATCGAGAAGCTCGGCGTGCGGGTGCACTGCGGCGCGGCGACCCAGCGGGTCGTCGAGCGCGGTGGCCGGGCCGCGGGGCTCGAGCTGGCCGAGGAGACGGTCGACGCCGAGGTCGTGGTCTTCTCCGCAGGGATCCGTCCCCGCGACCAGCTCGCCCGGGACTGCGGTCTCCCCGTCGCCGAGCGCGGCGGCATCCTCGTCGACGAGCACTGCCGAACCGAGGACCCGCGGGTCTTCGCGGTCGGGGAGTGCGCTGCACCGGGTGGGCGGATGTACGGCCTGGTCGCGCCGGGTTACTCGATGGCCGAGGTCGTCGTGGACTCCCTGCTCGGCGGCGACGGTGCCTTCACCGGCGCGGACATGTCCACCAAGCTGAAGCTGCTCGGCGTGGACGTGGCCAGCTTCGGAGACGCGTTCGCGACCACGCCCGGTGCGCTGGAGCTCGTCTACGCCGACGCGGTCACCGGGGTCTACAAGAAGCTGGTGATCAGCGAGGACGCCGGGCAGCTGCTCGGCGGGATCCTGGTCGGCGACGCCTCCGCCTACGGCACCCTGCGGCCGATGGTGTCCTCGGGCATCGCGCTGCCGGAGAACCCCGAGGAGCTGATCCTGCCCACCGCCCGGGGTGGTGGCGCGGCCGCGGTCGGAATGCCCGACGAGGCGGTGGTCTGCTCCTGCAACAACGTCACCAAGGCCACCATCTGCGGAGCCGTGGACGACGGAGCGTGCGACACCGTGGCCTGCCTGAAGAAGTGCACCAAGGCCGGGTCGACCTGCGGGTCGTGCGTGACGGTGGTGAAGAACCTGCTCGACGAGCGGCTCGCCGCCGCCGGCCAGGTCGTCGCCACGGGCATCTGCGAGCACTTCGACCTGTCCCGGCAGGAGCTGTTCGACGTGATCGCCGTGCACGGCTACCGGACCTTCGACGACATCATCACCGGGCACGGCCGGGGCCGCGGCTGCGACGTGTGCAAGCCGGCGATCGCCTCGATCCTGGCCAGCCAGCTCAACAGCCACGTGCTCGACGAGGGCAACGTCGCGCTGCAGGACACCAACGACGCCTACCTCGCGAACATCCA
>DATIBI010000273.1:0-5012 GCA_035457605.1 Nocardioidaceae bacterium
GCCGGACATGGGGCCGGACATGGGGCCGGACACCGGGCCGGACACCGGGCCGGACACCGGGCCGGACACCGGTTCCGACGACCCGCTGGCCCCGCAGGACGTGCAGAGCACACACGAGAGGGACATCCCGTGAGCGAGAACACCGACATCGCCGCCGAGGCCGACGTCGAGGTGCAGGAGACGGCTGCCGAGCAGGTCGCCGGCCAGGACACGACCAGCGAGGACGCGGCGTCCGAGGAGGCACCGGCAGCCGCCGCCGACGAGCCGGGGTCGGAGACGCTGGACGTGCCGATCGCGGAGCTGCGCCCCGCGCTCGAGGCGGTGCTGATGATCGCCGACCAGCCGCTGGACCACGTGACCCTGGCCTCCGCGGTCGGGTACCCGCCCGACCAGGTGGCGGAGGCACTGGCCGGCCTGGCTGCCGAGTACGCCGAGCAGGGCCGGGGGTTCGACCTGCGCAACGTCGCCGGGGGCTGGCGGTATTACACCCGCGAGGAGTACGCCGCAGTCGTCGAGCGTTTCGTCCTCGACGGGCAGCAGGCCCGGCTCACCCAGGCCGCCCTGGAGACCCTCGCCGTGGTGGCGTACAAGCAGCCGGTGAGCCGTGCGCGGGTCGCGGCCATCCGGGGCGTGAACGTCGACGGGGTGATGCGCACGCTGGTGGCGCGCGGCCTGGTCGAGGAGTGCGGGAGCGACCCCGAGACCACGGCGCTGCTGTACCGCACGACGAGCTACTTCCTCGAGCGGATCGGGGTGACCTCCATCGAGGAGCTGCCCGAGCTCGCGCCGTTCCTGCCGGAGATGGGCGACCTCGACGACCTCGAGGAGGCCGTGCCCGCGGCACCGAGCACGCCCGCCGGACCCGTCTCGCCCGGGCCCGGCCCCACGCCCGTGGTGCGGGCGGACACCGAGACCCAGGACGGGGCTGACGCGCAGGAGAGTACCGGCGCCGAGCAGGGCGTCGACGTGGAAGAGCCTGCCGGCGAGCCACGTGAGACCGGGCAGGAGGCCCCGTGACCGAGTCCGACGACGGGCTCGTCCGGCTGCAGAAGCTGCTGGCCCAGTCGGGTGTCGCGAGCCGGCGCAAGTGCGAGGAGCTGATGCTCGACGGGCTGGTCGAGGTCGACGGCGAGGTCGTCACCCGGCTCGGCACCAAGGTGGACCCGCGCACGGCGGTGATCCGCGTGGACGGCAAGCGGCTGCCGCCGGTGAGCGCGCACGTGTACCTCGTGCTCAACAAGCCCCGTGGCGTGGTCTCTACGATGTCGGACCCGGAGGGCCGTCGTACCCTCGCCGACTTCGTCGCCGACCGCCCCGAGCGGCTGTTCCACGTCGGCCGGCTGGACACCGACACCGACGGGCTGATCCTGCTCACGAACGACGGTGACTTCGCCCACCGGATGGCGCACCCGTCCTTCGAGCTCGACAAGACCTACGTCGCCGAGGTGCCGGGGCCGGTGTCGAAAGCCACCGTGCGGCAGGTCCTCGACGGCGTGGTGCTCGAGGACGGCCCGGTCGCGGTCAGCTCGTTCAAGGTCGTCTCCAGCCACAAGGACAAGGCGATCGTCGAGCTGGTGATCCACGAGGGGCGCAACCGGATCGTGCGGCGCCTGCTCGACCAGGTCGGGCACCCGGTGAGCCGGCTGACCCGCACCGCCATCGGCCCGGTCAGGCTGACCGGCCTGCGCAGCGGGGAGCTCCGCGAGCTGACCCGGGACGAGCTCGGCACCCTGCTCGACGCCGCCCGCCTCTGAACCCGGCCACTGCGGTCGCCAGGGGGCTCTCGAGGAGCGTCCACGCACCGACGACAGGGGAGTCCGGTCGGACCCGACGCACTAGGGTTTGACCGACTGACGAACCAGGAGGCGATTCCGCGTGGCAGTGCGGGCAGTACGGGGGGCGACCCAGCTCGAGGAGGACGTGCGCGAGCACATGCTCGAGCGGGTGGCGGAGATGGTCGCCGACGTGATGGAGGCCAACGACCTCGGCGTCGACGACTTCATCAGCGTGATCTTCACCTCCACCTCCGACCTGGTCTCGGAGTTCCCTGCCTACGCCGCGCGCCGTCTGGGGTTCGGTGACGTGCCGCTGATCTGCGCCCGTGAGCTGGAGATCGAGGGCTCCATGCCGCGCGTCGTGCGGATGATGGCGCACGTGGAGACCGACCTGCCCCGCGCGGAGATCACGCACGTCTACCTGCACGGTGCGGCCGCGCTGCGGCGCGACCTGACCAAGGTGCGGTCGGTGCCGGACGAGGACCCGCGGGGATGAGCGCCGACACGTTGCGCGGGCCCGTGCTGGTGGTCGGCGTCGGGCTGCTCGGTACGTCGATCGGGCTGGCGCTGCGCCGGCACGGCATCGAGGTGCTGCTGCACGACGTGAGCACGCAGAACGTCTCGATCGCCTCCGGACTCGGCGCGGGCGAGCCGTGGGACCGGGACACCCGGCCGCAGCTGGTCGTGGTCGCGGTGCCGCCGGACCACCTCGCCGACGAGATCGTGGACGCCCTCGGCGCGACGAGCGCGGTCGTCACCGACGTGGGCAGCGTGAAGTCCGGTCCGCTGGCGGAGGTGGCCCGTCGTACCGACCCCGCCGCTCTGCGCCGCTACGTCGGCAGCCACCCGATGGCGGGCAGCGAGCGGTCCGGTCCGCTGGCCGCGTCCTCCTCGCTGTTCGAGGGCCGGCCCTGGGCGATCACCCCTCACGAGACCTCCGACCCCGACGCGGTCGCGGCGGTGCACGCCCTGGTCGAGCTGTGCGGAGCCACGGCGGTGACGTTCTCCCCGGCCGAGCACGACCGCGCGGTCGCCCGCACCTCGCACCTGCCGCACCTGTTGGCGTCGCTGGTCGCCGGTCGGCTCACCGAGGCCCCGGCTGCACACCTGGTGCTGTCCGGGCAGGGCGTGCGCGACGTCACCCGGATCGCCGCGGGGGACCCGGTGCTGTGGCGGCAGATCATCGCCGCCAACGCCGACGCCGTGGCGGCGCTGCTGTCCGACGTGCGCGACGACCTCGACCGGCTGCTCACCGCCGTCCGCGACGCGGAACCGTCCACGGTGGAGGACCTGCTCGCCCGTGGGGTGGCCGGCACGGGCGTCATCCCCGGCAAGCACGGCGGTCCGGTCGAGCCGTTCGGGACGCTGTTCGTGGTGGTGCCCGACCGCCCCGGCGAGCTCGCCCGGCTGTTCGCCGACGCCAGTGACATCGGCGTCAACATCGAGGACCTGCACATCGACCACGACCCCGGACGGCCCGTCGGCCTCGTCGAGCTGACGATCGCGGTGGACCGGGTCGACTTCCTCGAGGAGTCGCTCGGCGCGCGAGGGTGGACCACGCACCGGTAACATTCGGGCCGAATCCCCGTGCGCGAGCGGTGCGCGGTGTGTCCTGAGGAACCCGGAAGGAACGAGGTTGGCGGCGTTGAGCGCAATGGTGGTCGTGGCGATGGACGGACCCTCCGGATCGGGGAAGTCCAGCACCTCACGGGGGGTGGCGAGCCGGCTGGGCCTGCGCTACCTCGACACCGGCGCCATGTTCCGCGCCATGACCTGGTGGATGCTGCAGCACGGTGTCGACGTCGAGGACCCGGTCGCCGTCGCGGAGCACGCCGAGAAGCCGGTGATCGAGTCCGGCACCGACCCGCTTGCGCCCACGATCACCGTCGACGGGGTCGACGTGGCCGGGCCGATCCGCTCGCCCGAGGTCACCGCGTCGGTGAGCCAGGTCAGCGTCGTGCCCGAGGTGCGAGCCCGGCTGCTGCGCGAGCAGCGCGAGATCATCGGCGACGGCGGGATCGTGGTGGAGGGGCGTGACATCGGCACCGTGGTCGCACCGGACGCCGCGGTGAAGGTGTTCCTCACCGCCGACGCAGGTGCCCGGGCCGCCCGTCGTACCGCGGAGATGTCCGGCGACGACGTGACCGCCACCGAGGCCGACCTGCTTCGTCGGGACCGGATCGACTCGGGACGGGTGACCGCGCCGCTGGCGATGGCCGAGGACGCCCACCACATCGACACCACCCCGTACACCCTGGACGAGGTGGTCGAGCAGGTCGTGGCCCTGGTCCACAAGGCGCAGGGGTGACCCTGCCCGACGCGCGGCTGGTCCACGTCGACGTCCCGCGCACGCACGGTGCCGTGCACCCCTCGCACCGGATGCTCCGGCTGCTCCGTCCCGCGGCTCGGGCCTGGTTCAACCGGCGCTACGACGTCCGCATCCACGGCGACGAGCACGTGCGGCCGCACGGACCGCAGATCATCGCCTCCAACCACATCGGGCTGCTCGACGGTCCGCTGCTCGCCGCGTTCGCGCCGCGGACGGTGCACGCGCTGACCAAGAAGGAGATGTTCGAGGGGCACACCGGGCGTGCGCTGCGCGCGTTCGGCCAGATCCCGCTGTCGCGCCACGAGGTCGACCCGGCTGCGATCAGGGACTGCCTGAAGGTGCTCCGGGACGGGGGAGTGGTCGCGATCTACCCCGAGGGCACCCGTGGCGCCGGGGAGCTGGCGCGGACCAAGGCCGGTGCGGCGTACCTGGCGCTGGTCACCGGCGCGCCCGTCGTACCCCTCGCCGTGTTCGGTACCCGCGACCCCGGCGGGGACATCGACTCGATCCCGGCCCGGGGCTCCCGATTCGACTTCGTGTACGGCTCTCCGGTGTACTTGGAGCGGCAACCCTGGCCGCGTCGGCAGGCCGAGGTCCGGCGGGCCACCGAGGAGCTGCGGAATAGGCTCGTCTCGCACCTCGTTGACGCCAAGGCCATGACCGGCCGGGACCTGCCCGGCCCGATCCCCGGGTTCACCGAGGAGCAGCTGTTCGCAGGGCTGCACCGGCACCCGCCACGAAAGAGACACCATGACTGAGCTGGACCACCCTGCGCCCACCGCGACGCCCGTGCTGGCCGTGGTCGGCCGCCCCAACGTGGGCAAGTCGACCCTGGTCAACCGCATCCTGGGGCGCCGTGAGGCTGTCGTGGAGGACGTGCCGGGCGTCACGCGGGACCGGGTCTCCTA
>DATIBI010000274.1:0-13794 GCA_035457605.1 Nocardioidaceae bacterium
CGCGAGGATCTTCTCCGTTCGCTCGAGGTCGGTGGGTTCGGCGGGCTGTGCCTGCAGCACCTGACCGCCGATCCTCATCTTCAGCTCGCCCGGGGTGCCGGCCGCGATCACCTTGCCGTGGTCGATCACGACGAGCTCGTCGGCGAGCCGATCGGCCTCCTCCAGGTACTGCGTCGTGAGCAGGACGGTGGTGCCGTCGGCCACCAGGTCCTCGATGACGCTCCACATCTCGTTCCGGCTCCTCGGGTCGAGACCGGTGGTCGGCTCGTCGAGGAACAGCACCGGCGGCTGTGCCACCAGCGCCCCGGCCAGGTCGAGGCGTCGCCGCATGCCGCCGGAGTAGCCCTTCGCGGTGCGGTCACCGGCGTCCTCGAGCCGGAACTGCGCGAGCAGCTCGCGCGCCCGCTCCCGGCTGCGCCGACGGCCCAGGTGGTAGAGCCGGCCGATCATCTCGAGGTTCTCGTAGCCGGTGAGGTACTCGTCGACCGCGGCGTACTGCCCGGACACGCCGATCCTGCTGCGCACCCCGGCGGGGTCCTGCGCGACGTCGATCCCGGCCACCTCTGCCCGGCCGGCGTCGGCCGTGAGCAGCGTGGTCAGGATCCGCACCGCAGTCGTCTTCCCGGCGCCGTTGGGACCCAGCACACCCAGCACCGAGCCTTGCGGCACCCGCAGGTCGAGCCCGTCGAGCGCCTTCACGTCCTTGTAGTGCTTGACCAAGCCTTCAGCGATCACTGCATCCGTCACAGTCTGAGACCTTCCCACGCCGCACCGACATTTCTCGACAGGTTTTCCGTCGTGCAGGTATCGACCGCGCGAACTCACCGAACTCATCGGCCTCCGGCTGGCTATCGTGACCTGCGTGCCGTTCCCGTCGCCGCCCTGGCACCTCCGGGGCACCCTGTGGCTGTCCCTGTTCGCCGTCCGGTCCGGTACGTCGGACCGGCCCCCCGGCCTCTACGGCGCGGCGTTCGTGGACTACACCGACCCGGGCGTGCTGAGCTACCACGAGCTGCTCGTGGCCAGGCTGGTGCGCGACCAGAGCATGCCCCGGGTGCACATCAGCGACATCTGGGTCGACTCCGAGACCTCCCGGGACGGCGGCCGCTCGCTCTGGGCGATCCCCAAGGACCTGGCGGACCTGCACCTCGCCGAGCGCGGACTGGGCCCGGCCGCCCGGACCGCGTGGAGCTCGAGCACCTCGGGCACGCCGATCGCCGCGGCCGTGTTCACCTCGCTGCCCGGGGCGGCGCTGCGCACACCGGTGACGTTCACGGTCCTGCAGCACCGCGAGGACAGCACCCCGGTGGTCACCGGCGTGCACGGGAGCGCGCGGACCCTGCCGTGCACGGGCGGCTGGCGGTTCGGCACCGACGGGCCGTTGGCCTGGCTGCGGGGGCGGCGGGCGCTCGCGTCCTTCAGGATGTCGGACTTCCGGCTCACCTTCGGCGGCTGAGCCGCCCGATCCGGACCCGGGAGGCCGGGCCAGTCACGCCCCAGGTCGGGCTGTCAGTCACACCCCGGCTCCGGGCGGTCAGTCCTCGTCCGGAGCTGTCGGCTGGTCCGGGCCGAGGTCGGTGCCGGGCCGCTCGAACGCGTCGGGCCCGGTCCGCCGGACGTCCCGGTCCACCTGCGCCCGTCGTACCGACTCCCGGATCTCGAACACGTCGGTGGCCAGACCGCCGAGCACCCGGGCCACGTCGCGCACGGCGGTGGTGACGATGGTGGTCACCGCCCCGACCGCGGTGGCCGTCGCCTCCACCGTGTCCTGCAGCGCGTCCTTGCGCGACTCGGTCCGGCTGATGTGGTCCCTCGGCGTCATGCACCCAGTCTCATGCGGCGGCTGCCTGCTGGGCAGCCGGGGACGGATCCTGAGACGACCGCCGTCCAGGGAGCGCGAGCCGGCAGATCTTCCGGGCGACGCTGCCGAGCTGCCGGTGCAGCGGGCCGGTGTTGTAGGCCAGGCCGAAGCGCTCGCAGAGCTCGCGGACCTCCGCCGCGATCTGCGGGTAGCGCCGGGCCGGGAGGTCGGGGAACAGGTGGTGCTCGATCTGGTGGGACAGGTTTCCGGTCAGGACGTGGAACAGCCGGGACCCGGTGATGTTGGCGGAGCCGAGCAGCTGTCGGTAGTACCACTGCCCCCGGGTCTCCTCCGCGGTCTCCTCCTCGGTGAAGGTGGCGACGCCGGCCGGGAAGTGGCCGCAGAAGATGATCCCGAACGCCCAGACGTTGCGCACCAGGTTGGCCGTCGCGTTGCCGAGGAGCGTGGGCAGGAACAGCGGGCCGGTCAGCGCCGGGAACAGCACGTAGTCCTTGACCGCCTGGTTGCGGACCTTGCGGATCATGCCCGCGTGGAGGTGCTTGGTGTCGGCCCAGGTCCGTTCGCCGGCGGCGATCCGCTCGATCTCGAGGTCGTGCAGGAGCACGCCCCACTCGAAGAAGAGCATCAGGAGCGTGGCGTAGACCGGGTTCCCGAGGTAGTACGGGCGCCACTCCTGGTCCTCGTCCATCCGCAGGATGCCGTAGCCGATGTCGCGGTCCTTGCCGAGGATGTTGGTGAACGTGTGGTGGATGTAGTTGTGGGAGTACTTCCACTGCTCGCTCGGGCAGACGGTGTCCCACTCGTACATCCGGGAGTTCAGCGCCGGGTCGCCCATCCAGTCGTACTGGCCGTGCATGACGTTGTGGCCGATCTCCATGTTGTCGAGGATCTTCGACACCGACAGCGCGGCGACCCCTGCGAGCCAGGCCGGCGGCAGGAAGCCGAGGTACATCAGCCCGCGACCGGCGACCTCGAACGCCCGCTGGGTCTTCACGATGCCGCGGATGTAGTCGGCGTCCTCCTCGCCCAGGTCGGCGATGACTCGTTGCCGGAGGGCGTCCAGCTCGGCGCCGAACGCCTCGAGCTGCTGGTCGGTCAGGTGGACGTGGTCAGACATGGGTGTCTCCTGTCTGGGGATCGGGGTGGTCAGACGTCGACGACGCAGTCGCCGAGGGGTGTGCTCACGCAGAGCTGGACGTCCTCGTCGGGCAGCGACGACTCGGCGCCGGTGACGACGTTGCGGGTGCTGCCCTCGCGACGTCGGGCGGTGCAGGTGAAGCAGATGCCCATCCGGCATCCGTACTCCGGGGACAGCCCGGCCGCCTCGGCCTGCTCCAGCAGGGTGGCGCCGGTGTTCTCCGCCGACCGGCCGCTGCGCGCGAAGGTCACGGTGCCCTCCGCCGTGCTGGGGTCCGGGCGGAGGGTGGACGTCTTGAAGTACTCGACCCGGAGCCGGTCCGGGCCGTCGGCGTAGGCCTCGCCGACGAGCTCGACGAGCCCGGCCGGCCCGCACGCGTAGGCGTCGACGTCGGCCGCGTCGGGCGCGAGCGCGGTCAGCGCGTCCGGCGTGAACCGTTCTCCGCCGTGCCTTGTGTGCACCACGGTCAGGTCGACCGACGGGTGCCCGGCCAGCAGGTCGAGCTCGTCGCGGTAGATCGTGGTCTCCGGCCGCTGGCTGTAGTGCAGGAACGTGACCCGCCCGTCGTACCCCTCGTCGACCAGGGTCCGCAGCATCGCCATCACCGGGGTGATCCCCGAGCCGCCGGAGACCATCACCAGCCGCTGCGGCCTGGGGTCCGGCAGGGTGAACCCGCCCTCGGCCTGCGACAGGTGCACCACCGTCCCGGGCCGCGCGGCGCGGACGAGGTGCCGGGAGACCAGACCCTCGTCGTGCGCCCGGACCGTCACGGTGAACGCGTCCCGGCGGTGCTCGGAGGAGCTGATCGAGAAGCAGCGGGTACGTCGGACGCCGTCGATCTCCACGCCGAGCTGCACGAACTGTCCCGCGCGGTGGCCGCGCCAGGTGTCGGTCGGACGCAGGGTCAGCGTGGCCACGTCGGCGGTCTCGTGCCGGATCCCGGTCACCTCGGCGCGCACCTCGTGGACGGTCCACAGCGGGTGGAGCAGCTCCAGGTAGCGGTCGATGCCGTGCGGCGAGGTCAGCGCCGCGACCGCAGGCGACCGCAGCAGCGTCCGGGTCAGGCTCATCGTCATCACCCATTTCAGTGAACATGCGTACACCGAAACTGTGTCAGCGGCTCCGACGAACGGTCAAGGACTGATGCAGGTGACCTGGGCCACCCGCCCAGGTTGGTGTGGACGTGTTCACCGAACCGGTGCCGGCGGATAGCCTGGGCGGGTGGATCCGGTGACCGAGACGCGACGGGAGCGCAAGGAGCGGACCCGGCAGGCGATCCTGGACGCCGCGCTGGAGCTCGTGGAGGAACAGAGCCTCGCCTCGCTCAGCCTCCGCGCGGTGACCCGTCAGGTGGGCATCGTGCCCACCGCGTTCTACCGGCACTTCACCTCGATCGACGAGCTCGGCCTGGCGCTGGTGGACCGCTCCTTCGCCACCCTCCGCGAGATGATCCGCGACGTGCGGCGGGGGAACCCCGAGCTCGCTGGAGTGATCCGTTCCTCGGTCGCCATCCTGGTCGAGCACGTGCACGCCCACCGCGCGGACTTCCGGTTCATCGGCCGGGAGCGGTTCGGCGGGGTGCCGGTGGTCCGGGACGCGATCCGGCACGAGCTGGAGCTGTTCGAGCGCGAGCTCGCCACCGATCTGGCGCGGCTTCCGCACCTCGACACCTGGACCTCGGAGGACCTGCGCGTCATGGCGAACCTGGTCGTCAACGCGATGGTGTCGACCGCCGAGGGGATCATCAGCGCCCGCCCGGAGCGTCCCGAGGCGGAGCGGGACGTGGTCCGCACCGCGGAGAAGCAGCTGCGCATGATCGTGGTCGGCGCCGCCCACTGGCGCTCCGGCTGACACGACCGGTCCGGACGGTGCTGGTCCGTGCCCCGGTGATGCTGGATGCTGGGGCGATGCGAGGACCCCGCGCGCCGATCCCCGTTCTGGCAGCCGTTCTGGCAGCCATCCTGACAGCCGCCCTCGTGGGCGCGCCGGCCCCGGCTGCGACCGGCGTCGCCGCCCCCGGCGCGGCGGTCGAGACGGCCGGCCACGCACCGGCGGTCGTCGTCACCACGCCCACGACGACCGTGGACCTGTCCGAGCGTGCCCTGAGGGCCGGGCGCAGCGCGTGGGTGACGGTCTCCGTGGCCACCCTGTGGCGCTCGCCGTCCTCACCCCGTCGGGTGGACCGGCCCGCGCTGGCCGCACCGGCACGGATCGGCCGGTGGCTGGCCGCGATGTCCACCGAGCAGCGGCGGGCCCTCACCGGCCGGGCGGACACCCAGGCCCTGCTCGGCGACCGGGTCCGGGTGCTTCGGGTGCGCGGCACGTGGGCCCGGGTCGCCGTACCCGACCAGCCCAGCCCGCTGCACCGGCGCGGCTACCCCGGCTGGGTCCCCCGCCGGCAGCTGACCCCCGACCGGCCCTCAGCCTCGCCGCGCGTGGTCACGGTGCTGAACCGGACCGCGTGGCTGCGCACGGACGACCAGGCCGCGCGTCGGGCGCTGCGCGTCAGTTTCGGCACCCGGTTGCCCCACGCCGGCACCGTTGGCCGGTTCGCCCGGGTGCGGACCCCGGACGGCGAGGTGCGGCGGGTGTCCCTGGCCGCCGTGGCGGTGCACCCGCGCACCGAGGCGGCGCGGCCGGCGACCGGGCGTGGCCTGGTGCGTACCGCCCGCTCGTTCACCGGGCTCGACTACCTGTGGGCCGGCCGGTCCGGGTTCGGCCTCGACTGCTCCGGGCTCACCTCACTGGTGCACCGGGTGCACGGCAAGGTCATCCCGCGTGACGCCGCACCGCAGTCCCAGGCGGGCACGCGGGTCCGCTTCCGCGACCTGCGTCGCGGCGACCTGATGTTCTTCCGACGCGACGGCGTGGTGCACCACGTGTCGATGTACGCCGGCAACGGGCGGATGGTGCACGCACCCAGGACCGGCTCCACCGTGGAGGTGGTCCCGGTCAGCACCCAGCCCTACCGGAGCGAGTTCAGCGGGGGCCGTCGCTACCTCGGGTGACGAAGGGCCCGCCGGCGTACCGTGCCGTCAGGCGTTCTGCCACAGCCCCATGAGGTTGCCCTCGGTGTCCTTGAAGTAGGCCGCGAAGCCCATGTCGCCGACAGGCTGCTTGGCCAGCTCGGTGGTCCCGCCGAGCGTGCTGATCTTCTCCAGCGCGGCATCGATGTCGTCGACGCTGACGGTGAGCACCGGCGAGCCGAACGGTGCCTCCCGCTGGAACATGCCGCCGTTGATGTAGCCGGGCTCGGTGGGCCCCTGCTCCCCGCTCGGGCCGGTGGAGACGATGGTGTACTCCATCTCCGGCATCGGGGAGATGTCCCAGCCGAACGCGTCCTTGTAGAAGCCGGTGGCCCGCTTCTGGTCCTCGTAGGGGATCTCGAAGTGCACGATCCGGTTGCTCATCCCGGTCCTCCTCCGTCGATGGTGTGGCAGCACCGGTGGGCGCCCCCTGCACAGGTCTATCGCCGGACCGGCGGCACGGCAAGCACCCGTTCGTGCCATCCCCCGCGGCGACCGGCGTACCGTCGAGGCGTGGAGACGAAGCCGGCCGCCGACACCGGGCCGGGCAGGCACACCGGGCCGGGAACCGCCGAGCCGGCGACCGCCGAGCCGGCCATCGACCGGTTGCTGACCGAGGCACGGGAGGGGCTCGTGCGCGTCGCGCCCGCCGACCTCGCCGCCGAGGTGGCCGCCGGAGCGCTGGTCGTGGACATCCGTCCGGTGACGCAGCGCCAGCACGACGGCGACCTGCCGGGCGCCCTGGTGATCGACCGCAACGTGCTCGAGTGGCGACTGGACCCGACCTGCCCGTTCCACGTGCCGGAGGTGACCGGCCCCGACCAGCGGATCGTCCTCGTGTGCAACGAGGGGTACTCCTCCAGCCTGGCCGCGGACACGTTGCGCCGGCTCGGCCTGGCCCGCGCGACCGACCTCGTCGGCGGGTACCAGGCCTGGCGGGCCCTCAGCCCATGAGCTTCTTCGCCAGAGGCAGGGGAAGGTGCTTCAGGGCGAACCCGAGCGGGACCCACGGCCAGGCCGGGACGTAGGCCCGGGCCCGCTGCTTCTCCACCGCGTCCACGATCGCCCGCACGCCCTTCTCGGTGGAGACCATGAACGGGGCGCTCTTGACCTGCTCGTTCATCTCCGAGCGGATGTAACCGGGGTAGACGACCGAGATCCTGATCGGCGTCCCGTCCAGCTCGACCCGCAGCCCTTCGGCGAGGTGGGCCACGCCGGCCTTGGTCGCGGCGTAGGTCGTGACCGCCTTCGGCATCCCGCGGACCGCGGACATCGACGAGATCATGACCAGGTGGCCGTAGCCCTGCGCCCGGAAGATCTGCATCGCGGCCTCGGTCTGCGCGAGTGCCGCGACGAAGTTGGTCATCGCGGTCTGCTTGTTCGCGTCGTACCGGCCGGTGCCGATCGGGGCGCCCTTGCCGAGCCCCGCGTTCACGATCACCCGGTCGAGGCCGCCGAAGGCGTCGCGGAGCTCCTCGAACACCGCGAACACGGCCTCGTCGTCGGTGACGTCGAGCCCGCGCACCTCCACTCTCCGGTCCGGGTGCCGGGCGGTGATCTGCTCGCGCAGCGCCTCGAGCCGGGCGGTGCGGCGGGCGCACAGCGCCAGGTCGTAGCCGAGGTCGGCGAACTGGCGCGCCATCTCCTCGCCGAGACCCGAGCTGGCGCCGGTGATCAGGATCGTCTTGCTCATCGAGGGCTCCTAACGGTAGGTGACCAGGCCGGGGCCGGCCGCTTCGAGGTGACTGTGGTCGTTGAGGGAGACCAGGGTCGCGCCGCGCCGGCCGACCACGACCTTGCTGACCGAGGAGTTGACCGTGACCGGGTTGAGCTGGGTCCACACGTCCGGGCCGGCGCCGAGCAGCGCGGTCGCCACCCACGAGATCGGGCCGCCGGAGGTGAACACGACGGCGGTGTCGCCGGAGCCGAGACGTTCGACGGTACGACGCAGCGCCGACTCGACCCGCGTCCCGAACGCGCTGAACGTCTCCTCGTAGTCGTGGTCGTGCGCGCCCCCCGTCCAGCGCAGGGTGGCCTCCTCGAACCAGCGCTGGAACTCCTCGCGGGACAGCTCCTCGCCCTGGCCGTAGGACGCGGGGTGCATGGACAGCATCTGCACGTGGTCGAACTCGTCCCAGCCTGCGTCGACGGCGACCTCCGCGGACCAGCCGGCTTCCGCCGCGGTGGCCTCCGCCGTCTCGCGGTGCCGGCGCATCCCGCCCCGCACCAGCACCGTCGGCTCGACCCCGCGGGCACGCAGCGAGGCCCCGAGGATCCGGGACTGCTCGTGCCCGACCTCGGAGAGCACGTCGTAGTCGTCGCTGCCCCAGGAGGCCTGGCCGTGCCGCACCAGGAGAACCACTGCCATGCCCGCGAGCCTAGAACGTGTTCTGACAAGGGCTCACGGAGGGCTGCCGTCGGTCGGGACCGCGCTGGCATGGCGGCGGTCGCTTCGGGCACTGTCGGTCCATGACCTCCGTCGACGCCGTCGTGATCGGAAGCGGGCCGAACGGCCTGGTGGCCGCGAACCTGCTCGTCGACGCGGGCTGGGACGTGTTGGTCCTCGAGGCGCAGGACGCCGTCGGTGGCGCGGTGCACAGCGACCGGTCCCTGGACGGGCGCTACGTGCACGACACGTTCAGCTCCTTCTACCCGCTGGCCGCGGTGTCCCCGACGATCCGCGGGCTGGGGCTGGACAGGCACGGCCTGGAGTGGTCGCACGCGCCGGCCGTGGTCGGGACCCCGTTCTCCGACGGCAGCTGGGCGATGCTGCACCGCACGGCCGAGGACACCGCGGCCGCGCTGGACGCGCTGACACCCGGGGACGGTCACGCCTGGCTGGAGATGTGCCGCGGCTGGGACGCGATCGGGGACCAGGTGGTCGGCGCCCTGCTGTCGCCGTTCCCGCCGGTCCGGCACGGTCTCGGTGCTCTCGCGCGGCTCCGTGCGGCCGGGGGCCTGTCGTTCGCGCGGATGATGCTCTCCCCGGCCCGCACCGTGGTCGACCAGACCTTCGCCGGCCCGGCTGCCAAGATGCTCGTCGCGGGCAACGCAGCGCACGGTGACATCGCCATGGACGCTCCGGGCTCGGCGCTGCTCGGCTGGCTGCTGGCGATGATGGGCCAGGACGTCGGCTTCCCGGTCCCGCGCGGCGGCGCGGGAATGCTCACCGGGGCGATGGCACGCCGGTTCGAGGCGGCCGGCGGCACCGTCCGGCTCGGCACCCGGGTCACCCGCGTCGAGGTGCGTGACGGTCGCGCGTCCGCCGTACGCACCGAGGACGGCGACGTGGTCGAGGCGCGCCGAGCCGTGGTCGCCGACGTCTCCGCACCCGCGCTGTACGGCGGGCTCGTCGCCTGGGAGCACCTGCCCGCCCGGGTGAAGCGGGCGATGCACCGGTTCGAGTGGGACCCCGGCACGGTGAAGGTCGACTGGGCGCTGGACGGCCCCATCCCGTGGAAGAACGCGCCGGAGCAGACCCCGGGCACCGTGCACCTCGCCGAGTCGGTCGACGAGCTAGCGGTCGCCGGCGCGCAGATCGCCAACGGCACCGTGCCCGCACGCCCGTTCGTGCTGCTCGGCCAGATGGCGGCCGCGGACCCGACCCGGGCACCCGAGGGCGGTGAGTCGGTGTGGGCCTACACCCACGTGCCGCAGCGGATCACCGGCGACGCCGGCGACGGCAGCGTGCGCGGCACCTGGGACCACGACGACGCCGAGCGGATGGCGGACCGGATGCAGGCCCGGGTCGAGGAGTACGCCCCCGGCTTCGGTGACCGGGTCGTCGGGCGGAGAGTGCTCGGGCCGCGGCAGCTCGAGGAGCGCAACGAGAACCTCGTCGGCGGAGCCCTGAACGGCGGCACCGCCGGCCTGCAGCAGCAGCTGGTGTTCCGGCCGGTGCCGGGCCTCGGCCGCGCGGAGACGCCGGTGAAGGGGCTTTACCTCGGCTCCGCGTCCGCGCACCCCGGCGGCGGGGTGCACGGCGCCTGCGGGGCGAACGCCGCCCGCGCCGCACTCGCCCACGAACGGGTACGACGGATCGTGCCGGCCGGCCTGCGCCGGCAGGGCACCCCCGGCTCCGACCAGGAAGGACAGCGATGAGCAGGACCAGCAGAGTCATGCACTGCAGCCCCGAGGACGTGTTCGACGTGCTCACCGACGGGTGGAGCTACGCCACCTGGGTGGTCGGAGCCGCCCGGATCCGCGAGGTCGACCAGGACTGGCCCGACCCGGGCTCGCGGATCCACCACTCCGTCGGCGCGTGGCCGCTGCTCGTCAGCGACAACACCGAGGTCGAGGAGGTCGACGCCCCGAACCGGCTGCAGCTGCGGGTCAAGGTGTGGCCGTCCGGCGAGGGACGGGTGATCGTCACCTGCGAGCCGCACGAGGAGGGCACGCTGGTGGTGATGGAGGAGTACGCCGTCTCCGGGCCCGCCGCGGTCGTGCCGCAGGTGGTGCAGGACGCGATGCTCCACCCGCGCAACGTCGAGGCCCTGCGACGACTCGGCTACCTCGCGGAGTCACGGGCCCGCAGGCGCGACGGGGGGTCCGACGACGAGGGCGACGTGGCGAAGACCCGTGACCAGGGCGAGTGACCCGGCGAGTGGTCGGCGAGCTCACTCGCACCCTGTCGCTCGGGTGGGGTTGAGAGGTCAGTTCGGGCTCTGAACCCTGTGGACGGCGGTTTCCGTTTGTCCGTGGACGGTGCCAGGGTCGGTCCATCGCACCCACGGGAGGCCTTCGGAGATGACCGACCAGATTCTCGCCAAGATCCGCAAGCTGCTCGCCAAGGCCGAGGACCCTGCCGCCACGCCGGAGGAGGCGGAGACCTACACGGCGAAGGCGGCAGCGCTCGTCGCCGACTACGGCATCGACCGCGCCCTGCTCGCCCAGGCCGAGCCCGAGTCCGACGTCGTGGGTGACCGGGTGGTCGTGCTCGACCCGCCGTACGCCCTCGACAAGGCCGACCTGCTCAGCGGGGTCGCGATCCGGCTGCGGTGCCGCTGCGTGCAGCGGGTGAGGTACGTCGACGGGGCCAGGCAGATCTCGCTGCACCTGTTCGGCTACGACTCCGACCTGTTCCGGGCCGAGGTCCTCTACACCAGCCTGCTGCTCCAGGCCACGGACCGGCTCAACCGGGCGCGACCGCCGTTCGGGGAGAGCGTGGCCGCGTTCCGCCGGTCCTGGCTGGCCGGGTTCACCGCGGCGGTGGTCCGCCGGCTCGCCGATGCCGAGCGACAGGCGCAGCATCGAGCCGAGGAGGCGTACGCCTCGTCCTCCGGCCGGTCGGTCTCGCTGGTGCTCGCGGACCGGTCGGTCGCGGTGACGTCGGCGATGCAGGCGGAGTACCCCTCCCTGTCCAGGGCGCGGTCCCGCCAGCTCTCCGGCAGCGGCGGGAGGTCCGGCTGGGAAGCGGGGCAGCGGGCCGACCTCGGCGGCGGCTCGCCGTTGCGACGCACCGGGCGGGGCCAGATCGCCGGCTGACGGGCGGGCGACGGCGCAGCCAGGACAGGCCAGACGATGCACGGCACCGGCCGACCGGACGCCGGGTCAGCTCGCGACCGTGACCGCGACCCGTGCCCGGACCTCCGGCCGGGACCACGACTCCGAGACCCGCACCAGCCGGTAGGCCGAGAACAGCAGGAACGGGATCGCCAGCAGCACCGACCAGCGCCACTGGTCGACGCTGGAGGTCACGATGAACACCATCGCGGTCAGCGTCGTGCTGAGCGCGAGCCGCGAGGAGTAGCCGACCATCACCAGCGGCGGCGCGGGTGTCGCGCGGGCGCTGCGCAGGTCGACCGCGAACGGCCGCCGCACCGACCAGCGCAGGGCGGCGGAGACCACCTGGAGGCTGACCACGAGGGTGCAGCAGACGAGCGCGACGACCTCGGAGGTCGTGGGCCGACCCGCCCTGAGCACCCCCAGGACCAGCGTCAGCGCCGCGGAGAGAAGGAGCACCTCCACCAGGACCACGACCCGGGCCCAGAACACCTGGTGCGCCGAGACCGGCAGGCTGGCCCGCCACAGCGCACCCCGCCCGTCCAGGCACCACGCGTTCACGCCGAACAGCAGCGCCCCGCCCGAGGCCACCAGCCCCGGCAGGAGGTTGAGCATCGACCACTCCAGCCCACCGGCCAGCGCCACCAGACCGGGCAGCAGCGCGAGCACCGCCATGCCCCGCCGCAGCGGCACCGACCGCCACACGCCCGCCCGGTCCACCCGCACCATCGCCAGCAGGTCCGACGCCGGGTTCGGCCGTGGCCGGTGCGCCGAGGTCTCCACGCGCAGCTCGTCGCGAGCCGGTCGCCGGGCAGCGGCGCCGGCGAGGTAGGCACCGGCCACCACCGCGCCCACCAGCAGCACCACCAGCACGCCGACCGCACGCAGCCACAGCAGCCAGTGGCCCTCGGCGCCGTGCAGCACGCCGAGCACGATCTGCAGCGTCGGGATCGAGTCCAGCACGGTGGTGAGCCGTTCGGTCACCACCAGCACGGCCATCGTCACCACCGCGAGCCCGGTCAGCCCTCGCAGCAGCCACAGCCCGTGCGCGCCCCGCCGCACCCACTCCGCGCCCCACGCCACGGCCTGCGCCAGCGCCGTCGCGGTCACCAGCCACAGCAGCGCCGGCAGTTGCGCGGCGTACAGCCGCTCCGGCCCGACGACGAACGCCGTGACCCCGAGCAGCAGCCAGCTCTGGAGCAGCCAGGCGATGTTCAGCGGCGCCATCAACAACGCCCCCAGATGGTCGGTGGTGGGGCTGACCGGGTACGCCACGCCCTGGTCCCTCGGCAGCAGCTCGCGGCCGCCGCCCGAGGCCATCGCGGAGATGATCGCGATCACGAGCACGCCGAGGAAGGTGCTCGGGAGCAGCAGGAGCAGGTCGGTGGACTCGACCGGGAACGGGCTCTCCGACCCGTCCGCGCCCGGCAGGTAGGCCGGTGCCCAGCCGGCCGCGACGGTGAGCAGCCCGATCAGGGCGAAGGCCCCGGTCGCCGACCGCCTGGCCCTGCCGCGCAGGCCAGAGGCTCGGAACCGGAGCAGCGGCCCGACGTCCTGGGCGGCGCGGAGGCCCGAACCCAGGCGGGACCTCCCCGGAAGCCGCTCAGTCCAGGAGGGCACGGTAGGCACCGGCACCGTCCTCACCGGTCATCTCGACGGCCGGCAGCGCGGCCACCGCCGACCCGCCGCGGAGCACGATCGCGTGGTCGCACGCCTGGACCGCGAGCTCGCGCAGGTGGGTGGAGACGAGGACCGCCGCCCCACGTGCCCGGGCGTCGGCGATCACGTCCATAGTCGCCTCGACGCCGAGCGGGTCGACGCCGTCGAAGGGCTCGTCGAGCAGCAGCACGCGGGGGTCGTGGAAGGCGGCGAGCACGACCGACATCCGCCGGCCCATGCCGTGGCTGAACCCGGCGGTTACCCGGTGCGCCACCCCGCCCAGGTCGAACCGCTCGAGCAGGTCGCGCGCAGGCTCCTCCCAACCGTCGGGCATCCGCCGCAGGCGGGCCGCCAGCTGCAGGTGCTCCCAGGGCGTGGCCCGCGGCACCAGGCCGCCCACGTCGGGGCAGTAGCCGGTGAGCCGCTTCACCGTGAGCGTCTCGGTGCGGATGTCGTGCCCGGCCACCTCGACGATGCCGGCCGTCGGCGGGACGACGCCGGCCAGGACCCGCATGGTCGTGGACTTCCCGGCGCCGTTGCGTCCGAGCAGGGCCGTCGCACCGCCGGCGCCGACACGCAGGTCGATCCCGCGTACGGCGTCGACCAGCCCGAACCGCACCCAGAGGGCGGACACGTCGACGAGGGAG
>DATIBI010000275.1:0-16111 GCA_035457605.1 Nocardioidaceae bacterium
CTTGGCAGCCACGCGGGACGCCTTCACCCCGTCGATCTTCTTGACGTCGAGCGCGACCCCCTGAGCGGCGAGCTTCTCGGCCTGGAGGTTGTTCATCACGACCTCCACGGCGAGCTTGCCGTCGCGGGCCCGTCCGGTGGCGATGTCCTCGTGGTCGAGTCCGACCAGCTTCAGCTTCTCCAGATCTGAGGCGTCGACCCGGCCGACGTACACCTCCAGACCGCGGCTCTCACCCTCCGGTGGTGTGGCTCCAGCCTGCGTCACGCTGGCCATGGTGCCTCCCAGCACCAGTGCCAGGGCAGCGGCAAGTCTTGTTCGGTTCACGCGCATGTCCCCTCTCCCGAACCGCTCTGTGCGGCCACAACAATCTGGCGTGGCACAAATCACACGTCAACTACCATGTGGTGCGTATTCATGCAGTTGGCATAAAACAGGACAGATCACGCTTTTCGGCGCTGCACGACTCTGCAAGACCTCCTGCCACACGCGTGACCCGGGGCAGAACCTGTGGGACGGCGGACGAGAAAGAGCCGCAGACCGGGCACATGGCCCGGCCTGCGGCTCTGCTCTCCTCCCCTGGTCAGTCCACGCGCTCGTGCGAGCACGGGCACCCGGTCATCGGCGGCCGGTCTCGTAGTGGAGGTGGGGGCCTGCGGCGTTCCCCGTGTCCCCGACCAGCCCGATCACCTGCCCCCGTCGTACGTACTGACCAGGCCGGACGAGGATCTTGGACAGGTGGGCGTAGAGCTTGTCACCGATCTCGACGTGGTAGCCGTAGGAGCTCGTCCAGTAGTTGGTGTCGGTGACGCGTCCGGAGCCGGCCGACCGGACAGGGGCACCGTAGTCACCCGAACCGGGGACGTTGATGTCGCCGGCCCACGTGGCCCAGGGGTATCCGCTGTGACGGTGCCAGGAGCCGGCGGCAGGGATGGGCCCGCGGCTGACCCGGGGCGCGGCCCGGTTCAGCCTGGACCCTGACCGCGACACCGCGACGGAGCGCTCGGCGGACCGTTCGGCAGACCGCTCGACGTCTCGGCGAACGCGGAGCCGCAGGCGGTCACCTACGCGGATCCGGTCGGGGTCCTCGATGCGGTTGATCCGGGCCAGCCGGGCAACGCTGGTGTCGTGCCGGTGCGCGATGGAGCTGAGGGTGTCGCCGGAGCGAACGGTGTAGGCGCCGGCCGGGGCAACCGCTCCCCCGACCGCGAGCATGGCGGCGACGAGCACGGAGATCTTGCGCGTGCGGCGTCGCTGCTCTGCCTTGTGGGAGGTCGGGGCTCCCTTGTGCACTCCGGGTCCGGGCTTCTTGTGCTTGCTCATTCAGGCGCGCCCCTCCACCGGGGAGAGGGATGGCGCAGCTATGGTTCTCGAGTTACGCAAAGCGGGATGACTCCTTCCACATCAGGTCTGTTCTCACCTCCCCCGCTATTGGCGCGACTCTGCGCAAGAAGTCTTATTCCCCGTTATCTGCAACGCCGATCAGTGGTCTATGCAGCGTGCTGTCCCGCGGCCCTGACCCTCCCGTCGATCCCGGCGGCCTCGAGCTCTTCGCGCAGGACCTGACGTAGCGTCGAGACCATGGGCTGCCCGATGACGCCCTTGCAGTCGAGATACATCTCGACCCCCTCGCCCGTGATCCGCGGGTCGGCAACGTAGTGGGGGGTGTACCGCCCGGCCTCGAGGGCGGACTGCGCGGTCGTCGCAGTCACGACGGGTCGGCGTCCAGCCACTCCCCGTCGCGCATCAGGTCGCGGCCGGCGAGCTCGTTCGCCTCGCGCCAGGCCTGCAGCCGGTGCGGGCGCAGGTGGAAGTACAGGTAGGGCGTGGACAGCTCACGTGGGTCGAAGCCGGTCTTGGCGGCGAAGGTGTCACCCACGTCGGACGCGATGTCGGTCGCGGCCACCACCGACTGCAGGCTGGCTTCGACCAGCACCAGGTCGCGAGTGGGTCCGATGCCGACGCGCGCCCTGCGGGTGGCTTGCAGGTTGCGACCGGTGGGACTGGCGGCGGTTGTTGCGAAGAGCAGGGTCCGGCCGTCCCACAGGTACGACAACGGGACCAGGTAGGGGGTGCCGGTGGCGGGGTCGGCGGTGGCGACCCACGCGTCCACGTCGTGCTCGAGCCGATGCAGGGTGTCCCTGCGGCGCTGGTCACGGTTGCGAGGCGGTGCAGTCATCGCGCTACGAGGAGGAGCCGCCCGGCTCGAAGCCGCCGGGCGGGAACCGGTTGGCCGTGGCTACCCGGTTGGCGTACCTGCCACACCGTCCGCACTCCACCCAGCGCGCGTCCTTGTTGACCCGCGTCACCCACCTGTGAAGGCCGACCCTGCAACGGAGCGCTCTGCCCTGACGACTCATGTGCCACCCCCTTCGGCGCAAGATAGCAGTCCGCGTACGGCGGCAGGCCCGAACCGGCCCACCGGCCGCGCGGCACCAGGGCGGCTTCGAGCTCGGGGGCTACCCCCGCCGTGCCGCCACCAGCTCGTCCCGCTCGACGAGCAATGCGACTACCAACCCGGCCACCAGCCCCCAGAACGCCGAACCCACGTTGAGGAACTCCACGCCGGAGACCGTGACGAGGAAGCTGGTCAGGCTGGCGGTGACGAGCGCACCCGAGAAGGCCGTGCAGAACGCACCCTGCAACGCCCGGAGCATCGCCAGCCCGCCCAGGGCGGCGACGAACGCCTCCGGCATCTCCAGCATCAGCCGGACCATCCCGGGCGCCGTGAGGCCGAACCCGATCGCGAGGACCCCGAACCACACTGCCGCGGCGTAGTGCCGGGAGCGCTCCCCCGAGGCGGTCAGCAGCGCGTTCGTCGGCCCGGTGAGGCAGGTGGAGATGCCGCCGACGAAGGCACTCGGCAGCGACCAGAGTCCGCACGCCAGGGTGACGGTGTTCATCGGGGGCCGGTGCCCGGCCGCGCTGAGGACCGCCATGCCCTGTCCGTTCTGGACGACGAGCACGGTGATGACGAGGGGTACGACGAGCTCGACGGCCGCCGCCCACGTGAAGGACGGTGACTGCAGCACCGGCTCGGCGAGCCACGGGCCGGCTGTGCTGCCGGGGTCGATGCGGCCGGTCAGCAGCACCACGACGACCCCGGTGACCAGGCCGGCGAGGATCGGCGGCAGCCACCTCCCGAGCCGGGGCAGGGCCGAGGCGGCGACGAAGGCCAGGACCATCGGTGCGGCCAGGGCGGCGTCGCCCTTGACCGCGAGCACCAGGTCGATCCCGAACTGCAGGAACACCCCGGCCACCATCGCCATCACCACCGGCATCGGGAGCAGCCGCATCAGCCTGCTCACCATCCCGGTCAGGCCGAGGCCGAGCATGAGCAGCGCGCTCAGCACGTAGGCGCCGACGACCTCGGGCCACGACAGGGAGGTCAGCGCCTGGCCGACGACCACCGTGCCCGGGATGGTCCAGGCGAAGCCGAGCGGCTGGCGGTACACCAGCGAGGCCACCACCGTGAGCACCCCGTTGAGCACGAAGATCGCGAACACCCACGAGGCGATGACCGTCTGGGAGAGCCCTCCTCGCTGCGCCACCGACAGGATCACCGCCACCGGACCGGTCATCGAGAACAGCGCGCCGACCACGCCGTTGACGAGCTCGTGCCGTCCGAGGTCGGCGAGGAACCGTCGCGGAGTGGGCGGGCGGCGGGTCGGTCGCTCGATCCGCCCCGGGGTGGGCGCGGGCTCGGTCTCCGAGCTCGTCTCGGTGGTGGTGCTGGTCATGGAAGGTCGGCTCCCGAGGTCGGCCCGCGGACGGCGGCGAGCTCGGAACGCGAACGGATCCCGAGCTTCGCGTAGATGCGGGTCAGGTGGTACTGCACGGTCTTCACGGACAAGAACAGCTCTGCTGCGACCTCCCGGTTGGTCAGGCCTTTGGCGACGAGGGTGGACACGGCCTGCTCCTGCGGGGTCAGCTCGTCGACCGCGCGGTCGGTGCGCACGACGTTGAGCCCACCCGCCTTCAGCTCTCGCTCGCAGCGGCGGACGTAGGTGGTGGCGCCCAGGGCCGCGTAGCTGTCGCGCGCGGTGGAGATCACCGCGTCGGCCTCGCGGCGCTTCCCGGCACGGCGGAGGGTCTGGCCGAACGCGAAGTTGACCCGCGCCCGGTCGTAGCGCAGCGGCAGCCCCTCGAGCAGGGCCAGCGACGCCTCGAACACCTCGCGTGCCTCGTCGAGCCTGCCCTGGGCACCCAGCAGCCGTCCGCGTGCGTAGCCGAGCCGGGCCTGGGCGGACCGGTGGCCGCGGGCCCGGGCACGCTCCTCGTGCGGGGCGAGGAAGTCCTCCGCGTCGTCGTAGCGACCTTCGAGGACCAGGGCGTTGGCGTACACGTCGGGCCACGGCCAGAACCCCGGCTCGTCGATGCTGGACCCCTCGGTGCTCCGGGTCAGGGGCGCGAGCGCACGCAGCACGGCTGCGTAGTCGGCCCGCGCCTCGTGGAACTGTGCCCGCGCCAGGTGGGAGGGCACCCGCATCAGCTCGTAGTCCTGGGCCCCGGTCTCCGCCCGCCGGAGTCGGTCCTCGGCGGCGTCCCAGTCCCCGCGAAGCGCGTGCACCTGGACCGCGGTCCAGTGCAGCAGCGGCCGGGCGAGCACGATCCCGCTCCGCTCCAGCAGGTCGTCGGCCTCGAGCACGGTGCGCAGGGCCAGGTCCCACTCCCCGGTGGCGAACTGGGCCCTGGCCAGCCAGCCGCGGGCCCACAGCGAGATCCGGCTGGACCCGCCGAGGAAGGTCGTCGGCACCGCGCTCTCGAGGTCGGCCCGGGCCTCGTCGACGTCGTCGACCACCAGGTGCAGCCAGCCCGTGCCCATCGCCACCCGCTGCGCCTGGGCGCCGTGCCGCAGCCGCTGCCCCAGGTCCCGGTAGCCGTCCAGCGCCTCCGCCGTCCGTCCGGTCCCGGCCAGCCCGAGGCCGCGGATGGCCGCCGCCTCCACGCCGGCCGGCGCCTCGGGACCGACGAGCTCGATGGCTCGGTCCGCCCACGCGACCAGGTCGCCACCCCGGCACCGGCACAGCGCATGGAGCACGAACCGCTGGCAGATCAGCGCGGCGACGTCGGGATCACGCTCGGCGTTCACGAGCTGCCAGGCGCGTCCGAGCCGGGTCTCCGCCTCCGAGACCCGACCGCGGACGATCGCGAGGTAGCCGAGGACGGCGTTGCGCAGCGGCGTCTCGCGCAGGCTCTCCACCTCGGGGACGAGGGCCGCTGCCCCGAGCGCGTCCCCTGCGCCGATGAGTGCGTCGACGGCGCGGGTCAACCGTTCCTCGCGCCGGGCGGCGTCCTCGGTGAGCCGGCTGGCGTCCCTGAGCAGGGAGGCCACCGCACCCCAGGCGCCCTCGGCCGCGCGCTCGACCGCCGCGGCGTCGAGGCGGTCCGCGAGCCGGGGGTCGGGCAGCGGTGACGCCGCGACCAGGTGCGCGAGCCGGCGGCCCTCGTCGTCCACGAGGTCGGCCGCTCGCCGGTGCGCCTCGGCAGCGGCCGCGCAGCCCATCGAGTCCAGGACGGCCGCGCGCACCATCGAGTCGGCGGGCGACACCGCGGCCGCCTGGTGCGGCCCCGACCCGCGCACGAGTCCGGCCGTCCGCGCCTCGTCGAGCGGCGCCAGGACGTCGTCGAGCCCGGCCAGCCGGGCGACCTCGTGGATCGAGGAGCCCGCACCGAGCACGGCGACCGCCTGCACCAGCTGCCGCGCCTGCGGTGTCAGGTCGCGAAGTGCCTCCCGGACCCGGGAGCCGACCAGGGCGGGAGCCGGCAGGTCCGGTTCGAGCCCGGCCCAGGCAGCGCGCGGGAGCTCGTCCAGCAGGTCCACCACGTGCCGCGGGACCCCGCCGGTGTGCTCGCACAGCCGCTCGGCCATCGACGGGTGCAGCACCACGCCGTGCGCGGCAGCGACCTCACCGACGGCGCGGGAGCCCAGCGGGGACAGGGTGACGACCTGGGTGGCCACCCGGCGAAGCAGCGCGACGGTGTCGGCGGGAGCATCGGGGTCGCCGAGCGGCACGGTCAGCACGATCAGCGCGGCGGTCGCCCGGTGGTGCTGCACGGCCGAGGACAGCGTCTGGACCGAGGCGGGGTCGCTCCAGTGCGCGTCGTCCACGACCACCAGGACGGGGTCCCCCTCCGCGGCCACCGCACGCACGAAGACCTCCGCGGCCTCGACGGGGTCGTCGGGGAAGTTCTCGCCGGGCAGCAGCTGGTGCAGCACGGCGTTGCGCCGGCCGGTCTCCCAGGCCGCCCCCCGGGCGCGCAGCACCGGCCCCGTCCGACGTACCGCCAGACGCTCCACCAGTGCGCTGCGGCCGACGCCTGCCACCCCGGTCACCAGCACCAGCTCGGGCCCGTGCTCGCCGACCCGGAGCAGGCGCTGCTCCAGGTCGGCGAGCTCGAGATCACGGGCGACAAGCACAGGCGGGGCTGAGGTCACGCGGTCACAGTAGACCTGCGGTCCGGGGTGAGGGCCTGGGCTGCCTCGGCCTCGTGCGCCTCCTCGTGCCGGGCGCGGGGCACCAGCAGCGTGACCAGCGCACCGAGCAGGGAGATGCCGGCGAAGACGTAGAAGGCGGTGGTGCCCCCCAGACCGGCGCCGACGAGCATGCCGCCCACGACCGGGCCGACGATCCCGCCGAGCCGGCCGAAGCCGGCGCACCAGGCCACACCCGCCGCGCGGGCGCGGGTCGGGTAGTAGCCCGACACCAGTCCGTAGATCAGCACCTGGGTGCCGATGGTTCCCGCCCCGGCCACGGCGACCGCGCCGACGAGCAGCACCACCGGAAGGTCCATCGGCAGCAGGGCCAAGGTGATGGCGGCGAGCACGAAGGTGGTGGCCACGATCCGCTTGGCGCCGAGCCTGTCGGCGAAGGACGCCGCGAGGAGACCGCCCAGGATCGCGCCGAGGTTGAGCACCAGCAGGAAGGAGAGCGCGTAGCCCTTGCCGAACCCGTTGTCCTCCATGATCTGCGGCAGCCACGTGTTCAGCCCGTAGGTCAGCAGCAGGCCCGCGAAGCTCATCGTGCCGAGCAGCAGGGTCGGCCAGGCCAGCGGACGGGTGGCCAGGGCGGTGAAGCCCACCTTGGCGGGTACGTCGGGCACGTCGACGACCTCGGGCAGCGGGACCCCGGTCGCAGCGGAGACCTGCTCGGCCTCGAGCACCCGACCGCGCGCCAGGAGCCACCGGGGCGACTCGGGAAGCTTGACGAACGCCAGCGGCAGCAGCAGGACGATCGGCAGCGCGCCGACCCAGAACAGCCCGCGCCACCCGACCGCGTCGGAGATGGCCAGCGCGACCAGCGCCGCCAGCACGCCGCCGGCCGGGACGCCGCTGTAGACGATGGCGTTGAGCCGGTTGCGCTTGCCCGGGGGTGCGAACTCCGCTACCAGGGCACCGACGGTCGCGACCAGCGCACCCACGCCGACACCGGTGAAGAACCGGCCGATCCCGAACGCCGTCACACTCTGGGTGAGCGCGGTGGCGCCCATGCCGAGGGAGAACCAGGCGATGTTGACCAGCATGACCCTGCGTCGACCGACCCAGTCACCGATGGCGCCCGCGGTCAGGGCTCCCACGAGGACACCGACCAGGGCGTAGCTGCCGAGCGCACCGGCCTGCTCCGGCGACATCGCACCCAGCTGGGACGGGTCGGCCAGCAGGGTCGGCACGATGGTGCCGTAGACGACGAGGTCGTACCCGTCGAACACCAGCGCGACGGTCGACAGTGCGACGACCCAGGCGACGCTGCGGCGCCTGCGACTCTCCACGAGCTCTTGGGTTTCGGGCATGACGGACTCCGTGTGTGTTGGTGGTGAGGTGAAGGGACGGGCGGACCGAGGGGTCAGCCCAGGTCACCGCCGGCGACGGGAAGGATCGTGCCGGTGATGTAGGAGGCCTCGTCGGAGGCGAGGAAGGTGATCGCGGCGGCCTGCTCGTCGAGGGTGCCGTAGCGCTTCATCAGCGAGGAGCCGACGGTCTGGTCGACGATGCTCTGGTACCAGGTCTGCTCCTGGTCCGACCCCGGCGCCGGTCCGCGCGGGATCCGGCGAGGCGGCGCGTCGGTCCCGCCGGGGGCGGTGGCCACCACCCGGACGCCGTGCGGAGCGGCCTCGAGCGCCAGCGCCGTGGTGATCGCGTTGACCCCGCCCTTGGCGGCGGCGTAGGGCACCCGGTTCACGCCTCGGGTGGCCACCGAGGACACGTTGACGATCGTGCCGTGCCCCTGGGCGATCATCGACGGCAGCACCGCCCGGCACGACCACAGGGTCGGGAAGAGCGACCGGTTGATCTCGGCCTGGATCTGCTCGGGCGGGTAGTGCTCGAAAGGCTTGGCCCAGATCGTGCCGCCGACGGTGTGGACCGCGACGTCGATGCGTCCCCAGCGGTCGAGGGCGGCGCGCACGACCTGCTCGGCGCCGTCCCATGTCTCGAGGTCGGCGGTCACGGCGCCCGCGTCGTACCCGGCCCCGGTGAGCTCGTCGGCCAGCTCGCGCACCAGCTCTGCGCGGTCCGCGAGGACGACCGCTCCGCCCTCGACGCAGACGCGGCGGGCCACCCGCTCGCCGATGCCCTGGGCAGCGCCGGTGACGAGGACGACCTTGCCGTCGAAGCGGCCGGGGCTGACGAACCCGGGCAGGGAGGCGGCGCGGGCGTCGTTCATCGCGCGCCGCATGGTGATCTTGGACCGCTCGGCGTGCTCGGCCACCAACGTGCGTGCCGCGGCACGGTCGCCCGACTCGAACGCGGCGACGATGTCGAGGTGGTCCTGGGCGCACCGGGGGTGGCACCAGCGCGCGTTGCGCAGCACCTCCTCCATGTGCCCCTTCACGCCGAGCGCCTGGTAGGCCTGCAGCAGGTGCTCGTTGCCGGTGAGCGTGAACAGGTAGTCGTGGAACGCCGCGTTGGTCTCGGTGTAGGCGGCGGCGTCGACGAACCGGTCCCCGTCGACGTGCGGCACGGTCGACTCCGCCAGCAGCCGGTAGCCGGCGAGCTGCTGCGAGGACAGCCGGCCGATGGTCAGCTCGACCGCGCCGAGCTCCAGCGCCTGCCGGGCCTCGAAGATCGCGTCGGACTGGTGCACCGACGGGTGCTCCTCGCCGATCTCGTACTGCCCGGGTCCGATCGCCTGCCCGGGGGCGCTCGGCTGGTCGGGTACGACGGGCGGGGCCGGCGTACCCGCGTCCGCGGCGACGGTCGTGACCGCCGGCGGGGTGAGCGGCTCGATCTCCGTGCGGGGCAGCACCTCCTGACCCGCGACCGAGCGGGCCTCACCGGTGACCGTGACCTCGTCCCCGGCCTGGAGCTCATCCCGCGCCTCCTCGGGCGATGCCGGCCACACCTGCTGGCCGGCGACGGTGCGGGCGGTCTGCCTCTCGTCCCACGACGGGGCGCCGCCGGCGAAGGGCTCCCGCTCACCCGCGGGCAGCACCACCTGACCGGCGACCTCTCGTCCCTCCCCGGTGAGGACGAGCAGCGCGTCGTCGGAGCGTGCCGCGGGTCGGGTTGCCGCGCCGGCCGCCGGGCGCGCGGCCACGGTGCCCGGGTCGTTCGCTGCTACCGGTCCATCGGCGGCGCCACGGTCACCGACGGTGTCCTGTTCACCGGTGGCGTGAGGCTCGACCTCCGCGGCCACAACCACCGGTTCGTCGGCTGGCGCGGGCACTGTTGCCGCTGCCGGCTCGGGCACCGCTGCCGCTGCGGGCTCGGTGGGCGCCGGCTCGGTCGGCGAGGGCGCATCGGCCGCCGACCCGTCCGCCGGGGACCCGCCGGTGAGCGCGAACTTCTCGTAGTAGAAGCCCGTGGGCTCGACACCCTCGTCCGCGAAGTGCTTGCGCACCGCCTCGACCATCGGCGGCGGTCCGCACAGGTAGACCGCGACGTCCCCGCCGTGCAGGTGCTCGGGGCCGATCAGGCCGGTGACGTAGCCCTTGTTCGGCGCGGAGCTGTCCGGGTCCGCGACGCAGTGGTCCCAGGTGAAGGAGTCGATCGAGGCGGCCAGCTCCCGCAGCGTGTCCATCTCGACCAGGTCGTCGTCGGTGCTCACGCCGTAGACGAGGTGGACCGGCCGGGTGCTGCCCTCGCCGCGCAGCTTGCGCAGGATGGAGAGGATCGGCGCCAGCCCGGTGCCCCCGGCCAGCAGCAGGACCGGGCGCCCGGTCTCGCGCAGGAAGAAGCTGCCCTTCGGCCCGGTCAGGGTCAGCTCGTCCCCCACCGCGGCCCGGTCGGTGAGGTACTGCGACATCACCCCGCCCGGAGTGAGCTTGACCAGGAAGGTCAGCTCCTTGTCGTCGGGGGCGTTGCTGAACGAGTAGCTCCGGCTCTCCTCGGTCCCGGGAACGCCGATGTTCACGTACTGCCCGGGAAGGAACGCCAGCGACTCCCGGGCCTCGATCTCCACGCCGAGCGACACGGTGGTGGGCGAGAGCCGCTCCAGGGCGGTCAACGTCCCGGTGTAGCTCGCAGCCTGCGTCTTGGCGACCGCCGAGGTGCTGGCGATCTGGAGCACGAGGTCCGACCGCGGCTTCATGCTGCACGGCAGCACGTACCCCTGCCCGGCCTCGTCTGCGGTGAGGGCGTCGTCGATGTAGGTGCCCCCGTCGTACTCACCGGACTCGCAGAACGCCTTGCACGTGCCGCACGCACCGTCGCGGCAGTCGAGCGGGATGTTGATGCGCGAGCGGTACGACGCGTCGGCGACGGTCTGGTCCTCCGCGCACGTGATGAAGCGGGTGACGCCGTCCTCGAAGGACAGGGCTACCTGGTGGCTCATGACGGACAGCTCCCGGCGGGTCGGAACGTGGGGTTCAGAAGTGGTAGACGTCGACGACGTGGTGGATGTAGTCGTTCTTCAGCACCACGGTCTTGCGACGGATCAGCGGGCTCTCGCCGGAGAAGTCGATCGTGTAGAACGAGGTGCCGTAGTAGGGGTCGACCGTCTTGTAGCGGAAGTACATCGTGTGCCAGTTGAAGCGCACGTCGACCAGGTCGCCGTACCTGTCGATGACCTCGACGTTGCTGATGTTGTGGCTCGTGCGCGGCTCCGGGATCGACGTGGCGCTCGAGCGCTCGGTGCGGATCCGGAAGACGCGGTCCTCCAGGCCACCCTTGTTCGGGTAGTAGATCAGCGAGACCTGCGACTGCGGGTCGTCGGTGAGCCGGTCGTCGTCGTCCCAGGCCGGCATCCAGTACTCGCAGTCGTCGGCGTAGCAGGCCAGCCACTTCTCGAACTCGCGGTCGTCGAGGTAGCGCGCCTCGCGGTAGAGGAACTGCTCGATGGCGTTCTGGGTAATGGCACGCCCGCCGGGCACGTCCTGCCGGGCGGCGTCGTGGTCGGTGATCGTCATGGTCGGGTCCTTCAGGCGGTCGCGGTGTTCGGGTGGGCGGCTTCGCGCTCCTGGGCGAGGGCGGCGCGCATGGTCTCGAGCCAGTAGCCGTGCTGGACGGGGTAGAGCCCCTCGTCCTCGTTCTTCTGGCCGGCGGAGATCACGCCCTTCATGTCCAGCGACTCCGCGACCTCGTCGGGTCCGTCGAGCCAGTGCTCGGCGCCGCGGCTCATGTCGTTCCACGGGGCGGCGCCCGCCCGGAACGTGAGCTGGCAGGACCGGAACTCCTCGAGGTCGTCGGGGGTGGCCATGCCGGAGGCGTTGAAGAAGTCCTCGTACTGCCGGATCCGCCAGGCACGGGCCTCGGCGCTCTCGCCCTTCGGCGCGATGCAGTAGATGGTGACCTCGGTCTGGTCCGGCGCGATCGGCCGGAAGTGCCGGATCTGGGTGCTGAACTGGTCCATCAGGTACACGTTCGGGTAGAGGCACAGGTTGCGGGAGCCGCGGACCATGAACTCGCCCTTGGCGTCGCCGAACTCCTGCTTCAGCTCCTCCATCCGGTCCCACAGCGGACGGTCCTGCGGGTTGCCCGCCCAGGTCCACAGGCACAGGTGGCCGTTGGGGTAGGACCAGTAGCCGCCACCGGACTTGCCCCAGCTGCCGGCGTCGAGGGTCTTGGTCGAGTTCTTGGACTCGCCCGTGTTCCGGCGCGACGTGGTCGCGGCGTAGTTCCAGTGGGTCGCGGTGACGTGGTAGCCGTCGGCCCCGTTCTCGGCCTGCACCTTCCAGTTGCCGTCGTAGGTGTAGGTGGAGGAGCCACGAAGCACCTCGAGCCCCTCGGGCGACTGGTCGACGAGCATGTCGATGACCTTGGTGGTGTCGCCGAGGTGCTCCTCGAGCGTGGACACGTCGGGGTTGAGGCTTCCGAACAGGAAGCCGCGGTAGCTGTCGAACCGGGCCACCCTGGTCATGTTGTGCGACCCGTTGGTGTTGAACGTCTCCGGGTACCCGGCGCCGTCGGGGTCCTTCACCTTCAGCAGCGTGCCGTCGTTGCGGAACGTCCAGCCGTGGAAGGGGCACGTCAGCGTGGTGCGGTTGTCGGTCTTGCGCCGGCAGATCATCGCGCCGCGGTGGGCGCAGGCGTTGATCAGGCAGTGCAGCTGCCCGTCCTTGTCGCGGGTGATCACGACCGGCTGCCGGCCCATGTAGGTGGTGAAGTAGTCACCGGGCTCGGCGACCTGGCTCTCGTGGGCGAGGTAGATCCAGTTGCCCTCGAAGATGTGCTTCATCTCGAGCTCGAAGATCTCCTCGTCGGTGAAGATCCGGCGGTTGGCGCGGTAGATGCCGGCCTGGCCGTCCTCGACGACGGCGTCGGAGAGGATCGTCTGCAGGTGGTCCAGCGTCTCGGTCATGAGTTCCTCCGGGGAGCGGTGGTGCTGCGTTCCCGGAACCCTGGCATCGCGTGGCGGCCGTCACACGAGGGGAATGCCTAGTCCTGACCCAGGGTGGTATTGATCGGCTCTGCTTATCAATCGCGCGGAAACAGGACCTTGTGCTGACTCAATACTCGTACTTACCGTGAATCAATCGCGGATGACGTGACCGCGGTCACCGGCCCTCGATCGGCCGGAGCAGAGCCCCTTCGAGGCAGAGGACGAGCATGGAGCTGCGCCACCTGCGCTACTTCGCCGCCGTGGCCGAGACCTGCCACTTCGGCCGCGCCGCCGAGCGCCTGCACATGGCGCAGCCCGCGCTGTCGCAGGCGATCCGGCAGCTCGAGGCGGAGCTCGGCACGCCCCTGCTCACCCGCACGACCCGCCAGGTCTCCCTCACCCCCGCCGGCACCTTCCTGTACGACGAGGCGCTCCGGGTGCTCGGTGCGGTCGACGACAGCGTGCGCGGGGTACGACGGATCGCCGACGGGCGGCTCGGGCTGGTGAGGATCGCGTTCACGGGCACCGCCGCCTTCAGCCACCTGCCGCGGATCGCACGCGCGGTCAAGCGGGACCTGCCCGGCGTCGGGCTCGAGATCCACGCCGACCTGCTCACCCCGGCCCAGTGCGAGGGCCTGCGCGACGGCAGCCTGCACCTCGGCGTGCTGCGGCCGCCGGCCACCGGTGAGGACCTGCAGCTGCGCACGATCGAGGTCGAGCCGCTGGTCCTGGCCGTCGCCGCGGACCACCGGCTCGCGACCGAGCCCGTGGTCGGCATGGCCGACCTGCGCAGCGAGGGGTTCGTGCTCTACAGCGCCCGAGAGTCCGCGGTGAACGACGCTGTGCTGCGCAGCTGCAAGGAGGTCGGGTTCGCCCCGCACCGCGAGCACGAGGCACCCGGAACCGCCGTCCTGCTCGCCCTGGTCGCCGCCGGGCTCGGCGTCGCGCTGCTGCCCGCCTCGGTGCGGGCCGTCGCGCTCGGCGGGGTCGTGTTCCGCGACGTCGCCGACGCCGGCAGCGTCGAGCTCGCCCTCGCCTGGCGGCGCGACGACGACTCCGCGCTGGTGCGCTCGGTGCTCAGCACGCTCGAGGACGCCGGCCTCTTCGACTCTGCTCCCTCGTCCACCGCACCCCTCGAGGTTCCCCGATGAAGATCACCCAGGTCGAGGCGATCCCGTTCGCCATCCCCTACCGCAAGCCACTGCGCTTCGCCAGTGGCGAGGTCACCGAGGCCCGGCACGTCCTGGTCCGCGTGCACACCGACGACGGGGTCGTCGGGATCGCCGAGGCACCGCCGCGGCCGTTCACCTACGGCGAGACCCAGTCCGGGGTGATGGCGGTCATCCAGCAGGTCTTCGCGCCCCAGGTCGTCGGGCTCACCCTGCTCGAGCGCGAGGTGGTGGCGGCGCGGCTGGCCCGGACCGTCGCGAACCCGGTCGCCAAGGCCGCGGTGGACATGGCGATCTGGGACGCGCTCGGCCGGACGCTGGGCCTGCAGGTGACCGAGCTGCTCGGCGGCTACACCGACCGGATGCGGGTGTGCCACATGCTCGGCTTCGACGAGCCCGCGGCGATGGTCGCCGAGGCCGAGCGGATGCGCGACACCTACGGCATCACCACGTTCAAGGTGAAGGTGGGCCGTCGGCCGATCCAGCTCGACACCGCGGTGGTCCGGGCGCTGCGACAGTCGCTCGGCGAGCAGGTCGAGCTGTACGTCGACGGCAACCGCGGCTGGACCGCCTCGGAGTCGGCCCGGGCGATGCGCGAGATGGCCGACCTGGGCCTGCTGTTCGCCGAGGAGCTGTGTCCCGCCGACGACGTGCTCGGACGTCGTTGGCTGGTCCAGCAGTGCGACGTACCGTTCATCGCCGACGAGTCCGCGGTGACCCCGGCCGACGTCACCCGCGAGATCCTCGGCGGCTCGGCCACTGCGGTGAGCATCAAGACCGCGCGCACCGGGTTCACCCACTCCCAGCGAGTGCACCACCTCGCCGAGGGGCTCGGCATCGAGGTCGTCATGGGCAACCAGATCGACGGCCAGCTCGGCTCGGTCTGCACGGTCGCGTTCGGCTCGGCGTACCGCCTCACCTCCCAGCGCGCCGGCGAGCTCTCCAACTTCCTCGACATGCAGGACGACCTGCTCACCGAGCCGCTGCAGATCCACGACGGCCAACTGGTCGTCCGTCCCGGTGCCGGGCTCGGGGTCGACGTGGACCCCGACAAGCTCGCGCACTACCGCCAGGACAGCTGAAAACCACATCACCACAAGGAGAACCGCCATGAGCACCGCAACCGCCGCCGCCTCCGGGGCATCGGCCACCGAACGCTTCAAGGCCGACAAGACCGGCAACGTCGCGAACACCCCCAAGGAGCGGGTGGACCTGCTCGCCCGCGAGGTCCTCGAGGCCATCCACACCACGATCCGCAAGCACAAGGTCACCTACGACGAGTACAACGCCCTCAAGGCATGGCTGATCGACGTCGGGCAGGACGGCGAGTGGCCGCTGTTCCTCGACGTGTGGGTCGAGCACGTCGTCGAGGAGGTCGCCACCGAGAACCGGCAGGGCAGCAAGGGCACGATCGAGGGCCCGTACTACGTGCCGAACGCACCGGAGGGGGTCGGCGAGACCACCCTGCCGATGCGCGAGAACGAGGGCGGCACCCCGCTGAAGTTTCAGGGCCAGGTCACCGACGTGGACGGCAAGGCGCTGCCCGGGGCGAAGGTGGAGATCTGGCACGCAGACGCGGACGGCTTCTACTCGCAGTTCGCACCCGGCCTGCCCGAGTGGAACCTGCGGGGCTCCGTCCGCGCGGACGACCAGGGCCACTTCGTGATCCACACCGTCCAGCCGGCGCCGTACCAGATCCCGACCGACGGCTCCTGCGGGAAGCTCATCGCCGCCGCCGGCTGGCACGCCTGGCGCCCGGCTCACCTCCACCTGAAGGTCTCCGCGGACGGCCACCAGCTGATCACCACCCAGCTCTACTTCCCCGGTGACCCGCACAACCAGGACGACATCGCCTCCGCCGTGAAGCCCGAGCTCATGCTCGACCCCAAGCCCGCGGCCGACGGCAAGGGTGACGAGGTCACCTACGACTTCGTCCTCGACAAGGCCTGACCCGAACCGACACGGAGACTGGAGACTCACCCATGCTGTTCCACGTTCGGATGGACGTGAACCTCCCGCACGACCTCGCCCCCGAGGTGCGCCAGGAGATCGTGGCCCGCGAGAGGGACTACTCCCAGGAGCTCCAGCGCTCCGGGAAATGGCGGCACCTGTGGCGCATCGTGGGTGAGTACTCCAACATCTCGGTCTTCGACGTGGCCGACAACGACGAGCTGCACGAGCTGCTCG
>DATIBI010000276.1:0-34878 GCA_035457605.1 Nocardioidaceae bacterium
GAGCTCGAAGTTGCCGGCCTTGCGTGCCTTGTACGGCGAACGGGGTGCCGGGATCTGAGAGGTCATCGTCATCGTTATCAGTGTCCGAACACGATCGTCAGGTGACGCCACACGAAGGGCAGGAACAGCACGAGGAACACCGCGAGCACACCGTAGGTGAGCTGGCGCTGGTAGCGCGGGCCGTCGGACCAGAAGTCCACCAGCACGATCCGGATGCCGTTGAGCGCGTGGAACAGGACCGCGGCCACGAGACCGACCTCCATGACCCCGACGATCGGGTTCTTGTAGGTCTCGACGGCGGTGTTGTACGCCTCGGGCGAGACCCGGACCATCGCCGTGTCGATCACGTGGGCGAAGAGGAAGAAGAAGATGGAGACGCCGGTGATGCGGTGCGCGACCCAGGACCACATTCCTTCGCGGCCTCGGTAGAGCGTTCCCGCAGGGGAGCTGGCCAAGGTGAATCCTTTCGAACTCAAGCTCACTGTTGAGTAGGTGTCCGCTGCCTCCGCCTCATCGGCGCGGCCAGGCGTCCTCGAGAACAGGGGCAACCCAAGCACTCTATCTGCGCCCCATTTGTTACTGCCCAGTCGCCCTTGTGAAATCAATTACCGCACGACCGTGTTGGCTATTGATCGCGTGCTTCGGGGGTCGAATCGGGAACCTCCGCAACACTGGCGAGACCTGCCGAATGGTCCGGCGAACGTGTTGACCATCTCACGGTGCGACGGCCGCGCGGTTCGCCGTACCCTTCGTGCATGACCGCGGGTGACAAGGCGCAGACGCCACACAAGACCACCGAGTCCGGCCTCCCGTTCGAGGCGGTGTACGGCCCCGAGGCGCTCGAAGGCTTCGACCCGGCGACCCAGCTGGGCAACCCGGGCGAGTTCCCGTTCACCCGCGGGGTCTACCCGACGATGTACACCGGCCGGCCGTGGACGATGCGCCAGTACGCCGGCTTCGGCACCGCCAAGGAGTCCAACGAGCGCTACAAGCAGCTCGTGGCGCACGGCACCGGCGGGCTGTCGGTGGCGTTCGACCTGCCTACCCAGATGGGTCACGACTCCGACTCCGAGATCGCGCACGGCGAGGTCGGCAAGGTCGGCGTCGCGATCGACTCGATCGAGGACATGCGGGTGCTCTTCGACGGCATCCCGCTCGGCGAGGTGTCGACGTCGATGACGATCAACGCCCCGGCCGCGCTGCTGCTGCTGATGTACCAGCTCGTCGCCGAGGAGCAGGGAGTCGCCGGCGACCAGATCACCGGCACCATCCAGAACGACGTGCTCAAGGAGTACATCGCGCGCGGCACCTACATCTACCCGCCGCAGCAGTCCCTGCGGCTGATCACCGACATCTTCAGCTACTGCCGCACCGAGATCCCGCGCTGGAACACCATCTCGATCTCCGGCTACCACATGGCCGAGGCCGGGGCGACGCCCGCGCAGGAGGTGGCGTTCACGCTGGCCAACGGCATCGAGTACGTCCGCGCCGCGGTCGCCTCGGGACAGGACGTCGACGAGTTCGCGCCGCGGCTGGCGTTCTTCTTCGTCTCCCGGACCACGATCCTGGAGGAGGTCGCGAAGTTCCGCGCCGCCCGCCGGATCTGGGCGCAGGTGATGCGGGACGAGTTCGGCGCGAAGAACCCCAAGTCGCTGATGCTGCGCTTCCACACCCAGACGGCCGGGGTCCAGCTGACCGCCCAGCAGCCGGAGGTGAACCTGGTCCGGGTGGCGGTGCAGGCGCTCGCGGCGGTCCTCGGCGGCACCCAGTCGCTGCACACGAACTCCTACGACGAGGCGATCGCGCTGCCCACGGAGAAGGCCGCCCGGCTGGCACTGCGCACCCAGCAGGTGCTCGCCTACGAGTCCGACGTGACCAAGACCGTCGACCCGTTCGCCGGCTCCTACGCGGTGGAGTCGCTCACCGACGACCTCGAGGCCGAGGCGCGCTCGCTGATGGAGCGGGTGGAGGAGCTCGGCGGCGCCGTGAAGGCGATCGAGCACGGCTTCCAGAAGAACGAGATCGAGAAGGCCGCCTACCAGATCGCCAAGGACATCGACTCCGGCGAGCGGATCGTGGTCGGCCAGAACAAGTACACCATCGACGAGGACGAGCCCTACGAGCCGCTGCGGGTGGACCCGGCGATCGAGGCCCAGCAGGCCGAGCGGCTCGCCCGCCTGCGCGCCGAGCGCGACGAGGCCGAGGTGGAGAAGCACCTGACCGCGCTGCGCGAGGCCGCGGCCGGCACCGACAACGTGCTCTACCCGATGAAGGAGGCGCTGCGCGCCCGGGCCACGGTCGGCGAGGTCTGCAACGCGCTGCGCGACGTGTGGGGCCTGTACTCGCCCCCGGACGCCTTCTGAGACCGCCGGTCGCCCACCGGTAACCTGTGGGCGTGTCCCCCTACCTGTCCGCCGCCGTCTCCGCCGTCGAGTCGCTCGCCGAGGAGCTGGTGGCGATCCGGCGGGACATCCACGCGCACCCCGAGCTGGCGTGGCACGAGGACCGGACCACCGCCCTGGTCGCCAAGCGTCTCGAGGACGACGGGATCCGGGTCCAGCTGCTGCCCAAGAGCGGGCTGCTGGCCGAGGTCGGTACGCCGGACGGGCCGACCGTCGCGCTGCGGGCCGACCTCGACGCGCTCGCGGTGGAGGACCTGACCCGGGACCCCTGGTCGAGCATGAACCCCGGCATCGCGCATGCCTGCGGCCACGACGTGCACACCACCGCGCTGCTCGGCGCCGGGCTGGCCCTGGCCGCAGTCGACGCGAACACCCCGTTGCCCGGGAAGGTGAGGCTGCTGTTCCAGCCGGCCGAGGAGGTCATGCCGGGCGGCGCGCTCGAGCTGATCTCCACCGGGGCCCTCGACGACGTGGACCACGTGTTCGGCCTGCACTGCGACCCCGGCCTGGACGTCGGCGAGGTCGGCCTGCGCGAGGGCCCGCTCACCGGCGCCGCCGACTCGCTCAGCGTGCGGCTCACCGGCCGTGGCGGGCACACCTCCCGACCGCACCTGACCGAGGACCTCACCTACGCGCTCGGCAAGCTGGTCACCGACCTGCCGGCTGCGCTGTCCCGCCGGCTCGACCCGCGCGCGGGGGCCAGCGTGGTGTGGGGCGTGATCCGCTCGGGGTCGGCGCGCAACGTGATCCCCGCCAGCGGCGAGGTGGCCGGCACGGTGCGGATGCTCGACGCGGTCGCCTGGGCCGACGCGGAGGTGCTGATCCGGGAGCTGATCGAGCAGATCGTCGCGCCTTACGGCGTGCACGCCGAGATCACCTACGTCCGCGGCGTGCCGCCGGTGGTGAACGAGCTGCACGCCACCCACCTGCTGGCCAGGGGAGTGGAGAGCGTCCTGGGCGAGGAGGGCCACGTCTACACGCCGCAGAGCCTGGGCGGGGAGGACTTCGCCTGGTTCCTCGAGTCCGTGCCGGGAGCCATGGGCCGGCTCGGGACCCGCACGCCGGGCGGTCCGACGTACGACCTGCACCAAGGTGACCTGCGCGTGGACGAGCGCGCGGTCGCCATCGGGGCGCAGGTTCTCGCCGCAGTGGCGCTCGAGGCCCTGGTCGCGACTCGGTAACACTTTCTGCACGACTCGGGATTTGCGCTCGCAATCAGTCAACGGATCCGATCTGCGGTATTAAGGTGTGCCCTGGTCCGCCTCCGCGGCCCGTTCATCTACCGGGAAACGATGTCCCGGGCAATCTTTTTCCCAGATCAGGAGGGGCCGTGAAGAAGACGGCACGAGTGGCGGCGATCGCGGCGATCGCAGCTATCACCTTGGCCGGCTGCGGTGAGCGCAGCACGACGACGGAGACCGGGAGCGCGGCGTCCGAGTCGCCGACGGCCTCCACCCCGGCCGAGTCGCACCCCGACTTCAAGGCCTGCATGGTCTCCGACTCCGGCGGTTTCGACGACAAGTCGTTCAACCAGACCTCGCACGACGGGATGGAGTCGGCGAAGGCCAACTACGGCATCCAGACCGGCGAGATCGAGTCGCAGTCCGACTCCGAGTACGCCGACAACATCGACGCCCTGGTCCAGCAGAAGTGCAACCAGATCACCACCGTCGGCTTCCTGCTCGGTGACGCCACCGAGGCCGCCGCCAAGGCCAACCCCGACGTCGACTTCTCCATCGTCGACTTCGCCTACGAGAAGCCCGCGAAGAACCTCAAGGGCCTCACGTTCAACACCGCCGAGCCGTCCTTCCTCGCCGGCTACCTGGCCGCGGGCATGTCCGAGACCGGCACTGTCGGCACCTTCGGCGGCCTGCCGATCCCGACCGTCACCATCTTCATGACCGGCTTCGTCCAGGGCGTGGAGAAGTACAACGAGGACAACGGCGCCGACGTGCAGGTCGTCGGCTGGGACCCCAAGACCCAGGAGGGCTCGTTCACCGAGGACTTCGAGGACAAGACCAAGGGTCAGACCATCGGCGAGAACATGATCCAGCAGGGCGCTGACATCATCTTCCCGGTCGCCGGTCCGGCCGGTCTGGGTGGCCTGCAGGCCGCGCAGGACAACGACGCGCGCGGCATCTGGGTCGACACCGACGGCTGCGTCTCGGCCGCCGAGTACTGCGACGTGCTGCTGACGTCGGTCATGAAGGGCATGGACGTCGCGGTCGACACCGCGATCAAGGAGTCCATCGACGGGACCTTCTCCAGCGAGCTGTTCGTCGGCACCCTCGAGAACGGCGGCGTGGGTCTCGCGCCGTACCACGAGTCCGAGGACGACATCCCGCAGGAGCTCAAGGACAAGATCGAGGAGCTCAAGCAGCAGGTCATCTCCGGCGAGATCAAGGTCGGCTGACCACCCGGCAGCACGGCTGCCGTCGGGGCGGGGGCGGTGATGACCCCCGCCCCGACGCACGTCTAGAGTCAGGTAGTTGCGCGGTCCGCGCGTCTGTTTTCCCGAGGAGGACTGGTTCATGGAGCTGGAGATCCGCGGCCTCACCAAGAGGTTCGGCAGCTTCGTCGCCAACGACGACATCAACCTCACCATCGAACCCGGTGAGATCCACTGCCTGCTCGGCGAGAACGGCGCAGGCAAGTCCACGCTCATGAACATGCTCTACGGGCTGCTCGAGCCCAGCGCGGGCGAGATCCTCCTCGACGGCGAGCGGGTCTCGTTCACCTCACCCGGTGACGCCATCGCGGCCGGGATCGGGATGGTGCACCAGCACTTCATGCTGGTGCCGGTGTTCACCGTGGCCGAGAACGTGATGCTCGGCCGCGAGCAGACCCGGGGCCTCGGTGTGCTGGACCGCAACGCCGCCGCCGACATGGTCCGCGAGCTGTCCGAGCGCTACAAGCTGGCGGTCGACCCGCACGCGCTCGTCGAGGACCTCCCGGTCGGCGTGCAGCAGCGCGTCGAGATCATCAAGGCGCTCGCCAACGAGGCGAAGGTGCTGATCCTCGACGAGCCGACCGCGGTGCTCACCCCGCAGGAGATCGACGAGCTCATGGACATCATGCGCTCGCTGAAGCAGCAGGGCACCTCGATCGTCTTCATCACCCACAAGCTGCGCGAGGTCAAGGCGATCGGCGACCGGATCACCGTCATCCGGCGCGGCAAGGTCGTCGGCACCGCGCCGCCGACGGCGTCGGAGGGCGAGCTGGCCGAGATGATGGTCGGCCGCGCCGTGAAGCTGAGCGTGGACAAGGCGCCGGCCGAGCCCGGCAAGACAATGCTCGAGGCCCGCAACATCACCGTCATCGACACCCGCGGCCACACGGTCGTCAAGGACGTCTCGTTCGAGGCCCGCGCCGGGGAGGTGCTCGGCATCGCGGGCGTGCAGGGCAACGGCCAGACCGAGCTGATCAAGTCCCTGCTCGGGCTGATCCGTCCCGACGCCGGCGAGATCTGGCTCGAGGGGCGCGACATCTCCAAGCACGGGCCGCGCGAGAGCCTGGACGACGGCATCGGGTACGTCCCCGAGGACCGCTCCCACGACGGGTACGTCGGCGGGTTCAGCGTCCGCGAGAACCTGATCCTCGACCTCTACAAGTCCGGCGACTACTCCCGGGGGCTCGCGCTCCGGCTCGACGCGATCGAGGCCAACGCCCAGGAGCGGATCGACGAGTTCGACATCCGCACCGAGGACATGAACACCCCGGTCAGCGCGCTGTCGGGCGGCAACCAGCAGAAGGTGGTCGTCGCACGGGAGTTCTCCCGCCCGCTCAAGGTGCTCGTCGCCTCCCAGCCGACCCGCGGCGTGGACGTCGGGTCGATCGAGTTCATCCACAAGCGGATCATCGCCGAGCGCGACAAGGGCACGGCGATCATCATCGTCTCGACCGAGCTCGACGAGATCTTCGCGCTGTCGGACCGCATCGCGGTGATGTACGACGGCCGCATCGTCGACACGGTCACCCCTGACATCGCGCGCGAGGACATCGGCCTGCTGATGGCCGGCGCACACGGCGACACCCCCGCCGGGACCGCCCCCGTGGCCAGCCCCGTGGCCAGCCCCGTGAGCACCGCCGCGACCACCCCCGTGACCGGGAAGGAAGGCAACGATGCCTGATACGTCCGTGAAGCCCGAGGGCGCGGGCCTCCCCGAGCAGCAGGCCACGGAGGGGCCCGCCGACCTGCGCAGCCCGTCCACGTGGCTGCCGACGGTCAAGGTGACCGCGGCCGCGATCCTGCTCGCCCTCATCGTCGGCGCGTTCCTCATCGTGTTCAGCGACGAGCGGTGCATCGAGGCGCTCGGCTACTTCTTCGACTACCCGTGGGACTTCTTCAAGTTCGCGGGCGAGGCGATCTGGGAGTCCTACTCGGCGCTGTTCCTCGGTGCCGTGGGCTCGGGTCGTGCGATCAGCCAGACCCTGGAGCGGGCCGCGCCGCTGATCTGCGCCGGCCTCGGCGTCAGCCTCGCCTTCCGCTCCGGCCTGTTCAACATCGGCGCCCAGGGGCAGCTGATCGTGGGTGCGATCTGCGCCGGCTACGTCGGGTTCACCTACTCCCTGCCGCCGGGCCTGCACCTGCTCGCCGCGCTCGTGGCCGGTGTCGTCGGCGGCGCCGTCTGGGGCGGTATCGCTGGTCTGCTCAAGGCCAAGACCGGGGCGCACGAGGTGATCACCACGATCATGCTCAACTACGTGGCGACCTCGCTGCTGCTCTACCTGCTCACCAAGGACGCCTTCCAGCGTCCCGGCAGCGACAACCCGCGGTCCCTGCCGGCTGCGGACTCCTCGCTGTTCCCGTCGGTCGGCGGCACGCACACCGGAGTCGTCGTCGCGATCCTGATCGCGCTCGGCGTGTGGTGGCTGCTCGAGCGGAGCACCCTCGGCTTCGAGCTGCGCGCGGTCGGTGCGAACGCCGACGCCGCGCGCACCGCGGGCATGAACGTCGCCAAGGTCTACACGCTGGCGATGCTCGTCGCCGGAGCGCTCGCCGGCCTGGCTGCGACCATGCAGATCCTCGGCAAGAACGACTCGCTCACCGCGAACGTCGCCGGGTCCCTCGGGTTCGACGCGATCACGGTCGCCCTGCTCGGCCGGGCCACCCCGCTCGGTACCGTCCTCGCCGGCCTCCTGTTCGGTGCGCTGGCCGCCGGCGGCGTGCAGATGCAGGCCAGCGAGGCCGCGACACCGCTGGCGCTCACCCAGGTCCTGCAGGCGCTGATCGTGCTGTTCGTCGCCGCGCCGGCGCTGGTCCGCGGCGTTCTCAGGTTCAAGGACACCGGTGGTGCCGCCACCGTGATGGCGAAGGGTTGGGGCTCATGACCATGACCGTCGAATCACCGGCCGCTGCGCCGGAGGAGCCGGCCGTCCGGGAGCGGGCGGACGTCCGCCGCCAGATCAAGCTGGTCGTGGTCCTGGGCATCGCGACGGCGCTGCTGCTCTACTTCGCGATGTCGATCGAGAACGCCACCGTGCAGTACGTCCTCGGCGAGCGGGTGTCCGCGGACTTCCCGCCGCAGGACCTGCCGGCCAAGCCCGCGGCCTGGGGCGCGTTCGTCGTCTCGCTGCTCGCGCTGGCCGTGGCCGCGGTCAACAAGGTCCCGCGCGGCGGTCTCGGCGTGCTGTTCTACGTGGTGGTCGGCCTGGCGTTCTACACCGGCTTCATCGTGTGGGCCTACTCCGACCAGGGCGAGGGCTTCCAGGCGGCGATCGCGAACCCGCTGCCGGGCACCATCGAGATCGCCACGCCGCTGATCCTGGGTGCGCTCGCCGGCTGCCTGTGCGAGCGGGCCGGTGTCATCAACATCGCCATCGAGGGCCAGTTCCTCATGGGCGCGTTCTTCGCGTCGGTGGCGGCCAGCCTGGCGTTCAGCGCCTACATGGGCCTGGTCGGCGCCGTGCTCGCGGGTGTGGCCGTGGCAGCGCTGCTCGCCCTGTTCTCGCTGCGCTACCTCGTGAACCAGGTCGTCCTCGGCGTCGTGCTGATCGCGCTCGCCTCCGGCCTGACGAGCTTCCTGCTCAGCCAGATCCCGAGCGATCCCGCGATCAAGCAGTACCTCAACGAGCCGCCGCGCCTGGAGGAGATCCCGATCCCGGTGCTGTCCGGTCTCCCGATCGTCGGCGAGGCGCTGTTCAACCAGACCCTGCTCGTCTACCTGATGTACGTCTCCATCGCCGTGGTCACCTTCGTGCTGTTCCAGACCCGGTGGGGCCTGCGGGTCCGCTCCGTGGGCGAGCACCCGAAGGCCGCCGACACCGTGGGGATCAAGGTCAACCGGGTGCGCTGGCAGGCGGTCCTGTTCGGTGGCGTCTTCGCCGGCCTCGGCGGCGCCTACTACACCGTCGGCTCGACCGGTGCGTTCGACAAGGACCTCTCCGCGGGCAACGGGTTCATCGCGCTGGCCGCGGTGATCATGGGCCGCTGGCACCCGGTCGGGGCGACCTTCGCCGCGCTGTTCTTCGGCTTCATGTGGAACCTGCAGAGCCAGCTGAGCTTCGTGGACAAGATCCCCGGCCAGCTGCTCGGCGCCACGCCGTACCTCGCCACGATCATCGCGGTCGCCGGCTTCGTCGGGCGGGTCCGCCCGCCGGCCGCCGACGGCGAGCCGTACGTGAAGAGCTGACGTGGAGGCAGTCGAGTTCGACTGGGCGGCGCTGACCGAGGAGGCGCGCCGCATCTCCGAGCGGGCCTACGCGCCGTACTCCAGGTACCGGGTCGGGGCCGCCGCGGTCGCCGACGACGGCCGGGTGCTGACCGGCTGCAACGTGGAGAACGCCGGCTACGGCGTCACCCTGTGCGCCGAGTGCGGGGTGGTGTCGTCGCTGGCGGCCACGGGCGGCGGGCGGCTCACCCACTTCGTGTGCGTCAACGGGGCCGGTGAGGTGATCATGCCGTGCGGCCGGTGCCGACAGCTGCTCTTCGAGCACGGCGGGCCGGACCTGCTGGTCCTCACCGTCTCCGGGGTGCGGCCGATGAAGGAGGTCCTCCCGGACGCCTTCGGCCCCGACGACCTGGGCCGCTAGTGCACCGACGACGCACACCGCGTCGAACGGTCACGTCCACACAAGAATGCTGCTGTGAAGAGAGGGAAAGCTGATGGCGGAGGCGCATGACGCGGTCGAGGTGATCCTCGCCAAGCGGGACGGGGCGGAGCTGACCGACTCGCAGATCGACTGGGTGATCGACGCCTACACCCGCGGTGCGGTGGCCGACGAGCAGATGTCGGCGCTGGCCATGGCGATCCTGCTCAACGGCATGAACCGGCGCGAGATCTCCCGCTGGACCGACGCGATGATCGCCTCCGGCGAGCGGATGGACTTCTCCACGCTCTCGCGTCCGACCGCGGACAAGCACTCCACCGGCGGGGTCGGCGACAAGATCACGCTGCCGCTCGCACCGCTGGTCGCCGCCTGCGGGGTGGCGGTGCCGCAGCTGTCCGGCCGCGGGCTCGGCCACACCGGCGGGACGCTCGACAAGCTGGAGTCCATCCCCGGCTGGCGCGCCGACCTCGGCAACGACGAGATGATGCGCCAGCTCGAGGACGTCGGCGCGGTCATCTGCGCCGCGGGGGCCGGTCTCGCGCCCGCGGACAAGAAGCTCTACGCCCTGCGCGACGTCACCGGCACCGTCGAGGCGATCCCGCTCATCGCCAGCTCGATCATGAGCAAGAAGATCGCCGAGGGCACCGGTGCGCTGGTGCTCGACGTCAAGGTCGGGTCCGGGGCGTTCATGAAGGACCTCGACCGCGCCCGGGAGCTGGCCGAGACCATGGTCGCGCTCGGGACCGACGCCGGCGTGCGCACCGTCGCCCTGCTCACCGACATGACCACCCCGCTCGGCCGGACCGTCGGCAACGCGCTCGAGGTCCGGGAGTCCGTCGAGGTCCTCGCCGGTGGCGGGCCCGCGGACGTCGTGGAGCTCACCGTCGCCCTGGCCCGCGAGATGCTGCACGCCGCCGGGGTCACCGACGTCGACCCCGCGGCCAAGCTCGCAGACGGCTCGGCGATGGACACCTGGAAGGCGATGATCCGCGCCCAGGGCGGCGACCCCGAGGCGACGCTTCCGGTGGCGCGCGAGCAGCACGTCGTGAACGCGCCCGCCTCCGGCGTGCTCACCCGGCTCGACGCCCTCACGGTCGGGATGGCCTCCTGGAGGCTCGGCGCCGGCCGCGCCCGGAAGGAGGACCCGGTGCAGGCGGGAGCCGGCATCGAGCTGCACGCCAAGCCGGGGGACACCGTGACCGAGGGCCAGCCCCTGCTGACCCTGCACACCGACGACGCGGAGCGCCTCGAGCGCGCCCTGGCCGGCCTGGACGACGGGATCACGGTGGACGGGTCGGGCGCGGGCTTCGAGGCCACGCCCGTCGTGATCGACAAGGTGACCGCCTGATGCCCGACGCCGAGCACCCGCTGCCCACCCGGGACCAGGTCCACCGCGCCCCGAAGGTGCTGCTGCACGACCACCTCGACGGCGGCCTGCGCCCGCAGACCATCCTGGACCTCGCCGAGGGGGCGGGCCATGCCCTGCCCGCCGACGACGCGGAGTCGCTGCGCACCTGGTTCGTGGAGTCCGCCGACTCGGGCTCGCTGGAGCGGTACCTGGAGACCTTCGACCACACGGTCGCGGTGATGCAGTCCGCGGAGAACCTGCGCCGGGTCGCCCAGGAGTGCGCCGAGGACCTCGCCGCCGACGGCGTGGTCTACGCCGAGGTCCGCTACGCCCCCGAGCAGCACCTCCAGGGCGGGCTGTCCCTGGAACAGGTGGTCGAGGCGGTCAAGGCCGGCTTCGAGGCGGGGGAGGAGACCGCCCGCGCGAACGGCCAGCCCGTCGTCGTACGCCAGCTGCTCACCGCCATGCGGCACCAGGCGCGCTCGCGGGAGATCGCCGAGCTGGTCGTGCGCTACCGCGACGAGGGCGTGCTCGGCTTCGACATCGCCGGAGCCGAGGCGGGCTACCCGCCCACCCGCCACCTCGACGCGTTCGAGTACCTGCAGCGGGAGAACGCCCACTTCACCATCCACGCCGGCGAGGCGTTCGGGCTGCCCTCGATCTGGCAGGCCATCCAGTGGTGCGGGGCGGACCGGCTCGGTCACGGGGTGCGGATCATCGACGACATCACCGTCGACGCCGACGGCACCGCGCACCTGGGCCGACTCGCCTCCTACGTGCGCGACAAGCGGATCCCGCTGGAGATGTGCCCGCGCTCCAACGTGCAGACCGGCGCCGCCGCCTCCGTCGCCGAGCACCCGATCGGCCTGCTCAAGGACCTCGGCTTCCGGGTCACCGTGAACACCGACAACCGCCTGATGAGCGGGACGTCGATGACCGACGAGATGTACGGCCTGGTGGAGGCGTTCGGCTACACCCTCGACGACCTGCGCTGGTTCACCATCAACGCCATGAAGTCGGCGTTCCTGCCCTTCGACGAGCGGCTGTCGATCATCAACCATGTGATCAAGCCCGCGTACGCCGTCCTGGGAGCGATGACTTAGGCTGCCGCGTCGGGGGATCTGTTCCGGGGAGGGAGACCCTAGCTCATGCCTGGTCGGCATTCCAGGGCCCAGCACGCGAAGTCGCGTGCATTGCCGGCGTTCCTTGTCGTGCTGCTGGTCGTCGCGCTCGGAGCGGGCGTGTTCGTCTACCTGCAGCGGGGTCCCGACCTGGCCGCTGCCGGCTGCGCCGGGTCGTTGACCGTGACCGTCGCCGTGGCCCCGGAGATCGCCGACCCGGTGCGCTCGGCCGCACGCGCGCTGGAGCACGACGGTGCCGCGGTGGGCGGGTCCTGCGTGGACTTCGACGTGCAGCCCCAAGCACCCGCCCCGGTGGCCCAGGCGGTCGCGGCCGCGTCCGAGGCCCGGCCGGACCTGTGGGTGCCGGACTCCTCGGTGTGGCTGGGCCGGGTGGAAAACGCACCGACGCCGCCCGAGGTGCTCACGGACTCGCTGGCGCGCACTCCGGTGGTGCTCGCCGGTCCGGGTGTCGACAAGCCGTTCTCGTGGCTGGAGGTGCTGAGCCGCGACGACGTGTCCCTCATCGACCCGCTGAGCAGCTCCGCGCCGGCCTCCGCCCTGCTCGCCGCGCACGCCGAGAGCGCCCGCACCGGAGCCTCCGAGGACCAGATCGCCGCGGCGATGCTTCCGCTCGCGCAGCGGATGGGCAGTGAGGGGGCGGCCAGGACCGTCGACGACCTCGCCGCCGACGGCTTCCGCGGCGCGGCCGTGCTCAGCGAGCAGCAGGTGGTCGCGCTGCGGGCAGACGGGCTGGCCGGGGACTTCGACGTGACCGTCCCTGGCACCGGGACCCTGGTCCTGGACTACCCGCTCGTGGCGACCAGCGACGACCCCGCGGTGCTCGAGGCCGCCGCTCTGGTCGAGTCCTACCTGTCCGGGCCGGACGGGGCGGAGACGCTCGAGCTCGCAGGCTTCCGTGGGGCGGACCTCGCCCCGCTGCCCGACAGCGGCGGAGCCGGGCAGGTCCCGGTGCTCGACGTGCCGTCGGCGGAGCTGGCGGACACGGTGCTGCGGCAGTGGGCGGTGCTCACCGTCCCCTCGCGCAGCCTCGCCGTCTTCGACGTGTCCGGCTCCATGGACTTCATCGAGGCGGGCCAGCCGCGGATCGACCTGGCCGTCGAGGCCGCCACCCGGGCGCTGCAGCTGTTCCCCGACCACGCGCAGATCGGCGTGTGGGGGTTCTCCATCGGCCTCGGCGGCGGCACCCGTGACTACCGCGAGCTGGTGCCGGTGCGGCCCCTGGCCCAGCCGGTCGGCGGCGGGACGCAGCGGAAGGCGCTGGCGTCCGCACTCGCCGGTCTCCCCGAGCTCACCGCCGGGGGCACCGGCCTGTACGACACCACGCTCGCCGCGGTGCGCACGGTCCAGGACGGCTACGACCTGCGGGCGGCGAACAGCGTCGTGCTGCTGACCGACGGGGAGAACGAGGACCCGGGCAGCCTGTCCCTCAAGGAGCTGCTCGGCGCGCTGGAACGGGAGCGGGACCCGGCCCGTCCGGTCCGGGTGATCGCGATCGGCATGGGACCGGAGGCCGACGCGCGGGCCTTGCAGCGGATCGCGGCCGCGACGGGTGGCCGCAGCTACGTCGCCCGCGACTCCGCGGACATCACCGTGGTGTTCCGGGACGCGCTGCTGAGCCGGTGAGCGCCCTGACCCGGCGGTAGGCCTGCTCGGGGGTCATCGCCGCGCAGCCGCGGGCCACCGCCCGGGCCACGACCGCCGGCTCCGCGCGCAGCAGCATCAGACCGCGCCGGACCAGCACGTGCGGGGGCTTGCGCCGCTCCTTCAGGTCCCGGGTCAGCCGGCGCCAGAACGTCACCACCCGGTGGTGCCGCACGCAGATCGCGTCCGCCAGCAGGTCGCGCCCGGCGCAGAGCTCGACCACCTCGTGGGCGAAGATCCCCTCGGCGACGAAGAAGCCCGAGCCGTCCAGGGACAGCGTCTGGTGCCCGGTGCGGCCGTCGTGGGCGATGTTGTAGACGGGGACGGCGGAGCTCCCCTCGCGGCACAGCGCCTCGATAGCGTCCAGCGCCTCCTCCCGCAGCCACGAGTCGGGGTGGTCCCAGTCGACCAGGCCCATCTCCAGCCGGGGCAGGGAGGGGTCGGAACCGTCCTTGTAGAAGTCGTCGAGGTTCAGCACCGGGAGCCCGAGCCGCCGGGAGAGCCGGGACTTGCCGGACCCCGAGGGGCCGGCCAGGACGATCACTCGCGCACGCACCGGGTCATTCTGCCCCACCCGCGACCGCCCCGCTGCCCCGGTCGCGGGCGCTGTGGCCACCGGCACAGAGCCGGCCCCTGACCGGCCCAGGCGCGGCCCAGTCCCGCCTCGGACCGACCGGCCACCGCCCCGCCCCAGGAGCAGGACGCCTCCGGACGCGTCGAGGGCGCCCGGTGGTCCCGGACGCCCTCGATGCGTGTGCTCGGTGCTGCCGCGCGCCGCGCGTGCGACGGATCAGATGCCGATCGGGTGCCAGACGGTCTTGGTCTCCAGGAACGCGGTCAACCGCTCGATGCCCGGCTCGGCCGACCAGTCCGACGTACCACCCGGACGGACCACCCGCTTGAGGTTCTCCGCGGCGGCCTCCTCCAGGGTGCGGGCCAGCTCGGCGTCCTCGACGCCGGCGAGGTCGATGGCGTTGACGTCCATGTGCGAGGCCAGCCACGGGGCGATCTCGGCGGCGTCCCCGGTGAGCACGTTGACCACGCCTCCGGGTACGTCGGACGTGGCCAGCACCTCGGACAGCGTGATCGCCGGCAGCGGCCGCTCGAAGGAGGTGACCACCACGACGGTGTTGCCGGTGACGATCGCCGGCGCGACCACCGAGACCAGGCCGAGCAGCGAGGAGTCCTGCGGCGCGACGATCGCGACCACGCCGGTCGGCTCGGGCAGCGAGAAGTTGAAGTACGGGCCCGCGATCGGGTTCGCGCCGCCGACGACCTGGGTGATCTTGTCGGCCCAGCCGGCGTACCAGACCAGCCGGTCGATGGCGGTGTCGACGGCGGCCTCGGCCTGCCGCTTGCCGAGACCCTCGCCCCGCTGCACCTCGTCGACGAACTGGACCCGGCGGCCCTCGAGGACCTCGGCCACCCGGTAGAGCACCTGGCCGCGGTTGTAGGCGGTCTTGCCGGACCAGCCGCCGAACGCCTTGCGTGCAGCGCCGACCGCGTCCCGGGCGTCCTTGCGGGAGGCCTGCGACGCGTTGGCCACGAAGTGCCCCTTGCTGTCGTTGACGACGTAGGACCGGCCCGACTCCGAGCGGGGGAAGGCGCCGCCGATGTAGAGCTTGTAGGTCTTGCGCACGTCGATGCGCGCGTCGGTGGACGGTGTCATCGGAGCCCTCGCGGAAGTGTGAGCGAAGCGAGCAGTTTCGTGGGGTGGTTCATCGGATGTAGGCCTCCAGACCGTGGCGACCGCCCTCGCGGCCGTAGCCCGACTCCTTGTAGCCGCCGAACGGGCTGGTCGGGTCGAAGCGGTTGAACGTGTTGGCCCACACCACGCCCGCGCGCAGCTTGTCGGCCATCCAGAGAATGCGGGAGCCCTTGTCGGTCCACACGCCCGCGGACAGGCCGAACGGGGTGTTGTTGGCCTTCTCGACCGCCTCGGTCGGGGTGCGGAAGGTCAGCACCGAGAGGACGGGACCGAAGATCTCCTCGCGCGCGATGCGGTGCGCCTGGGAGACGCCGGTGAAGATGGTCGGCGGGAACCAGTACCCGTGCGCGGGCAGCTCGCAGGCCGGCGACCAGCGGCCGGCGCCTTCTGCTTCACCGATGTCGGAGAGCTCGCGGATCCGGGCCAGCTGCTCGGCGGAGTTGATCGCGCCGATGTCGGTGTTCTTGTCCAGCGGGTCGCCCAGGCGCAGGGTGGACATGCGCTGCTTGAGCCGGTCGAGCACCTCGTCGGCGACGGACTCCTGGACCAGCAGCCGCGAGCCGGCGCAGCAGACGTGGCCCTGGTTGAAGAAGATCCCGTTGACGATGCCCTCGACCGCCTGGTCGATGGGGGCGTCGTCGAACACGATGTTCGCGGCCTTGCCGCCCAGCTCGAGGGTGACCTTCTTGTCGGTGCCGGCGACCGCCTTGGCGATGGCCCGGCCGACCTCGGTGGACCCGGTGAACGCGACCTTGTCGACGTCCTCGTGCGAGACGACCGCGCGACCGGTCTCGCCCGCGCCGGTCACGATGTTGACCACGCCCGGCGGCAGGTCGGCCTGCTGGCAGATCTCGGCGAACAGCAGCGCGGTCAGCGGTGTGGTCTCCGCGGGCTTGAGCACCACGGTGTTGCCGCAGGCCAGCGCCGGCGCGATCTTCCACGCCAGCATCAGCAGCGGGAAGTTCCACGGGATCACCTGCCCGGCGACCCCCAGCGGCTGCGGGTTGGGCCCGAAGCCGGCGTACTCGAGCTTGTCGGCCCAGCCGGCGTAGTAGAAGAAGTACGCCGCGACCAGCGGGACGTCGACGTCGCGGGACTCCTTGATCGGCTTGCCGTTGTCGATCGACTCCAGCACGGCGAGCTCACGGGCGCGCTCCTGGATGATCCGGGCGATGCGGAAGAGGTACTTCGACCGCTCCCGGCCCGACATCCGCGACCACACCTTGGTGTAGGCACGGCGGGCGGCCTTGACCGCGAGGTCGACGTCCTCCGCGGATGCGTCGCTCACCTCGGAGAGGACCTCCTCGGTGGCGGGGCTGATGGTCTTGAACGTCTTGCCGCCGACCGGGTCGACGAACTCGCCGTTGATGAACAGCCCGTACGACGACTTGATGTCGACGACTGAGCGCGACTCGGGCGCAGGGGCGTACTCGAACACCGTTCCTGCTTTCTTGGTGGGTGCCATGGGTCAGTCCAGGGTGAAGTAGTCGGGGCCGGAGTAGCGGCCGGTGCGCATCTTGGTGCGCTGCATCAGCAGGTCGTTGAGCAGGGTGGAGGCGCCGAACCGGAACCAGTCCGGGTCCAGCCAGTCCGGGCCGGCGACCTCGTTGACCATGACGAGGTACTTGATCGCGTCCTTGCTGGTGCGGATGCCGCCGGCGGGCTTCACGCCGACCATCTGGCCGGTCGCGGCGCGGAAGTCGCGGACCGCCTCGAGCATGATCATCGTGACCGGCAGGGTCGCCGCCGGCTGGATCTTGCCGGTGGAGGTCTTGATGAAGTGTGCGCCGGCCATCATCGCCAGCCACGACACGCGGCGCACGTTGTCGTAGGTCTGCAGCTCGCCGGTCTCGAAGATCACCTTCAGGTGCGCGTCGCCGCAGGCCTCCTTGACGGCCACGATCTCCTCGAAGACCTCGAGGTAGCGGCCCGAGAGGAACGCGCCGCGGTCGATGACCATGTCGATCTCGTCGGCGCCGGCCTCGACGGCGTCGCGGGTGTCGGCGAGCTTGATGTCCATCGCGGCGCGGCCGGAGGGGAACGCGGTCGCCACGGACGCGACGTGGACGCCGCTGTCACCGAGGGTCTCCTTGGCCACCCCGACCATGTCGGGGTAGACGCAGACCGCGGCCACCTGCGGGCAGGTCGGGTCGGCCGGGTCGGGGCGCATCGCCTTGGTGCACAGGGCGCGCACCTTGCCCGGGGTGTCCTGGCCCTCCAGGGTGGTCAGGTCGACCATCCGGATCGCCAGGTCGATCGCGAACTCCTTCGCGGTCGTCTTGATGGAGCGGGTTCCCAGGGCGGCGGCACGGGCCTCGGCGCCGACCTGGTCGACGCCGGGCAGGCCGTGGAGGAACCTGCGGAGGGAGGAATCTGAAGACGTCGCCTCGACCAGGTCGGGGGAGAGCCCCCCGGTCGAGCTCGACGCTGAGCTCACGACGGTAGTCACCCGCAAAGCATAGGTCCGGGGCATCCGATGTGGTGAATCGCCGGAAGCCGGGCAGAATCGAGGCATGTCGGCAGCACCCCAGAATCCCGCGAGCACCCGACCCGTGGAGCAGTTCCGGCCCACCAGCGGTCGGATCCTCGGTGTCGCCAGCCTCGTGGTGGTGGCGGGCCTGCTGCTCTACCTGCTGCTCGAGGAGCGCACCCTCACCGGGCTGCGCATCGGCCTCGGGCTGGTGTTCCTCGCCGTGCTGGTCTGGGCCACCCAGCTGCGACCCCGCGCTGCGGCGTACCCGCACGCGCTGCACCTGCGCAACTCGTTCCGGGACACCACGATCCCGCTGGCGGCGATCGACGAGGTGTCCGTGCGCCGCACGCTCAACGTGTGGGTGGGCGACCAGCGCTACGTGTGCATCGGGATCGGCCGGTCGATGCGGTCGATGGCGCGCATGAAGAGCCCCGGCCCGGCCTCGCTGCTCGGTTTCGACCGCCTGGAGTCCTACCGCGAGGGCTCGACGCCGGCGCTCCCGGACCAGAGCGCGATGGACTACGAGACGTTCGTGGTCACCCGGATCGAGGGGCTGGCCGAGGACGCCCGCCGCAGGGGTACGACGGACCAGCCTCCCCGGCACGCGTGGGCCTGGCCGGAGATCGTCGCGGTCGCGGCGACCGGGACCGCGTTCGCGGCCAGCCTGCTGGTGTGACCGGGCCGGGTCAGATCCCGGCGGCGTGCGCGAGGTCGGTCCGGATCGCGTCCAGCCGGCCGACGGCGGCGATCCGTGCGGCGTCCACGGGCTCCTCGCCCACGGGCACCACGACCTCGAGGTAGCACTTGATCTTGGGCTCCGTGCCTGAGGGCCGCACCACGACCCGGGCGTCCTCGGCGAGCCGGAACCGCAGCCCGTCGGTGGGCGGCAGGTCGGCGCTGCCGAGGTTGAGGTCGTCGACGCCGAGCACCTCCAGCCCGCCGAGGGAGGCAGGGGGGTTCGCGCGCAGCCGCTGCATCGCCTCACCGATCAGGGCGAGGTCGGTGACCCGCACCGACAGCTGGTCGGTGGCGTGCAGGCCGTAGGTGCGGGCGATCTCGTCGAGCTGGTCGTCCAGGGTCCGGCCCTCGGCCTTCAGCGACGCCGCGAGCTCGGCCATCCGCAGCAGCGCGGAGACCCCGTCCTTGTCGCGGACCAGCCCGGGCGCGGCGCAGTAGCCGAGCGCCTCCTCGTAGCCGAACGCCAGACCGTCGACCCGCCCGAGCCACTTGAAGCCGGTCAGCGTCTCGCGGTACGGCTGCCCGTGCGCGGCGGCCATCTTCCCCAGCAGCGACGAGGACACGATCGTGGTCGCGTAGACGCCCTGGACCCCGCGGCGGAGCAGGAAGTCCGCGAGCAGCACACCGACCTCGTCCCCGCGGAGCATTCGCCAGCCGTGCGGTCCGGGAACCGCGACCGCGCACCGGTCGGCATCGGGGTCGTTGGCCAGCACCACGTCCGCCCCGACCTCGGAGGCAGCCGCCATGGCCAGGTCCATCGCCCCCGGCTCCTCGGGGTTGGGGAAGGTCACGGTCGGGAAGTCGGGGTCGGGCTCGGCCTGGGCCGTGGCCACGTGCGGCGCGGGGAAGCCGGCCGCCTCCAGCACCCGGGCGACCGTCTCCCCGCCGACCCCGTGCAGGGGCGTGTAGACGGTGGTGAGGTCGCGCGGGGTGCCCGGGTCCACCAGGTCGCGGATGTCGGCGACGTAGGCGTCGACGATGCCGTCGTCGAGGTCCTCCCACCCGCTGCCCATCGGCACCGAGGCGAGCGCGCCGACGGCGTCGATCTCCGCGGAGATGCCGGCGTCCGCAGGAGGCACGATCTGGCTGCCGTCGCCGAGGTAGACCTTGTAACCGTTGTCCTGCGGCGGGTTGTGAGAGGCGGTCACCATCACGCCGGCGACACAGCCGAGCCGGCGGATCGCGTAGGCCAGGACCGGGGTCGGCAGGGGCCGGGGCAGCACCAACGCGCGCAGCCCGGCGCCGCGCATCACCGCGGCGGTGTCCCGGGCGAAGACGTCGGAGTTGTGGCGGGCGTCGTAGCCGATCACCACGCTGTCCTCGGGGCCGGCGCCGTGCTTGGCCAGGTAGGCGGCGAGCCCGGCCGCCGCGCGGATCACCACGACGCGGTTCATCCGGTTCGGGCCGGCACCGAGCGCCCCGCGCAGCCCGGCGGTGCCAAACTCCAGCCGCCCGGCGAACCGGTCCGCGAGCTCGGTGGCCGCGGGACCGGACGGCTCGGCCGCGGCCTCGCTCACCAGCTGCTCGAGCTCGGCCCGGGTCTGCTCGTCGGGGTCCTCGGCGGCCCAGGCGCGGGCGCGGTCGAGCAGGTCGGTGTTGGCGGTGTCGTCGGTGTCGTCGGGGGGCGCCGTGGTCATGGCGGAAGGCTAGCGTTGCCTGCATGCACCCGCTGCTGCCGCCTCCGGCCGACCTGGACGCGCCGATCCGCGAGCTGGTGGCCGAGCTCGCCTACCGGTTGGGCGAGTCCGCGGCGGTCGAGGAGTGCGTGGCCCTGCTGGGCGGCGAGGACCCGCACGACCACGCCCAGGTGCTGCCCTACCTCGCGGGCCGACCCGCGCACGGGCTGCTCGCGGGCACGTGGGCCGACTACTGGGCGCGGACCTGGGGTGCCCGCGGGCTGCTCCACGTGTGGCGGGACAGCGCGGAGCCCGCGGTGGTCGCCGGGCTGGAGGACCAGCACTGGCGGCCGGCGGAGACGTGCCTGAAGGTGGCCGCCGCCCGCGAGCTCGCCGGCGCCGCCGACGGTGCGGTGGACCTGGCCGGGCACCGGCTGCCCCGGGTGCGCGCCTGTGCGGTGCGGGCCCTGGGGCGCGCCGGCGACACCGAGCACGTGGCGACGGTGCGGACCGGTCTGGAGGACCCTCATCCGGACGTACGACGGGCGGCCGGCCTGGCCCTGGAACGGATGGCCGCCCGCCTCGACCTCACCGAGGAGGTGCTGCCGTGACCGCGCCGGAGTACCGGTTCGCGCACCGGTGGGCCGTCCCCGCCCCGGTCGGGGTGGTCTACGACGTGCTGGCCGACCTCGCCGGCTACCCGGCCTGGTGGCCGCAGGTGCGCGCGGTGGCGCGGATCGACGACGCTCGGGCGCGGGTGCTGTGCCGGGCTGCTCTGCCCTACACGCTGGACCTGGTGCTCACGTCCGTGCGCGAGGACCGCGCCGCCGGGGTGCTCGAGGCGCGGCTGGAGGGCGACCTGGACGGCTGGTCCCGGTGGACCCTGGCGCCCGGAGCCGGCGGCGCGGACCTGGCCTACGAGCAGGTGGTGACCACGCCCGGCTCGGTGCTGAGCGCGGCCGCGCGGCTGGCCAGGCCGGTGCTGATCCTCAACCACGCGCAGATGATGCGCGCGGGACGGCGCGGGCTGGTCAGGACCGCGGCAGCGCGGACCGGTAGAACCTCTCGGTGACGAACGGGCCGCCGACATGGCCGGCCTCGACCCGGTCCTGCTCGGTCTCCGGCGCGGACTCCACCTCGGCGGCGTACGCCTCCGCGTCGTCCCGCGGGTCGTAGCCGAGCGCCCGGCCGGCGTCGAGGTCCCACCACGCGCGGCTGTTCGCCGAGATCCCGTAGATCACCGCGAACCCTGGGTCGGTGCAGGTCAGCCCGGCCTCGACCATCCGGACCGCGTCGTCGTGGGAGAGCCACGTGGCCAGGTGTCGCCGGGTCTCCGGACGCGGCAGGAAGCTGCCGATGCGGGTCGCGACCGCCTCGATGCCGTAGCGGTCGCAGTAGAGGCTGAGCAGCGCCTCCGCGGCCACCTTGCCGACGCCGTAGAAGGTGTCCGGGCGGCCAGCGGTGCCGGTGTCGAGGAGGTCGGTGCGCGGAGTCCTGCCGACGGCGTGGTTGCTGCTGGCGTAGACGATCCGGGTCACGCCGTGTCCGACCATCGCGTCGAGCAGCGCCGCCGTCGTGACCACGTGCGAGGTGAGGATCTCCGGCAGGGACGCCTCGTCGGGGATCCCGGCCAGGTGCACCACCGCGTCGAGCGCGCCGTCGTGGGCGAGCTGCGCGAACGCCGCGTCGACCGCGTCGGGGTCGGCGCAGTCCGCGGTGACCCACGGGCCGGGGAAGCCCTCCGGCTCGGCGACGAGGTCGAGGCCGGCGACCGCGTGGCCGCGCTCCACCAGGCCGTCGCAGACGACACTGCCGATGCTGCCGGCGGCGCCGGTGACGAGGATGCGCACCGCTGTCGCCTCAGATCTTCGGGACGATGGCGCCGAGCAGCCCGCCCATCCGGGTGGCCGCGGCCTTCCCGGCCTCGAGCACCTCCTCGTGGTTCAGCGGCTCGCCGGTGATGCCGGCGGCGAGGTTGGTGACCAGCGAGATGCCGAGGACCTCCAGGCCGGCCTCGCGGGCGGCGATCGCCTCGAGGGTGGTGGACATGCCGACCAGGTCGCCGCCGATGGCGCGGACCATCCCGATCTCCGCGGGCGTCTCGTAGTGCGGGCCGGGGAACTGGACGTAGACCCCCTCGTCGAGGGTCGGCTCGACCTCCTTGCACAGGGCGCGGAGCCGGCTGCTGTAGAGGTCGGTGAGGTCGACGAAGTTGGCCCCCTCGATCGGCGAGGTGGCGGTCAGGTTGATGTGGTCGCGGATCAGCACCGGTGTACCGGGCTGCCAGGACTCGTCGAGGCCGCCGCAGCCGTTGGTGAGCACGGCCACCCGGCACCCGGCCGCCGCAGCCATCCGGACACCGTGCACGACGGCGCGGACACCGAGGCCCTCGTAGAAGTGCGTGCGGCCGAGGAACACCAGCAGGTTCCGGTCGCCGGCGCGCACGGACCGGATCTTGCCGGCGTGCCCCTCCACCGCGGGGGGTGCGAACCCGGGCAGGTCGGTCGTGCTCACCTCGGCGGTCGCCTCGCCGAGCGCGTCGACCGCGGGCAGCCACCCCGAGCCCATCACCAGGGCGATGTCGTGCCGGTCGACGCCGGTCAGCGCACGGAGACGGTCAGCGGCCTCGGCCGCGAGGTGCTGGGGGGTGGTGTCAGTGCTCACGGGCGGCAGCGTAGCCGGTGCCGCCGGCGGGGCTCACAACCCGCTGGAGCGGCACGGGCGCTCGCGCAGCGAGGCCACGTAGTCCGCGGGTGCGTCGGCCGCCTCCGCCGCCTCCGCGAGCACGCCGAGGTAGCTGGCCGAGGGGAGCCCGCCCTCGTAGGCGTCGAGCACGTAGGTCCAGGCCACCAGCTCGCCGGCCATGGTGGAGACGCGGACCTTGGTCTTGCGGTACAGACCGGAGTCGGCGCTCTCCCAGCCGTCGAGGAGACCGGCGTCCTCGTCGGTGACGTCGTAGAGGGCGACGAAGACCTGCTCGAGCGGGTCCTGGACGATCGTGGCCAGGGCGCCGTCCCAGCCGAGCTCCTCACCGCCGAAGGTCAGCCGCCAGCCGGTCAGCCAGCCGGTGCTGCGCAGCGGCGAGTGGGGGCAGCGGTCTGCCATCCGGGCGGGATCCAGGTTCGATCCGTAGGCGGCGTAGAGGGGCACGACACAGGAGGGTATCGCCACCGGGGGCGGTTCGGCCCGCCAGAGGCCGGGGGAGTCCGGGATGGAAGAATGTGCCGCGTGAATCGAGTGGTGATCGTCGGCGGCGGACCTGGTGGCTACGAGTCTGCGCTGGTGGCCGCGCAGCTGGGCGCGGACGTCACGGTCGTCGACTCCGACGGCCTCGGCGGCTCCGCCGTGCTCACCGACTGCGTGCCCAGCAAAACCCTCATCGCCACCGCCGAGCTGATGGCGGAGATGGAGGAGGCCGACGAGCTCGGCATCAACCTGGGCACCGGCCCCACCGGGGGGCAGGTCACGGTGGACCTCGGCCGGGTCAACGAGCGGGTCAAGGCGCTCGCCCAGGCGCAGAGCGCGGACATCGAGCGCCGGCTCACCCGCGAGAACGTGCGCGTGGTGCGCGGCCGTGGCCGGCTCGACGGACCCTCCCGGGTCGTCGCGAACCTGCCCGACGGCGGCGAGGAGACCTTCGAGGCCGACGCCGTGCTGGTCGCCACCGGCGCGAGCCCGCGCACGCTGCCCACGGCGCAGCCGGACGGGGAGCGGATCCTCACCTGGGAGCAGGTCTACGACCTCGACGAGGCGCCCGAGCGGATGATCGTCGTCGGGTCCGGTGTCACCGGCGCCGAGTTCGCCAGCGCGTACAACTCCCTGGGCGTGGACGTGGTGCTGGTCTCCAGCCGGGACCGGGTGCTGCCCGGCGAGGACGCCGATGCCGCCGAGGTCCTCGAAGGGGTCTTCGCGCGGCGCGGCATGACCGTGCTGTCGAAGTCCCGGATGGAGTCGGTGACCCGCGACGGCGACAAGGTCACCGTGACGCTGACCGACGGCCGGACCGTCGAGGGCTCGCACTGCCTGCTCGCGCTCGGGTCGGTCCCGAACACGCAGGGCATCGGTCTCGAGGAGGCCGGGGTGACCCTCAAGGACGGCGGGTTCATCAACGTCGACCGGGTCTCGCGCACCTCGGCCCGGGGCGTGTACGCCGCCGGGGACTGCACCGGCATCTTCATGCTCGCCTCGGTCGCGGCGATGCAGGGCCGGATCGCGATGTGGCACTTCCTCGGCGACGCCGTCGCCCCGCTGGACCTCAAGACCGTGTCCGCGAACGTGTTCACCGCTCCCGAGATCGCGACGGTGGGCTGGTCGCAGAACGCCGTCGACGCCGGCGAGATCCAGGTGGAGCACGTGATGCTCGGGCTGTCGGGCAACCCGCGGGCGAAGATGCAGGGCGTCCGCGACGGGTTCGTGAAGCTGTTCTGCCGGCCCGGCACCGGGATCGTGGTCGGCGGGGTCGTGGTCGGCCCGCGGGCCAGCGAGCTCATCCACCCGGTGGCGATCGCAGTGGCCGAGAACCTCACCGCGGACCAGCTCGCCCAGGCGTTCACCGTCTACCCGTCGATGAGCGGCTCGGTCGCCGAGGCCGCGCGCCGGCTGCACCGCTACCACGCCTGAGCGTGACCCGGGCGTGGCCCGGCACCCGGCCCTGCACCCGGCCCGGCACCCGGCCCGGCACACTGCACGTCGCAGGGGCGACACGCGGGCGTCACGCGTGCGTGCCGGGGTCGTGTTCCTGGTGTCTCCGTGAGGCGGCGAGCGGTCGCTCAGAACCCGCCGCCGTCGAACCCTCCGAACCCGCCGTCGAAGCCACCACCGTCGAAGCCACCACCGAACCCGCCGTCGTAGCCGCCGCTGTCGTAGCCGCCGGCGTCCCCGCCGTCGTACCCACCGGCGTCACCACCGGCGTCACCGCCACCGCCTCCGTCAGCACCGGCGTCACCACCACCGTCACCGGCGCCGAAGTCGGTGTCCCCGCCCTCGACCGCGCCGCCGTCCCAGGTGGGGGAGAGCAGGGTGACCAGCAAGAAGGTGGGCAACAGGTTGGAGGCCGCGTAGGCGCCGAAGTAGCCGGTTGCCCACGGCGAGTAGGCCGGTCCGGCCTGCCAGTAGGGGACCCGCCGGTAGCCCTGCGGCACCAGCCGGATGTCGGGCTCCGCGCCCTGCGCGACCCGGTCCGCGTCGGCGGCGCACACCGGGACCTGGCGCGGCACGCCACCCGGCGGTGCCCACTCCACGTCGGTGGTGCTCGGGCCGTGCGCGGGGTTGAAGAAGCACGGGGGACGACGGACCGGCAGTGGCGCGTCGTCGCGCCGGGCGATCACGCAGGCAGCGGCGTAGCGGCCGTCCTCGAGCGCCTCGGTGACGTGCTTGATGTCCTCGGGGCTGCCGACCTGCGCCAGGACCTCCTTGGCCCGCTCGTAGGAGTCCAGCGCCCGCTGGTAGTCCTGGCGCATCGGCTGGTCCAGCGAGGTCACGAGCATCTCCACGTGGAGCTCCTGCAGCTCCTCGCCGAACCGGGTGACGTCCTCGTCGGCGACCTTGCGCACGGCGGCGAGCTCCGCGGCTCGCCGGCTCTCGAGCGCCTTGCGCTGGTTGTTCCGTGACGCCGCGGACGCCAGGAAGATCGCTCCGGCGATCACCGCGAGCACGATCAGCAGCTCCATGCGTCCAGCCTAGTCAGGCGGTCCGAGCCGGCAGTGCGAGTTGCGCAGGAAATACCGATTAATCACACCCGTGTAATTCTTCCGGTGCTATTCGGGAATCCATTTGTTCCTTGGACACCGGTCTATTCATTGTGTGCATAATTCCGTGTCACTCGAGCACCATGTTTCACATTTGCAACTCCCTTGATGTCGGGCGAGGAGACCCTGATGAGAGCACGAGGCGTAGCGGGCCTGACCGCGCTCGCCGGTCTGGTCGCAGCGACGGTTCCCGCGGTGCTCGGGGCAGGCCCGGCCACGGGGGTGACGACCGACCAGACCTACTGGGTCCCGGTCGACAAGCAGATCGTCGTGCGCGGCCACGGGTACGGCCACGGCCACGGGATGTCGCAGTACGGCGCCCAAGGCGCGGCCCAGGAGGGCAAGTCCTACAAGGACATCGTCGACTTCTACTACCCGGGGACCTCGTGGTCGCAGGTCCGCGGGAAGGTGCGCGTGCTCATCACCGCCGACACCAGCGACGACGTGGTGGTGGGGGTGGCCGACGGGCTCTCCGTGCGCGACCTCGGCACCAGGACCACCTACCAGTTGCCGGTGCGCCCGGCGATCAAGCAGTGGCGGCTGACGGTCCGGGACAAGAAGACCGTCGTGGAGAAGTACACCGACCGGTGGCGGCGATTCCGGCCGGGCGGAAATGTCGCGCTCAGCGGCGATGGCGAGTTTTTCGCACGCACCCCGATCCGGCTTTCCACGCCGTCCGGGTGGCGCACCTACCGCGGGGTGCTGCGCGCCGCCCGCCCGTCCTCCGGCTCCACGGCCCGGGACACCGTGAACGTGCTCACCATGGACCAGTACGTCATGGGCGTCGTGCCCTACGAGATGCCCGCCTCCTGGCACCCCGAGGCGGTCAAGGCCCAGTCGATCGCCGCGCGCACCTACGCCACCTACTCGCGCGCTCAGTACCCCTCGCGCTACTACCAGATCTGTGACACCACGGCCTGCCAGGTCTACGGCGGTGTCTCCGCCGAGGACGCCCGCAGCAACCGGGCGGTGCGGGCCACGGCGCGGCAGATCCTCACCTATGACGGCAAGGCTGCGTTCACCCAGTTCTCCTCCAGCAGCGGCGGCTGGACCTCCCGCGGGAGCGTGCCCTACTTGCCGGCGAAGGAGGACCCCTACGACGGCTGGGCCGGGAACCCGGTCCACAGCTGGACGACGAAGGTCGACGCCGCCCGGCTCGAGCGCCGCTACCCGAAGATCGGGACGCTGACCCGGATCGAGGTCACCACCCGCGACGGCAACGGCGAGTGGCAGGGCCGGGTCGGCACGCTGGTGCTCCGCGGCAGCACGGGCAGCGCGACCATGACCGGTGACGACTTCCGCTGGGCCGTGGGGCTCCGGTCCACGTGGTTCACCATCGACCCGACGCCGATCATGAACCGCTGGCAGCGCATCGGCGGCACGAAGTCGCCGCTGGGCACGGTCCGCGGCGCGGAGTACCCGGTGCGCAGCGGGTCCGCGCAGCGGTTCGAGCGCGGCCGGATCTTCTACTCCAGGCCCACTGGTCCCCGCGAGCTGTACGGGCCGGTCCTGCGGCGCTACCAGAAGGCGGGAGGCCCGTCGTCGAGGCTCGGCCTGCCCAGGACCGCGGTCCGCCCCAAGCGCGCGGGCACCCGGGCGCTGTTCGTGGGCGGCGGGATCTACTCGCTGGAGCGGATCGGCACCGTCCTGGTCAGCGGCCCCGTCGCCAAGCGCTACGTGACCGAGGGCGAGCTCCGGTCCGGCCTGGGCTGGCCGACCGGCACCAACCGGGCGGTCCGGGACGGCGAGCGGGTGGACTTCGAGCACGGCTACATCCGCTGGTTCAGGTCCTCCGGCAAGACGGTGGTCCGCCGCAACCGCTGACGCAGACCCATGGTGGCCGGGCGAGCGTGACCCGGCATGACCGAGCGTGACCCGGTGTGACCGGGCGGAGCCGGTCCGACCGGCCCCGCCCCTGCCGTCCTCAGCCGGTCGTCAGCACCAGCACGAGGTCGCCGCCCTCGACCTGCTGGGTGCCGTCGAGCGCGAGCCGCTCGACGGCGCCGTCGGCGGGCGCGGTGATCGAGGCCTCCATCTTCATCGCCTCGATGGTCGCCACGGTGTCGCCGGCGGACACCTTGGCCCCCTGCTCCACGACGATCGAGACGACCCCGTCGAACGGAGCGGCCACGTGCCCGGGCTTGCCGGGGTCGGCCTTCTCCTGGGCGGGTACGTCGGAGGCCACCGACCGGTCACGCACGTTGATCGGCCGCAGCTGGCCGTTGATCGTGCACATCACGGTCCGGATGCCGCGCTCGTCGGCCTCGCTGACCGCCTGCACGCCGAGCAGCAGCCGCTTGCCCTCCTCGAGGTCGACCTCGTACTCCCTGCCCGGCTCCATGCCGTAGAGGTAGTTCGTGGTCGGCAGCACCGCGAGGTTGGAGTACTTCTCCCGGGACTCGGCGAAGTCCTTGGTGGGTCCGGGAAAGAGCAGCCGGTTCAGCGTGGCCCGCCGGTCCTGGGCGAGCCCCGCGCGGTCCTCGTCGGTGAGCTCGGAGACCGCCGGCCTGACCTTGCGGCCCTCCAGCGCCTTGGTCCGGAACGGCTCCGGCCACCCGCCGGGCGGGTCGCCCAGGTCGCCGGAGAGGAAGCCGATCACCGAGTCGGGGACGTCGAACTTGCCCGGCTCGGCGGCGAACTCCGCAGGGTCCGCACCGACCGCGACCAGGTGCAGCGCCAGGTCACCGACCACCTTCGACGAAGGGGTGACCTTGACGATGTTGCCGAGGATGTCGTTGGCCGCGGCGTACATGTCCTCGATCTGCTCGAACTTCTCGCCGAGGCCGAGCGCGATCGCCTGCTGCCGCAGGTTGGACAGCTGCCCACCGGGGATCTCGTGGGTGTAGACCCGACCGGTCGGGGACGGCAGGCCGGCCTCGAACGGGGCGTAGACCCGCCGGGTGGCCTCCCAGTAGGGCTCGAGGTCGCACACCGCCTGCAGGTCCAGCCCGGTCTCCCGCTCGGAGTGGTCGGTGGTGGCGACGAGCGCCGAGAGCGCCGGCTGGCTCGTCGTACCGGCCATGGCCGCGCACGCCGCGTCCACCGCGTCGACGCCCGCGTCGATCGCGGCGAGCAGGGTGGCGAGCTGGCCGCCGGGGGTGTCGTGGGTGTGCAGGTGCACGGGCAGGTCGAAGCGCTCGCGCAGCGCCGAGACCAGCGTCCGCGCGGCAGGGGCGCGCAGCAGGCCGGCCATGTCCTTGATCGCCAGCACGTGCGCGCCCGCATCGACGATCCGCTCGGCCAGCCGCAGGTAGTAGTCGAGGGTGTAGAGCTTCTCGTCGGGGTCGGAGAGGTCGCCGGTGTAGCACAGCGCCACCTCGGCGACCGTCGTACCGGTCTCCCGGACCGCCTCGATCGCCGGCCGCATCTGCTCCACGTCGTTGAGCGCGTCGAAGATCCGGAACACGTCGATCCCGGTCGCGGCCGCCTCCTGCACGAAGGCGTGGGTGACGTCGGTGGGGTACGGCGTGTAGCCGACGGTGTTCCGACCTCGCAGCAGCATCTGCAGGCAGATGTTCGGCACCGCCTGGCGCAGCGCCGCCAGCCGCTCCCACGGGTCCTCGGACAGGAACCGCAGCCCCACGTCGTAGGTCGCCCCGCCCCAGGCCTCCAGGCTCCACAGGTTCGGCGTCATCCGGGCGACGTGCCCGGCCACCGAGATCAGGTCGCGGGTCCGGACCCGGGTCGCGAGCAGCGACTGGTGGGCGTCGCGGAACGTGGTGTCGGTGACCGCGACCGCGTCCTGCGACCGCAGCCGGCGGGCGAACTCCTCCGGCCCGGCGCTCAGTAGCAGCTGCCGGGTGCCGTCCGGCGCGGGCACGGCCAGGTCGAGCTCGGGAAGCTTGGAGACCGGGTCCACCGAGACCGGCGCGGCGCCGTACGGCTTGTTCACGGTGACGTCGGCGAGGTAGTTCAGCAGCTTGGTGCCGCGGTCGGCCGACGAGCGCGCGGTGAGCAGGTGCGGGTGGTCCTCGATGAACGAGGTGGTCAGCCGGCCGGCCCGGAAGTCCGGGTCGTCGAGGACCGCCTGCAGGAACGGGATGTTCGTGGACACACCGCGGATCCGGAACTCCGCGACCGCTCGGGCCGCGCGCTCCACGGCGAGGTCGAACGTGCGGCCGCGGCAGGTGAGCTTGGTCAGCATCGAGTCGAAGTGTGCGCTGACCTCGGCGCCGGTGTAGGTGGTGCCGCCGTCGAGCCGGATGCCGGCGCCGCCGGGGGAGCGGTAGGTGGTGATCTTGCCGGTGTCCGGGCGGAACCCGTTGGCCGGGTCCTCGGTGGTGATCCGGCACTGCAGCGCCGCGCCGTGCGGGACGATCGAGTCCTGGGTGAGCCCGAGGTCGGCCAGCGTCTCGCCGGAGGCGATCCGCATCTGCGACTGCACCAGGTCGACGTCGGTGATCTCCTCGGTCACGGTGTGCTCGACCTGGATCCGCGGGTTCATCTCGATGAACACGTAGTTGCCGTCGGGGTCGAGCAGGAACTCGACGGTGCCCGCGTTGCGGTAGCCGATCTCCCTCGCGAACCGCACGGCGTCGGCGCAGATCCGCGCCCGCAAGTCCGGGTCGAGGTTCGGCGCGGGCGCGATCTCGACGACCTTCTGGTGCCGGCGCTGCACCGAACAGTCCCGCTCGTAGAGGTGGATGACGCCGTCGTCGCCGCCGGTGCCGTCCGAGAGGATCTGCACCTCGATGTGCCGGGGGTCCACGACCGCCTGCTCGATGAACACGGTCGGGTCGCCGAAGGCGCCCTCGGCCTCGCGCATGCAGGTCTCGACCGCATCGCGCAGGTCCTTCTCCGCGTCCACCCGGCGCATGCCACGACCACCGCCGCCGGCCACCGCCTTGACGAACAGCGGGTAGGGCAGGTCCTTCGCGCTCTCGAGCAGCGCGTCCACGTCCGTGGTCGGCTCGACCGAGGCCAGGGTGGGCACGCCGGCCGCCTTCGCCGCGGCGATCGCGCGCGCCTTGTTGCCGGTCAGCGTGAGCACGTCGGCCGAGGGGCCGATGAAGGTGATCCCGGCGTTCGCGCAGGCCTCGGCCAGGTGCGGGTTCTCCGACAAGAAGCCGTAGCCGGGGTAGATCGCGTCCGCGCCGGCCTTCACCGCGGTCGCCACGATCACGTCGGGGTCGAGGTAGGCGCGGACCGGGTGGCCGCGCTCGCCGATCTCGTAGGCCTCGTCGGCCTTCAGGCGGTGCTCAGAGCCGCGGTCCTCGTGGGGGAAGACCGCGACGGTCTGTGCCCCGAGCTCGTAGGCGGCGCGGAACGCGCGGATGGCGATCTCGCCTCGGTTGGCGACCAGAACCTTGGAGAACATGGCACGAGGCTAGTGCGCCTTCCCGGATCGTGGGACCGAGGTCTCGCGACGTGGGCGGACCGGTCAGTCCTTGATCTCGCAGATCACCGCGCCGCTGGTCACCGAGGCGCCCAGCTCGGCCTCGAGCCCGGTGACGGTGCCGGCCTTGTGCGCGTTCAGCGGCTGCTCCATCTTCATCGCCTCGAGGACCACGATCATGTCGCCCTCGGCGACCTCCTGGCCCTCCTCGACTGCGACCTTCACGATGGTTCCCTGCATCGGCGAGGTCAGCGAGTCCCCGCTGACCGCGGAACCGGCCTTCTTGCCACGCTCCCGCTTGGGCTTGCGTGCGCCGCCGGCCGGGGCCGCCGTACCCGCCCCGAACCCGGCGGGGAGGACCACCTCGAGCCGCCTGCCGCCGACCTCGACGGTGACCGCGTGCCGCTCCTGCGGGTCGCCGGCCTCGGCCTCGCCGTCGTAGGGCGGGATCTGGTTGTCGAAGTCGGTCTCGATCCAGGACGTGTAGACCGCGAACTTCTCGCCGTCACCGATGAACGCGGGGTCGTCGACGACGGCCCGGTGGAACGGGATCACCGTGGGCATCCCCTCGACCACGAACTCGTCGAGGGCGCGGCGGGAGCGCTCCAGCGCCTGGGTGCGGTCCCGGCCGGACACGATCAGCTTGGCGACGAGGGAGTCGAACGAGCCGGGGACCGTCTCGCCCTGGTCGTAGCCGCCGTCGACGCGGATGCCGGGCCCGGAGGGCTGGTGCCAGCGGGTGAGCGTGCCGGGCGCGGGCATGAAGTTGCGTCCGCCGTCCTCGGCGTTGATCCGGAACTCGATCGAGTGGCCCTCGACCACGGGGTCGTCGTAGCCGAGCTCCTCGCCGGCGGCGATCCGGAACATCTCGCGGACCAGGTCGATGCCGGTGACCTCCTCGGTGACCGGGTGCTCGACCTGGAGCCGGGTGTTGACCTCGAGGAAGGAGATGGTGCCGTCCTGGCCGACGAGGAACTCGCAGGTGCCGGCGCCGACGTAGCCGGCCTCCTTGAGGATCGCCTTGGAGGAGTCGTAGAGGGTCTTCATCTGCTCGTCGGAGAGGAAGGGGGCAGGCGCCTCCTCGACCAGCTTCTGGTGCCGCCGCTGCAGCGAGCAGTCCCGGGTGGAGACCACCACGACGTTGCCGTGCCGGTCGGCCAGGCACTGGGTCTCCACGTGCCTCGGGCGGTCGAGGTAGCGCTCGACGAAGCACTCGCCCCGGCCGAAGGCGGTGACCGCCTCGCGCACCGCGGACTCGTAGAGCTCGGCGACCTCCTCCTCCTTGCGGGCCACCTTCAGCCCGCGGCCGCCGCCGCCGAACGCCGCCTTGATCGCGATCGGGAGGCCGTGCTCGCGGGCGAACGCGACCACCTCGTCGGCGTCCTCGACCGGGTCGGGGGTGCCGGCGACGAGCGGGGCGCCGACCTTCTGCGCGATGTGGCGGGCCTGGACCTTGTCGCCGAGCGCGTCGATCGCGGCCGGCGGCGGGCCGATCCACACCAGCCCGGCGTCGATCACTGCCTGGGCGAACTCGGAGTTCTCGGCCAGGAAGCCGTAGCCGGGGTGCACCGAGTCCGCGCCGCTGCGCTTGGCGACGTCGATGATCTTCTCGATCGACAGGTAGGAGTCCCCGGGGGTGGCGCCGCCCAGGCTGTGCGCCTCGTCCGCGAGCCGCACGAACAGCGCGTCGCGGTCGGGGTCGGCGTAGACGGCCACGCTGCCGATCCCGGCGTCCTTGCAGGCGCGGACCACACGGACCGCGATCTCGCCACGGTTGGCGATGAGGACCTTCTGCAGCGGCTTGACTTCGGGACTACCGGACACGCGTGCTCCTGGCTTGGTTCGATCCGTCGGTTCTAGCGGAGTCTAGGCCCTGCCCGCCGGGCACGGACGGGGCCGTGGTGTGAGACTTCCCATCCCCGGTGGGCGCTAACGTGCGGGCGTGCCCGATGCTCCGATCCGTTACCGGTCCGCCGACGAGGACAGCGCCCGCTGGCGCGGCTTCCCGTTCCGCGAGGGCGACATCGTGATCAGCACCCGCTCCAAGAGCGGGACCACGTGGATGCAGATGATCTGCGCGCTGCTGGTGTTCCAGACCCCCGACCTGCCCGCCCCGCTGGCCGAGCTGTCGCCGTGGCTGGACCACGAGATCGAGCCCCGCGACACCGTCGTCGACCGGCTGCAGGCGCAGCGGCACCGTCGCTTCGTGAAGACCCACACCCCGCTCGACGGTCTGCCGCTGGACCCGCGGGCCACCTTCGTGGTGGTGGCCCGGCACCCGCTGGACCTGGCGGTCTCGCTGTACCACCAGGGCGGCAACATCGACCGGGCCCGGCTGCGCGAGCTCACCGGCGCCCCGGAGCCGGCAGGTCCACCCGCCTCGCGGCCGGGGCCGCGCGAGTGGCTGCTGGCGTGGGTCGACCGGGAGACCACCCCCACCGCGCAGATGGACTCGCTCCCGGGCGTGCTGCACCACCTCGCCGACGCGTGGTCGAGGCGGCACGAGCAGAACGTCGTGCTCGTGCACTACGACGACCTCCGCGAGGACCTGGGCGGGCAGATGTACCGGCTCGCGGCCGCGCTCGGGCTCGACGTGCCGACCGAACGGTGGCCGGAGCTGGTCGGGGCGGCCTCGTTCGCCAGCATGCGCGACCGTGCCGAGGTCCTCGCCCCGGACACCCTGGGGGTGCTCCGGGACCGGCGGGCGTTCTTCCGAGGCGGCCGGTCAGGTGCCGGTCGGGAGCTGCTGTCGCCGCAGGAGTGGGACAGGTACGTCGCCCGGGCAGCCGCTCTCGCGCCACCGGACCTGCTGGCCTGGCTGCACCGCGACGGGACGCCGCTACCGTGAGTCCCATGGCGGTCCAGACCCTTCAGCTGACCCGTCGCCCGCTGCCGGCGATGCTGGTCTACCTCGCCGCGGTCACGGCGGTGGCGTCCCTGGGCGGTCTGGCCACCGCTGCGGGGCAGGGAGCCGACGGGTGGTACGACCAGGCGGACAAGCCGTTCTTCACCCCACCCGGAGCCCTGTTCGGGCCGGTGTGGACGACGCTCTACGTGGCCATGGCGGTCGCGGCCTGGCGGATCTCGCGGCTGCGGGACGTCGCGCCGGAACAGGTCCGGACGCTGCTGCGGCTGTGGTGGCTGCAGCTCGGGCTGAACCTGCTGTGGACCCCGCTGTTCTTCGCCGCCCGCTGGCTGGAGGCCGGGCTCGTCGACATCCTCGTGCTCGACGTGGTGGTGGCGGTGCTCGTGGTGAAGGCCTGGCGGGTCGACCCGGTGGCGAGCGGGCTGCTCGCGCCGTACCTGGGCTGGGTGCTGTTCGCGACCGCGCTGACCGCCGGATTCGTCGTCCTCAACTGACGGGCTGTGGGCCCTGTCGAGGGGCAGGACGAGGCGCCCGCGCGTCAGTCCGGCAGCAGGTCGCGGACCCGGAGCCTGGCCAGGCCGAGCGTGACCAGCCCGGCGGCCACCAGGGTCAGCCACAGCAGCGGAGCCGCCTGCACCTCGCCACCCGGCAGCGTCGGCACGTGGGTGAACGGGGAGAGGTCCCAAGTCCAGGTCGGCAGGTCCATCACCGGGCCGAACTCACCGAGGACGATGCAGCCGACCAGCGCCACCCAGCCGAGCGCGGCCAGGTGCCGGGAGAGTCCGTAGAACGCGACCGCGAGACCGGTGAGC
>DATIBI010000277.1:0-8783 GCA_035457605.1 Nocardioidaceae bacterium
GCCACGATCGTCGCGCCCTGCTCGCGAGCTTCCTCGCGGATCCGGGCAGCCTCGTGACGCGCCTCGCTGAGCTGCCGGGTGAGCTCGGCCAGCTTGGCGTCGGCCTCGGCCTGCTTGGTCTCGGCCGCCTGGAGGCCGCCCTCGATGGCGGCCGTCCGGTCGGCGAAGGTCTTCTCGAAGTTCGGTACGACGAACTTCTTGACGGCGAACAGGAGCAGACCGAAGACGACCAGCGAGAGGACGATCTCCACCGGGTGCGGGATGAGCGGGTTCAGCTCTTCCCCTGCCGCAAGGGTGATCGAGTTCATGGGCGTGGTCCTTCGTCAGTGCTGATGGGCGGGTCTCAGAGCACGAACGCGAGGGCGATACCGATGATGGCAAGCGCCTCGGCGAGGGCGAAGCCCAGGATCGCGATCGACTGCAGGCGGCTCTGCGCCTCGGGCTGACGGGCGACACCGTTGATGTAGGCGGCGAAGATCAGACCGATACCGACACCGGGGCCGACAGCAGCGAGGCCGTAACCGACCATGTTGAGGGAGCCTTCCACGGCTTCTTCCTTTCGGTTGTTTCTACTGGGTGTGACGGGTCGTGCTTCTCTCAGTGCTCGTCAGCGAGAGCACCCGAGATGTACATGGCGTTCAGCAGGACGAACACGTACGCCTGCAGGAACTGGATCAGCAGCTCGAGGAAGCTGATCGCGATGAAGAGCAGCCAGGCCAGGATGCCGACAGGCTTGACCAGGGTCGCGCCGTGCAGCAGAAGGTACTCACCACCGAGCGCGAACAGGATGAGCAGGAGGTGGCCGGCGAGCATGTTCGCGAAGAGACGGAGGGCCAGCGTGACCGGCCGGACCAGGATGTTCGACATGAACTCGAGCGGCACGAGAAGGAGCAGCATCGGGCCCTTGATGCCGGCCGGCACGCTCTGGAGCTTGAAGTAGCCGACGAAGCCGTGCTTCTTGATGCCGACCGCGTTGTAGACGACCCAGCTGAGTGCCGCGAGCCCGTAGACCATGCCCGACCGGGAGAACGTCGGGAACTGGATGAACGGGATCGAGCCGAAGAAGTTGTTCAGCAGGATGAAGAGGAACAGCGCCACGAGGTACGGCACGAACCGCATGAAGTCCTGGCTGCCGATGATGTCGCGGCCGATGCTGTTGCGGACGAAGCCGTAGGCACCCTCACCGGCGTACTGGAGCTTGCCAGGGACCATCGCGCGCTGCTTCGAGGCCGCGTAGAGGAACCAGAAGACCAGCGCCGCGGCAAGGACGATCTGGATCATCGGCTTGGTGACGCCGAGGTACATCGACTGCCCGAGGAACTCGAACTCGCTGTGCGGGCCGATCGGCGGCAGGTTGAAGTCGCCGGGACCCGGAGGGGTGAACTCCTCGACGGACGGAGCGGCGGCGCTCAGAGTAAAGCTCACTTCTTCTCCTGCACTAGTTCTTCTCCTGCTGCTTCGACTGCGTCTCGTCCGGGCGGTTGAACCGGACCCAGGTCATGTAGAGCCCGAAGCCGGCGCCCAGCAAGATCCCGAGCACGACCAGGAACGAGGTCCCGAGCCACCGGTCCGCGAGCCAGCCCACGAACCCGTAGACCGCCACGCCGGAGACGAGGTACCCGAACGCATGCCAGGGATCGCCTTTGGGGGAATCTGCGCCGGGTTGTGACTGCGGATTCTGCTGAGTCATCGCGCACCGGACAATAGCAGCCAGAGATGGTCATCGAACACTCGCCTCCTGCCCCTCGGAAGGCAGGTCGTACAACGGCTGTCGCACGCGCATCGAGACTGTGATCTGGGTCGCCAGCCACACGAGCGTGCACACGATCACGGTGCCACCGAGCCAGCGCGGGTCCACGCTCTCCTCGAGCGCTCCGCTGCGGCTGAGGCCGACGAACACCAGACCCATCAGCACCACCTTGAGCGTGTAGGTCAGCAGCGCGACCAGCAGCGACATGGCGGGGGCGATCATGGCCACGACACCGAGCACGACGGCGCCGGCGGCGAAGAAGAGGCAGACCATGGCGACGCCGATGCCGGCGCCTACCGCGGCGGACGAGCCGGCGACCAGGGCACCGAGCCCCACGGCCAGGAGGCCGACGAGACCCGTCGACGCCAGCGGACCGAGCACTCCCGTGCTCCGTCGGTTCGGCGGGTGGCCGGGGCTGGCGGTCGTCATGGTGGCGGCCGTTCTGTCGTGGCGGGGCTCGTGCTCGGCGGGAGGAAATGTCCGTTTCGGAGGGAGCCTCCCTACGCTTGTGAAAGTTAGCACAAAGTCCTACTGGCGAGGAAATCAGCGGTCTACCGCCGGGGGCGGACGGCCGGTCAGGTGAGGCCGTCCCCCGACCGGTGGTAGCGCGGCACGAGGAAGGTCAGCGTCGTGGTAAGGGCGACCCAGACCACCAGCACGGCCGTGGTGACCCGGCTGGCGTACAGGCTGGCCAGGACCACCCCGAAGGCGATCAGCCCTGCCCACAGCCACATGATCAGCACCGCTCGTCGGTGCGAGTGGCCGATCTCGAGCAGCCGGTGGTGCAGGTGCTCCTTGTCGGGGGCGAAGGGCGAGCGGCCGGCCCGGGTCCGCCGTACCACCGCCAGGACCAGGTCGACGAACGGCACGATCAGGATGGAGATCGGCAGCAGGAACGGCAGGAACGCCGGCAGCAGGCTCGCGTCCCCGCCGGCCACGCCGCGACTGAGGTCGACCGCGGCGAACTGGCCGGTGAGGGTGAGCGCGGACCCGGCGAGCACCAGGCCGATCAGCATCGACCCGGAGTCCCCCATGAACATCCGGGCCGGGAAGAAGTTGTGCGGCAGGAAGCCGGCGCAGGCACCCCCGAGCGCGGCGGTCAGCAGCGCCGCGGTGATCGCCAGCGTCTCGCCGTTGGCGTCGGCGAGCTGGTAGGAGAACAGGAAGAACGCCACCGCCCCGATGCCGACCACCCCCGCCGCAAGCCCGTCGAGACCGTCGACGAAGTTGACAGCGTTCACGGTGGTCACGACCACGACGACGGTGATCAGCGCGGCCTGCCCGGAGTCGAGCGAGAACTGGGAACCGCCGGGCAGCTGGAGCGTGTAGAACTGCACCCCGAAGAACACCAGGAACCCGGCCGCGAGCACCTGCCCGCCGAGCTTGGTGAGCGCGTCGAGCTCGAGCAGGTCGTCGAGCACCCCCACGGCGCAGATCAGCGCCCCCGCGATGAGCACGATGCCGGCGTCGCGGAAGATCCGGTCGTCGCTGAGCGAGAGGAACGGCAGGTTGCGCGCCACGACGTAGCCCGCACCGAGCCCGCCCAGCATCGCCAGGCCGCCGAAGTACGGGATCGGCACCGCGTGCACGTCCCGGTCTCGGACCTTCGCCACCGCGCCGGTGCGCAGCGCCACCTCGCGGGCGATCACGCCGAGCAGGTAGGTGACCACCGCAGCCACGAGGAAGACGGTCAGATACTCACGCACGCCTGCCCGCTATCCCTCGTCGACGATCGTGACCCCCAGCGGAGCGACGACCTCGTTGAGCCGGTCCAGGCTCACCGCGCCCTGGCGCAGCACCCGACCGGTCGGGCCGGTGGCGTCCACGATCGTCGAGGGGACCGGGCCGGGCGTCGACCCGCCGTCGAGGTAGACCTCCACGGACTCCCCCAGCATCGACTCGGCGGCGTCGGCGTCGGTCGCCGCGGCCATCCCGGTCCGGTTCGCGCTGCTGACCGCGAGCGGACCGGTCCGTGCCAGCACCTCCAGCGCGACCGGGTGGTCGGGCATCCGCACGGCCACGGTCCCGCGGGTGTCGCCGAGGTCCCACTGGAGGGAGGGTTGCTGCTTGCAGACCAGCGTGAGCGGGCCGGGCCACAGCTCCTCGACCAGCTTGCGGGCGTACTGCGGGACACCGACCGCGAGCGCGTCGAGCGTCGTGGGGGTCGAGACCAGCACCGGCGGGGGCATGTCCCGTCCGCGTCCCTTCGCGGCCAGCAGCCGGCGCACGGAGGCCGGGTCGAATGCGTCCGCGCCGACCCCGTAGACGGTGTCGGTGGGAATGACGATCAGCTCTCCGCGCTGCACCGCCAGGGTGGCGGCGGAGATCCCTTCCTCGCGTTCGGCGTCGATGGCCGCGTCGTACCGCTTGCTCACGGGAGTCATCGTGCCAGCCGCGCCGTCACAAAGCGCGGGCGACCTGCCAGATCCGTGTTGTCGCGCACGTCGGACCAGCAACCGGTGCCGGAGAACACCGCTGGAGCGCTGTCGCCCTGCACGTCGGCGTGCTCGGCGCCGACCCACCCGCCGGCATGCAGCAGCCGGGCAGCGGTCCGCTCGAGCACCCGCATCGCGTCCAGGCCGTCCTGGCCGGACCACAGCGCCAGCGAGGGGTCGTGGTCGCGCGCCTCGGCGGCGACGGACTCGAAGGCCTCGAGCGGGATGTAGGGCGGGTTGCACACGACCACGTCCACCGTCCCGTCCAGGTCGGGGAAGGCGTCGGCCATGTCCCCCTGGCGCAGGTCCACGCCCGACCCGGACAGGTTCCGCTCGGCCCAGGCCAGCGCGTCCTCGCTCAGCTCCACCGCGTGCACCCGGGCCTGCGGGACCTCGGTCGCCACGGCCAGGGCCATCGCCCCCGAGCCGGTGCACAGGTCGACCACCACAGGGCTCCGGCCGGCCTCGACCGTCTCGCGGGCCCGGTCCACCGCCCAGCCCGCGAGCAGCTCGGTCTCCGGGCGGGGAACGAACACGCCCGGGCCGACCGCGAGCTCGACGTAGCGGAAGCCGGCGACACCGGTCAGGTGCTGCAGCGGCTCGCGCCGGGCACGGCGGGCGACGAGCTCGCGGTAGCGCTCACGCTGCTCCGGCGTCGGGTCCGGCGCGAGGCCGACCGCGGACCGGGCCACGCCGAGAACGTGCGCGAGCAGCTCCGCGGCGTCGAAGTCCGGGCTTGCCACCCCGGCACCGGCGAGCTCGCGGGCGCCCTCGGCGACGAGCGCGCGGGTGCCGCTCACGCGGACTCGAGAGCCTCGAGCCGGGCAGCGAGGTCGGCATCGACGCAGGAGCCGATCACCGCGTCCAGCTCCCCGTCGAGCACCGCGTCGAGGTTGTGCGCCTTGAACCCGGTGCGGTGGTCGCTGATCCGGTTCTCGGGGTAGTTGTAGGTACGGATCCGCTCGGACCGGTCGACCGTGCGCACCTGGGACTTCCGGGCGTCCGAGGCCTCGGCGTCGGCGGCGTCCTGGGCGGCCTGGAGCAGCCGGGCCCGCAGGATCCGCATCGCCTGCTCGCGGTTCTGCAGCTGGCTCTTCTCGTTCTGGCAGCTGACCACGATCCCGGTCGGCAGGTGGGTGATCCGGACCGCGGAGTCGGTGGTGTTCACGCTCTGGCCACCGGGGCCGGAGGAGCGGAACACGTCGATGCGCAGGTCCTTCTCCTCGATGCTCACGTCCACCTGCTCGGCCTCGGGCATCACCAGCACGCCCGCGGCGGAGGTGTGGATGCGGCCCTGGCTCTCGGTGACCGGGACCCGCTGGACCCGGTGCACGCCGCCCTCGAACCTCAGCTGGGCGTACGGGGCCTCCCCGGGGTCCGAGGAGCCCTTGGCCTTGACCGCGACGGTCACCGACTTGTAGCCGCCCAGGTCGGACTCGGTGGCGTCGAGCAGCTCGGTCTTCCAGCCGCGCCGCTCGGCGTAGCGGGTGTACATCCGCAGCAGGTCGCCGGCGAACAGCGCCGACTCCTCGCCGCCCTCCCCGGACTTGATCTCGAGGATCGCGTCCTTGGAGTCCGCCGGGTCGCGGGGCACCAGCAGGTGCCGCAGCCGCTCCTCGGTGGCCGCGCGACGTCCGACGAGCGCCTCGGCCTCCTCGGCGAACGAGGGGTCCTCGGCGGCGAGCTCGCGGGCGGCCTCGATGTCACCGCCGAGCTGCTGCCACTCCCGGTAGGTGCGCACGATCGCGGACAGCTCGGCGTACCGCTGGTTGAGCTTCTTCGCCAGCCCCTGGTCCGCGTGGATCGAGGGGTCGGCGAGCCGCTGCTCCAGCGCGGCGTGCTCCGCGACGAGTCCGTCGACGGCTTCGAACATGACCCCGGTCCTCTCCTCGGTGTGACGCATGCACAAAGAAAGCGCCGGCCCACGCGTGATGCGGGGACCGGCGCTTCGGTGAAGCTACTTCTTCGCAGCGTCCTTCTTGGCGTAGCGGGCCTCGAAGCGGGCGACGCGGCCGCCGGTGTCGAGGATCTTCTGCTTGCCGGTGTAGAACGGGTGGCACTGGGAGCACACGTCGGCGTGGATGGAGCCACTGGTCGCGGTGCTACGGGTGGTGAACGTGTTGCCGCAGGTGCACGTGACCTGGGTCTCGACGTACTCCGGGTGGATGTCCTTCTTCATGGTTTCCTCTCGAGGTCGCGGTCGCCGGGTCGTCCTCCCCACGTCTGGGGCGACGTGAACCGGAACCAGCCAGATAGTCTGCCAAACAATCTCGGCGAGGTGTTAATTCCGGTCGGTACGTCGGACCGGCCCCGGCTCAGTGCAGGACGACCGACGGATCCCTGCGCACGACCCCGAACATCAGCACCGACGCCAGGACGGTGACCCCGAGCATCACCGCCGCCATCGGGACCGCGGTCGTGCTGCCCGAGAGCCCCACCAGCGGAGCGATCACGGCGCCCACCCCGAACTGGACGAAGCCCAGCATCGCCGCGGCGGTGCCGGCGGACTCGCCGTGCCGGTTGAGCGCGAGCGCCGGCGTGTTCGGCAGGGACAGCCCGCAGGCGGAGATGATCACCGCGAGCGGCACCAGCACGCCCGCCAGTCCCCCGACGCCGGTGGCCCCGGCGACGAGCAGGCCCAGCGCGGCCACGGCACTGACCACCATGGCGGCCGTCAGCACGTCCACGGCGCCGAAGCGCCGGATCAGCATCGGGTTCAGCTGTGAGGCCAGCGTCAGTCCCAGGGCGTTCACCCCGAACACCAGCCCGAACGCCCGCTCGTCCAGCCCGTAGCCGTCCTGGAGGACGAACGAGGACCCCGCCACGTAGGCGAACACCGCGGACAGCATCAGACCGCCGATGAACACCAGGGCCAGGAACGACCGGTCCCGGACCAGGCCCCGGTAGGTACCGAGCGTGGACCTCAGGTCGGCGGGCCGGCGGCGCTCGGTCGGCAGCGTCTCCCGGATGCCGACCAGCGCGACCAGGGAGAGTACGGCTGCCGCGGCCGCGAGCACGCCGAAGATGCCGCGCCAGGAGGTCCACTCGAGGATCAGGCCGCCGAGGGTGGGGGCCAGGATCGGCGCCAGCCCGATGACCAGCATCAGCCGCGAGATCAGCCGGGCCACGGCCAGGCCGGAGAACAGGTCACGCACGATGGCCATCGCCACCACCGAGATGGCCGCCCCGGCGAAGCCCTGGAGGACGCGGACGCCGCTGAGCAGGTAGATGCTCGGCGCGAGCGCACAGAGCACCGAGGCGAACCCGTGCGTGACCAGCCCGATCATCAGCGGCAGCTTGCGCCCGAACGCGTCCGAGAGCGGGCCGATCACCAGCTGGCCGAAGGCGAGGCCGCCGAGCATCCCGGTCAGCGTCAGCTGGGTCGCGGAAGCGGAGGCGTCGAGCTCGGCGGAGAGCGCCGGGAACGCCGGCAGGTACATGTCGATGGTCAGCGGGCCGAGCGCGATCAGCGCTCCGAGGACCAGCACCAGCTGGACGTACCGGCGCCCGGTCGGGACGGTCGGCTGCTGGACTGGGGTCTGGACGGTCGGCGCGCTCACCTGAGCGCGAACCTCGTCGGGCACGCAGATATTCCCGTTCTCCTCGACGACCTAGATGTTGCCGAGGCCCTTGCGCTGCATGTCACCCCAGTCGTGCCGGGTCCTGCGCCAGGCCTCGAGCGCCCCGCCGACCCGCCACCAGGCGCTCAGCTGCCGGTAGCCGAAGTTCTCCTCCGCGGCCGCGCGGACTGCGATCCCGAGGTCCCGTAGGCCCCGGTAGCGCCGGAACGAGAACTCCTCGACCAGCAGCGCGGTCAGCGTGAGCACCGCGGAGTACAGCAGCGAGGTGAGGAGCAGGATCCACACCACGGTGGGGTCGACCAGGTCCAGGTGCGACCAGCCGAGCTGCTCGACCCCCAGCAGGGCCATGACCACCACGAAGTAGGCCAGGCCGAAGATCTCCAGGAACGGCGCCAGCAGCTCGAACGCCACGAACCAGGGCATCGACACCATGCCCACGACGCCGTACCTGGGGCGTAGCAGCATCCCGCGGTGCCGGGTGAGGATCTCGGTGAGCCCGCGGTGCCATCGCCGACGCTGCTTGCGCAGCACGGCCCGGTCCTCGGGCGCCTCGGTCCAGGCCACCGGCTCGGAGACGAACACCACCCGGCCGTCGCTGCCGGTGTCGCCGAGCCAGCGGTGCAGCCGGACGACGAGCTCGGCGTCCTCGCCGATGCAGTCCGTGGCGAGCCCGCCGAGCCGGAGGAGGACGTCCCGGCGGAACAGCCCGAACGCCCCCGAGATGATCAGCAGGCCGCCGATCCGCGACCACCCGGTCCGGCCGATCATGAACGCGCGGAGGTACTCCACCACCTGGATCCGCGGCAGCCACCGCGACGGCATCCGCACGTCGACCACCCGTCCGGCGCGGATCCGGCTGCCGTTGGCGATCCGGACCACCCCGCCGGAGGCGACCACTCGCTCCGGGTCGTCGGCGAACGGCCGGGACACGTGCAGCAGCGAGTCGGGGTCCAGGATGGAGTCGCCGTCGACCATGCACACCAGCGACTTGCGTGCGGCGTTGATCCCGACGTTGAG
>DATIBI010000278.1:0-11914 GCA_035457605.1 Nocardioidaceae bacterium
AGGATCATGCCGACGCCGCCGGCCCGTGCCACCTCGGCGCTCTTGGCCACGCGGTCGATCACGCCGCGGTCGCAGACCACGACGGTGCCGGCAACCTTGGCCGGGTCGAGCGTGCCGCCGTAGCAGAGCGCGGCCTGGGCCGGGTCCGCCGACGCGTTCTTCGACGCCACCGCGCCGACCAGCGGCTGCTCGCCGGTGGGGAGCGTGCGGGCGATGGACGCACCCTTGAGCTTGGTGCCGTCACCGAGGACCGCGGTGTTCTCGAAGACCGTGTGCGTGGAGGCGCCCACCGTGGTCACCCACGGGCTGTTGTGCGCGACCGTGGACGCGCCCGGACCGCTGTTGCCGGCCGAGGCGGCCACGAAGATGCCGGCCTCGGCCGCACCCTCGAAGGCGTACTCGACCGCGTCGACGACGGTGCTGGTGGCGCCGGAGATCGAGTAGTTCACCACGTCGACGTTGTCGGCGATGGTGTCCTCGACCGCGGCCAGGGTGGCGGAGGTGTAGCAGCCGCCGGTGTCCGGGTCGTTGTCCTCGAAGCACACCTTGTAGGCGGCGACCTTGGCGGCCGGGGCCATGCCCGACACCGCGCCGAACTCGGTGTCCTCGACCGTCACGTCGACGCCGGAGTTGCCGGCCGCGGTGCTCGCGGTGTGGCTGCCGTGGCCGTCGCCGTCGCGCGTCGAGATGAACTCGTGCGGTGACCGCTCGGGCTTGGGCACGCTGGCGAGGAACGCGTCGGGGTAGTACCGCGCGCCGACCAGCTTGGTGTTGCAGTGGTTCACGGTCCACTGCTCGCCGGTCTCGCAGGCTCCGGTGAACGTGCCGCCGTCGGCCTTCTTCATGGTGACCGTGCTGCCGCTGCGCCGCAGGCCCCAGGGGCCGACCGGCTCGGACTTGAGCTTGGCGCCGGCGAACGACTTCGACTCGGGCCAGATGCCGGTGTCGAGGACGCCCACGACGACGCCGTCACCGGCGGACGCCTGGCCGCCGGCCTGGGCCCAGGCACCGTTCTCGCCGCTCAGGCCGAGGAAGTCCGGCGTGTTCCAGGTGTCGACGTCGAACGCGGTGTCCTCGGTGAGCATGAGGACCTGCTTGCTCGCGGAGAGCTGCTGCGCCTGCTCCCCGCTGAGGTCGGCGACGAAGCCGTTGCTGGCGAGCGTGTAGTGGCGCGTGATCTCGGCGCCGACGGCTCCGGCCACCTTCCGCTGCTGGCCGCGGAGGTAGTCCTGGTACTCGCGGACCTTCGCCGAGCGCGCGTTGAACGTGCCGGCGTCGGAGCTGGTGGCCCTGAGGCCACGAGTGCCCCCTTCGTAGCGGGTTGCGCTGTCCTCACGCAGCAGAACCACGTAGCGACCCGCCTCGAACGACGCGTCGCGCGCGGCGTCGGTGCGGATCAGGTCGGACTGGGGATCGGCCGCCTGTGCGGCCGGAAGTGATGCGAAGGCCCCCGTTGCGAGGACCCCGGCGGTGAGACTGGCAAGCGCGCGTCGTCGCGTGCGTCGCCCAAGGGACGGTTTCGACACGTGTTCACTCCCTGTGGGGATGGCAGGCGCCAGGGAAGGATGTGGTCCCTGGGGCCTGATTGACCCCCTAACCCAAGGTGAAAATGTGACGATCGTCAAGGTTTACGACGATTGAATTGTCTGGAATCGGGAATGATCACGGGTTTTGCGACGGTCCGGTCGGACTCGACTCGAAAATCCGCCGGTCCGGCGGTGTCACCGCAGCGGTGACCGCGCCGCCCGGGGGCAGGGCCGACGGGGGCAGGGCCGACCGGGTTGACGGCCGACCGCGGGAGGGACGACCGGGCCGCGAGCGGGCGCCGGTCAGGCGCTGGTGGCGAACTGGGTCTCGTAGAGGTCCGCGTAGAGGCCGCCCTCGGCGAGCAGCGCGGTGTGGGTCCCGGACTGCACCACCCGGCCGTCGTCGACGACGAGGATCAGGTCGGCGTTGCGCACCGTCGAGAGGCGGTGGGCGATCACCAGCGAGGTGCGGCCCTCCAGCGCCTGGTCGAGCGCGCGCTGGACCGCGACCTCGGACTCCGAGTCCAGGTGCGCGGTGGCCTCGTCGAGGACGACGATCGACGGCGCCTTCAGCAGCAGCCGGGCGATGGCCAGCCGTTGACGCTCGCCGCCGGACAGCCGGTAGCCGCGGTCCCCGACCACGGTCTCGAGCCCGTCGGGCAGGCCTGAGACGAGGGTCTTGATCTGGGCCGCGGACAGGGCCGACCAGATCTCCTCGTCGGTCGCGTCCGGCTTCGCGTACTGCAGGTTCGCGCGGATCGTGTCGTGGAACATGTGCGCGTCCTGGGTGACGTAGCCGACCGCGTCCTCCAACGACTGCAGGGTCACGTCGCGTACGTCGTACCCGCCGACCCGCACCACTCCCCCGGTCGGGTCGTAGAGCCGGGCGACCAGGTGCGTGATCGTGGTCTTGCCGGCGCCGGAGGGGCCCACGAGCGCCACCATCTGGCCGGGCTCGGCGGCGAAGGTGACGTCCTTGAGCACCTGACCGGTGTCCCGGGACTCGGTGCGCGCCACCGCCTCCAGACTGGCCAGGCTCACCTCGTCCGCGCGCGGGTAGCGGAACGCGACGTGGTCGAACTCCACCCGCGAGGCGCTCGCGGGCAGGGGGACGGCGTCCGGGCGCTCCCGGATCATCGAGGGCAGGTCGAGCACCTCGAAGACCCGCTCGAAGCTGACCAGCGCGGTCATCACGTCGACGCGGACGTTGGAGAGCCCCTGCAGCGGCCCGAGCAGGCGCAGCAGCAGGGTGGCCAGCGCGAGCAGCGTGCCGACGGTGAGCGTCCCCTCGATCACGAGCCGGCCGCCGACGCCGTAGACGAGGGCGGTCGCTAGGGCGGGGATGAGCATGAGGCTGGTGCCGAACACCCGCGTGACCAGGGCGATCCGGACACCGAGGTCACGCACCACCGCCGCCTTCTCGGCGAACCGGGCGTCCTCCTCGTCGCGTCGGCCGAACAGCTTCAGCAGCATGGCACCGCCGACGTTGAACCGCTCGGTCATGTTGTTGCCGAGGTCGGCGTTGCCCTCCATCTGCTGCCGGGTCAGGCCGGACAGCTTGTTGCCCACCCAGCGCGAGGCACCGAACAGGATGGGGAACAGCAGCAGGCACAGCAGGGTGACCTGCCAGCTCAGGGCGAGCATGGCGATGCCCACGACGAGGACGCTGATGGAGTTGGACACCGTGCTGGACAGGGTCGAGGTGAACGCACGCTGCGCGCCGATCACGTCGTTGTTGAGCCGGGACACCAGCGCCCCGGTCTGCGTCCTGGTGAAGAAGGCCAGAGACATCCGCTGCACGTGCCCGAACACCTGCGTGCGCAGGTCGTAGATCAGGCCCTCACCGATGCGGGAGGACAGGTATCCCTGCCCGAGGGTGAGCACGGCGTTGAACAGCGCGACGGCCGCGACACCCAGGGCCAGCCAGGTGACCAGCGCAGTGTTGCCCTTGAGGATGCCGTCGTCGACGATCCGCTTGATCAGCAGCGGGGACACCACGACCATCGCGGCGTCGACGACCACCAGCGCCAGGAAGACCGCGATCAGCTTCTTGTGCGGCCGCGCGAAGCCGAGCACCCGGCGCACCGTCTCCCGGGCGAGCTTCTTCTCCACCACGCTCCGGTCGGTGCGCAGGTTGCGCCATGCGGGCCCGAGGCCCGAACCCATCGACACGGGTCCCTCCGTTCTCCGCGCCGCCGGTCCGGCGACGCACTCAGCCCAACAGCGCCGCGAGCTCGCGGAACCTTCGCACCTGTGCCTCTCGCTCCACGCGCCGCTGCTCGTCGAGATCGAGCGCTGCGGCGCTCTGCAGCAGTGCCTTGGTCTCCGTGACCGCACCGGCCAGCGGTGCGGTCAGCGCGGTCACCAGGTCGGCGACGGTCGCGTCGAGGTCCGCGCGGGGGACGACGGCGGTCGCCAGCCCCAGGTCGCGTGCCTCGGAAGCGTCGACGTCGCGCCCGGTCGCGCAGATCTCGAGAGCTCGTGAGTAGCCAACAAGCTCGACGAGGGGTTTTGTTCCCGTCAGGTCCGGTACGAGACCGAGCAGCGGCTCCCGCATCGACAGCCGGGCGTCGTCGGCGAGCACGCGCAGGTCGCAGGCGAGGGCGAGCTGGAAGCCCGCGCCGATGGCGTAGCCCTGCACCGCGGCCACGGTCACCAGGTCCGGCCGGCGCAGCCAGGTGAAGCCCTCCTGGTAGCCGGCGATGGTGCCGGCCAGGTCCTCGTCGGACAGCGCGAGCAGGTCCAGCAGCGAGGTGTCCCCCTCGACGCCGGCGGGGGTGAGCATCCGCCGGTCCAGGCCCGAGGAGAACGAGTCGCCGGCGCCACGCACGACCACCACCCGCACGTCGCCGGGGAGCGAGTCCCCGATCGCGCGGAGCGCCGACCAGGTAGCAGGGGTCTGGGAGTTCTTGGTCTCGGGCCGGTCCAGGGTCACGGTCGCGACCGCGCCGTCGACGGCGAGCGTCACGCCGGCCGCGCGGAGCGTGTCGGCCTCGGGTGCAGGGGAGGTCATGCGCGCAGCCTAGCCACGGCCGTGCCGGGGTCAGGCCAGGGCCACCAGGTCCGCGTAGTCAGCGCTCCACAGGTCCTCGACGCCGTCGGGCAGGATCAGCACCCGATCCGGCTCGAGCGCGGTCACCGCGCCCTCGTCGTGGGTGACCAGGATGATCGCCCCCTGGTAGCTGCGGATCGCCGCGAGCACCTCCTCGCGGGAGGCCGGGTCCAGGTTGTTGGTGGGCTCGTCGAGGAGCAGGACGTTCGCGCTGGAGACGACCAGGATCGCCAGCGCCAGCCGCGTCTTCTCCCCGCCCGAGAGCACGCCCGCGGGCTTGGTCGCGTCGTCCCCGCTGAACAGGAACGAGCCGAGCACGCTGCGGGCCTCGGTGTCGGTGAGCTGCGGCGCCGCGTGGCGGAGGTTCTCCAGCACGGAGCGGTTGGTGTCGAGCGTCTCGTGCTCCTGCGCGTAGTAGCCGAGCTTCAGGCCGTGCCCGGGGTGCACCCGCCCGGTGTCGGCCTGGTCCACCCCGGCCAGGATCCGCAGCAGGGTCGTCTTGCCTGCGCCGTTGAGCCCGAGGATGACCACCCGGCTGCCCTTGTCGATCGCCAGGTCCACGTCGGTGAACACCTCCAGCGAGCCGTAGGACTTCGACAGCTCGCTCGCGGTGAGCGGGGTCTTGCCGCACGGGGCGGGCGCGGGGAACTTGATCTTGGCCACCCGGTCGGCGCGCCGTTCGCCCTCCACACCCTCGAGCAGCCGCTCGGCCCGCTTCATCATGGACTGTGCCGCCTGCGCCTTGGTCGCCTTGGCCCGCATCTTGTTGGCCTGGTCCATCAACGTGCTGGCCTTGCGCTCGGCGTTGAGCCGCTCCCGCTTGCGGCGACGCTCGTCGGTCTCCCGCTGCTCGAGGTAGGCCTTCCAGCCCATGTTGTAGATGTCGACCTCGGCCCGGTTCGCGTCGAGGTGGAAGACCTTGGTCACGCACGCCTCGAGCAGGCCGACGTCGTGGCTGATCACGATCAGGCCACCCTTGTGCGCCTTGAGGAAGTCGCGCAGCCAGACGATGGAGTCGGCGTCGAGGTGGTTGGTCGGCTCGTCGAGCAGCAGCGTCTCCGCGCCGGAGAACAGGATCCGGGCGAGCTCCACCCGGCGACGCTGGCCACCGGAGAGCGTCCGCAGCGGCTGGGCCAGGATCCGCTCCTCGATGTTCAGGCTGGAGGCGATCTGCGCCGCCTCGGCCTCCGCGGAGTAACCGCCGCCCGCGTGCAGCTCGGCGTCGGCGCGGGCATAGCGCTTCATCCCCCGTTCGCGCCGGACCGGGTCGTCGGAGGCCATGTCCTGCTCGGCCTCCCGGAGCCGGCGGACCACCTCGTCGAGGTTGCGCGCGGACAGGATCCGGTCCTTGGCGAGCACCTCGGGGTCACCGGTGCGAGGGTCCTGGGGCAGGTAGCCGACGCTGCCGGAGGTGGTCACCTTGCCGGCGGCGGGCAGCGCGTCCCCCGCCAGGATCTTCGTCAGCGTGGTCTTGCCGGCGCCGTTGCGCCCGACGAGGCCGACCTTGTCGCCGTCGGCGACGCGGAAGCTGACGTTCTCCATGAGCAGGCGTGCGCCCGCGCGGACCTCGAGCTGGTGAGCGGTGATCATGAGGGAGGGAATCCTTGGTCGTGCGGAACGGGGACGGACGCAGTTCGCCGGTCACTCCGTCGCTGGCCTCAGGGGAATACTCTAACCGGGCAGGGGCACCTCCGCGGTGCGCGGGCGCCGACCCCGCCCGTCGTACGGAAGGACCACGATGCGCTTCAACCCGAACGCCAGGCTGGATCGCAGCCAGGTCCAGAACCGACGAGGCAGTGGCGGTGGCGGCGGCTTCCCGGTCGGCGGCGGCAGCGGCCTCAAGGTCGGCGGCGGCATCGGCGGCGTGATCATGGTGATCCTCGTCATCGTGCTCTCCCAGTACCTCGGCGGCGGCGCCGGGCTGCCCGCGGGTCCGCAGAGCGACTCGGGACCGGTCTCCACCGGCAGCGGCGAGCTGTCGCACTGCCGTACCGGCGCGGACGCCAACGAGGACCCCGACTGCGCCCGACTGGCGGTGGTCAACTCGATCCAGGACTTCTGGGGCGACGCCCTGCCGCGGCAGGCGGGCCGCGAGTACGTGCCCGGGGACACGGTGATCTTCTCCGGCAGCGTGAGCACCGGCTGCGGCGGCGCCACCTCCGACGTCGGCCCGTTCTACTGCCCGCCGGACCAGCAGGTGTACCTCGACACCACGTTCTTCGAGGACATGCTCGAGGGGCAGCTCGGCGGGCGCGGCGGCGACTTCGCGGAGGCCTACGTCCTGGCCCACGAGTACGGCCACCACGTGCAGAACCTGCTCGGCATCATGGGCCGGGTGCGGACCCAGCAGGGCCCGACCAGCGACGCGGTCCGCCTCGAGCTCCAGGCCGACTGCCTGGCCGGGATGTGGACCCGGTACGCCACCGAGACCGAGGACGCGCAGGGACAGGTGCTGATCACCGAGCTGACCCGGGCGGACATCGAGGAGGCGCTCGACGCCGCGCGAGCCGTCGGCGACGACCGGATCCAGCGCAAGACCTCGGGACGGGTCAACCCGGACGCCTGGACCCACGGGTCCGCGGAGCAGCGGATGCGCTGGTTCACCGTGGGCCGCGAGCAGGGGTCGCTCCGGGCCTGCGACACCTTCGCCGCCTCGCGGCTCTGACACGTTTCGGAGACCGGACCGGTCTGATCGGGCTCGTAAACGCTCCGTAGACTCCTGTCCACCCCCGTTCGTGCACGAAAGGCCCCGGTCGATGTCCCGTCCTTCCCGTCCCGCGCGCGACCTCGCCCTGGTCGCGATCTTCGCCGGGTTCGTCGCCGCCCTCGGCATCGTCCCCGCGTTCACACCGCCGGGCTTCACGGTCCCGATCACCGCCCAGTCGCTCGGCATCATGCTCGCGGGCGCGATCCTCGGTGCCCGTCGGGGCGCGCTGGCTGTCCTGGTCCTGCTCGTGCTCGTCGCCGCCGGGCTGCCGTTGCTCGCCGGTGGACGCGGCGGCCTCGGCCAGTTCTTCGGCCCCAGCGGCGGCTTCCTGATCGGCTGGCCGGTCGCGGCGTTCGTGGTCGGCTGGCTGACCCAGCGCGGCGGTCCGACGTACCGCCTCCCCTGGGGCATCGCCGCCAACATCGTCGGCGGCATCGTCGTGCTCTACTGCTTCGGGATCGTCGGAATCGCCCTGGTGGCCAAGATCTCCCTGCCCGCCGCCGCGGTGGCCACCTGGATCTACATCCCCGGCGACCTGGTCAAGGCGGTGCTCGCGGCGGTGATCGCCCGGGGCGTGCACGCCGCCTACCCCGGGCTGCTCGGTCGCTCCCCGCGCTCGGACAAGGCGCAGTCGGCTGTCTGAGCCGGTCTGCGACGTCGCCGCGGCCGGAGACCCGGTCGCGGCGGCGCTGGTGGCGCTCGAGCGTGGCCAGCGGCTGCTCCTCGGCACGTCGGGCACCTCGGCCGCGTCACGCTCGGTGCTGCGCACCGCAGCCTCCTGGTCGGTGTCCTTCCCGCACGTCACCGCGCTCACCGGGATGGCCGGGACGTCGCGGGTGTGGGTCCCCGGCCCGCTGTCGTCGACCATGAACCTCTTCGCTGCCGTGCACGCGCGCCACGTGGGCGCCACGCTCGTCGACGCCCCGGAGCGTGCGACCCACGCGGTGCTCACGCCGGCGGCGCTGGCGCGGCTGCTGCCGTCGCTGCCGGCCGGGATCCACCTCGTCGTCGCCGGCGACCGGCTGACCGCCGGGCTGCACGACCGGGCCGTCGCCGCGGGCCTGCGGGTCAGCCACTACTACGGCGCGGCCGAGCTGTCGTTCGTCGCCTGGGGGCCGCACGCCGACGCGCTGAGCCCGTTCCCCGGTGTCGAGGTCGCCTCGCGCGAGGGCGTGCTGTGGGTGCGGTCGCCGTACGTCTGCCAGGGGTACGTCGGCGGGGCCGGACCGCTCCGCGTCGACGACAGCGGCTTCGCCAGCGTGGGTGACCGCGGCGTGCTCGCCGACGGCCGGGTGGTCGTGCACGGCCGAGGGACCGAGGCGGTGACCACCGGGGGCGCCACCGTGCTCGTGGCGGACGTCGAGGCGGCGCTCCGCCCGTTCACCGTCGGCGAGGTCGTCGTGGTCGGCCTCCCCCACCCCGATCTCGGCCAGGTGCTCGCGGCCGTGCTCACCTCCGAGTCCGGCCTGGCCGACGTGCGCGTGGCCGCCCGGTCCCTGCCCGACACCCACCGGCCGCGCCGCTGGTTCCACGTGCCCGCACTGCCCACCACCCCGGCCGGCAAGGTGGACCGTCCGGCCCTGGTCGCGCTGCTCACCTCCGGGCACGAGGGCCCCGGCCGGCTCGTGTGCGCCGCGCCGTAGCGTTGACCTGCCATGACCACGCCCTCCCCCGCCCCCCGCGCACAGGCCTCCCCGGTCGTCGTCGCGGCGCTGCGCACGCCGATCGGCACCGCCGGGCACGGCCTCGCCGAGCTGGGGGCGGCGGACCTGGCTGCCCCGGTCCTCGCCACCCTGGCCGCCGACCCGGTGGTCGCCGAGGCGTCCTCCGACGCCGGCGAGGCACCGGTGGAGGTGCTGCTCGGCAACTGTCTCGGCCCGGGCGGGAACCCGGCCCGGGTCGCGACGCTGGCCGCCGGACTGCCGGTGACGTCGCCGGCGGTGACCGTCGACCGGCAGTGCGCGAGCGGGCTGGCGGCGATCGCCCTCGGCTGCTCGGTCCTGCGCGAGCATCCCGGCGTGGTGCTCGCCGGCGGCACCGAGTCCGCGTCCACCGCGCCGTGGCGGTTCTGGCCACCGGTGGACGGGCAGGACCCGGTCCGGTACGAGCGGGCGCCGTTCGCCCCCGCCGAGCTCGGCGACCCGGACATGGGCCTGGCCGCCGACCTGCTCGCGGAGTCCCACGGCATCGGCCGCGCCGCGCAGGACGCCTACGCGGCCCGCTCGCACCAACGGGCCCATGCCGCCGTGACGGCGGGTCTCCTCGACGCGGAGACCGTCCCGGTCGGCGCTCTGAAGCGTGACGAGCGGCCGCGCCCCGGGCTCACCGCCGAGCGTCTCGGCCGGCTGCGGCCGGCGTTCCGTGCGGGCGGCACCGTGACGGCGGGCAACTCCTGCGGGGTCAGCGACGGCGCCGCCGCGGTCGCCCTCGTGGACGCGGCGACCCACCGGCAGCTCGGCGTGCCCGGGCTGCGGGTGCTCGCGAGCGCATCGGCCGGCGTGGACCCGGTCCGGCCCGGGCTCGGCCTGGTGCCGGCGGTGCGGACCGCCCTGGCGCGGGCCGGCCTGACCCTCGACGACGTGGACGTGGTCGAGCTCAACGAGGCGTTCGCCGGTCAGGTGCTGGCCTGCTGCGCCGAGCTCGACCTCGATCCGTCCCGCGTGTGCGCAGAGGGCGGCGCGCTGGCCCTCGGCCACCCGTGGGGTGCGTCGGGGGCGGTGTCCGTCGTACGCCTGTTCAGCCAGCTCGTGCGCAACGGTTCGGGGCGGTACGGCCTCGCTGCCATCGCTGCCGGCGGCGGGCAGGGTGTGGCCATGGTGGTGGAACGATGCCCGTGATCGAGCTCGAGAACGTCGGTCACTCCTACGGCGAGCACCCCCACGAGCGGGTGGTGCTCCGCGACGTGACCGTGCGCCTGGAGGAGCAGCGGATCGGCGTGGTCGGGGCGAACGGGTCCGGCAAGTCGACCTTCGCGCGGATGCTCAACGGCCTGGTCCAGCCGACCGCCGGGACCGTCCGGGTGGACGGGCTGGACGTGAGCCGGCACGCGAAAGAGGTACGTCGCCGCGTCGGGTTCTGCTTCACCGACCCGGACGCGCAGATCGTCATGCCCACGGTCCGCGAGGACATCGCGTTCGGGCTGCGCCGGCGCGGGCTCAGCCGTGAGGAGATCGCCTCGCGGGTCCAGGACGCGCTGGCGACGTACGGGCTGGCCGACCACGCCGACCACCCGGCGCACCTGCTCTCGGGCGGGCAGAAGCAGCTGCTCGCGCTGGCGTCGGTGCTGGTGACGCAGCCGCGGATCCTCGTGCTCGACGAGCCCACCACGCTGCTGGACCTGCGCAACGCCGTGCGGGTGGCGAGCACGGTCAAGCAGCTGGAGCAGCAGGTGCTGCTGGTCACCCACCACCTCGACCTGCTCGACGACTTCGACCGGGTGCTGGTGTTCGACCGGACCCGGCTGGTCCACGACGGGCCGCCGCGCGAGGCGGTGCGGTACTACCGGCAGCTGATGGCATGAACGCGCTCGGCCTCTACCTCCCCGGCAGCTCGCCGGTGCACCGCGTGCCGGCCGGGTGGAAGCTGCTGGTGATGGTCCTCGTCGGCGTCGGGTCGGTGTTCCTCGACCACGCCTGGCAGGTGGGGCTGGCGTTCGCGCTGGTCGGGGCGCTGTTCCCGGTCGCGGGCCTGCCCCTGCGGCTGGCGGCGCGGCAGCTCAAGCCACTGGTGTGGGTGGTCGGGTTCATCGCCGTCTTCCACGTGGTCGTCAGCGGGTGGGAACGTGCCGTCGTCGTGGTCGGGGTGATCGCGGTGCTGGTGCTGCTCGCGTCCCTGGTCACGCTGACGACGCGCACCAGCGCGATGGTCGACGCGATCGTGGTCGCCTGCCGTCCGCTGAGGCTCGTCGGAGTGGACCCGGAGCGGGTCGGGCTGCTGCTGGCGCTGGCGATCCGGTCGGTGCCGGTCGTGGTGGGCCTCGCCGAGGAGGTCCGGGACGCGCAGCTCGCCCGTGGCCTGGGGGCTAGCCCTCGGGCGTTCGCGGTCCCGCTCATCGTCCGGTCGCTGCGGCACGCCGACGCGCTCGGTGACGCGCTGGTGGCCCGCGGCGTCGACGACTAGCGAACCGGGGGTTGTGGTGGCACGAACCGGGGGTTGTGCTGGCACGAACCGGGGGTTGTGGTGGCACGAACCGCTCAGGCGAGGGCCTCGTCCAGCACGCCGGCATGCCGAGCCAGTTCCCGCCCGCAGCCGTCCTGCGCCGGAGTGCCCACCGACCAGACCGCACGCAGGAGCAGGGTGAACGCCGCCGTCACCACCGCACCACGGTGCGCGTGAGCCCGGTCCGGACCTGAGGCGGCGTACGCGCCGAGGAGTACGTCGGACGGCACCAGGCTCGACAGCATGAACAGCCCGAGGTCACCGCCGACCGGCCCCATTCCCAGACCCGACCAGTCGATCGCGACCACGTCCTCGCCGGCACGACCGCGGAGGTTCGCCGGCACAGGGTCACCGTGCACCGGCACGTGAGGCAGCCGGTCGAGCTCACCCAGCAGAGCGTCCCGTCCGCGCCAGAGGGCTCCGCACCGTCGTGCCACGAAGAGGTCTGTCCCCGTGCCTGCGAGCGGCTCC
>DATIBI010000279.1:0-8399 GCA_035457605.1 Nocardioidaceae bacterium
AATGCTTGCCCAGCAGCTCCGGCTCCGGTAGATCCATCGGATATTCACCGTCGAAGCAGGCGCGGCACAGCCGGGGCTTGGCGATCGTGGTCGCCTCGATCATGCTGTCGAGAGAGATGTACGCGAGCGAGTCCGCGTCGATCGAGCGGCAGATCTCCTCGGGGGACAGGCCGTTGGCGATCAGCTCGGCGCGGGTGGCGAAGTCGATGCCGTAGAAGCAGGGCCACTTCACCGGCGGGCTGGAGATCCGCACGTGCACCTCGCGAGCCCCGGCCTCGCGCAGCATCCGCACCAGCGCCCGCTGGGTGTTGCCGCGGACGATGGAGTCGTCGACCACGACCAGGCGCTTGCCGTCGATGACGTCACGCAGCGGGTTCAGCTTGAGCCGGATGCCGAGCTGGCGGATGGTCTGCGAGGGCTGGATGAAGGTGCGGCCGACGTAGGAGTTCTTCACCAGTCCGGACCCGTAGGGGATGCCGCTGGCCTCGGCGTACCCGATCGCGGCGGGCGTGCCGGACTCGGGGACCGGGATCACCAGGTCGGCGTCCGCGGGGAACTCCTTCGCGAGCCGACGGCCGATCTCGACCCGGACGCTGTGCACCCGCCTGCCGGTGAGCAGGGTGTCCGGCCGGGCCAGGTAGACGAACTCGAAGAGGCAGTGCTTCGGCGCGGGCTCGGCGAACTTGCGGCTGCGCAGCCCGTCCTCGTCCACGGCGATCAGCTCGCCGGGCTCGACCTCGCGGATGAAGGACGCGCCGACGATGTCGAGGGCCGCGGTCTCGGACGCGACCACCCAGCCGCGCTCGAGCCGGCCGAGCACGAGCGGCCGGATGCCCTGCGGGTCCCGGGCGGCGTAGAGCGTGGACTCGTCCATCCACACGAACGAGAACGCGCCCTTGACCGTCCGGAGCACCTCGGTGGCGTTCTCCTCCAGGCTCTGGTCGGGGTGGTGCGCGAACAGCGCGGTGACCAGGCTGGTGTCGTTGGTGGTCTCGATGCCGCGGACCGGCAGGTCGAGCTCTCCGGCGAGGTTCGGCAGACCGGCGACCCGCTCGGCCAGCTCGCGGGTGTTGGTCAGGTTGCCGTTGTGCGCCAGCGCGATCGACCCCGTCGCGGTGGGCCGGAACGTCGGCTGCGCGTTGTGCCAGGTGCTCGCCCCGGTGGTCGAGTAGCGGGCGTGACCGACGGCGAGGTGGCCCTTGAGCGACTCGAGCGTGGTCTCGTCGAAGACCTGCGACACCAGGCCCATGTCCTTGAACACCAGGATCTGCCGGCCGTTGCTGACCGCCATCCCGGCGGACTCCTGACCGCGGTGCTGCAACGCGTACAGCCCGTAGTAGGTGAGCTTGGCGACGTCCTCGCCGGGAGCCCACACGCCGAAGACCCCGCAGGCGTCCTGGGGTCCGCGTTCGGAGGGGTCGAGGTCGTGGTTCAGGCGGCCGTCGCCGCGGCGCGCGTTCCTGGGCACGCCTGGAGTCTACGGGTCCCTGTCCGCGGGCTCGAACCGTGCCCAGGATGCGTCAGAGGCTGTTCAGCAGCAGCGCCTCGGCGAGGCAGACCCGCTCGAACTCCTCCAGGTGCAGCCCCTCGTTGGTGCCGTGCGCACGGGTGTCGGGGTCCTCCACGCCGGTGACCAGCACTGCTGCCTTCGGGAACGCCTTCTGGAACGAGGCGATGAACGGGATCGACCCGCCCACCCCGATGTCCACCGGGTCGGTGCCGTCCCAGGCCTCCTTGAAGGCTGCGCGGGCCGCGTCGTAGACCGGTCCGTCCGCCTCGATCACACCGGGCTCACCGCTCTCGCGGCCCTTGGTGACCTGCAGCCGGGCGCCCCACGGGGTGTTCTCGTGCAGGTGCGCGATCAGGTTGTCGAGCGCGGACGTCGCATCGTCGCCCGGCGCCAGGCGCAGTGACACCTTCGCGCGGGCGGTCGGGATCAGCGTGTTGCTCGCCTCGGCGGTGCGGGTGGTGTCGATGCCGATGATCGAGATCGACGGCTTGGTCCACAGCCGCTCCACGTAGGAGCCGGAGCCGATGAGCTCCACACCGTCGAGGACCGAGGACTCCTCGCGGATCCGCTGCTCGGGGTAGTCGAGGTCCGCTGCCGGCCCGGACACCAGGCCCTTGACCGCCACGTTGCCCGCGTCGTCGTGCAGGCTGGCGAGCAGCCGGGTCAGCACCATCAGCGCGTCGGGGACCAGCCCGCCCCACATCCCCGAGTGCACGCCATGGTCCAGCGTGCTGACGTCGACGAACACGTCGACGTTCCCGCGCAGAGTGGTGGTCAGCGCGGGCACGCCGATCTCCCAGTTGGTGGAGTCCGCGATCACGATGACGTCGGCCTCGAGCAGCTGCTTGTGCTCGGCGAGGAACGCCTCGAGGGTCGGCGAGCCGACCTCCTCCTCGCCCTCGACGAAGACCGTCAGCCCGACCGGCAGGTCACCACCGTGCGCGCGGATCGCGGCCAGGTGCGCGGCGATGCCCGCCTTGTCGTCGGCGGCGCCGCGGCCGTAGAGCCGGTCGCCCCGCTCGGTGGGCGTGAACGGGTCGCTCTCCCACTCGGCGAGGTCACCCACCGGCTGCACGTCGTGGTGGGCGTAGAGCAGCACCGTAGGTGCACCCTCCGGCGCCGGCTTGCGCGCGACGACCGCGGGGGCGCCACCGTTGCTGGAGAGGATCTGCACGTCGTCGAAGCCCTCGGCACGGAACAGCTCCGCGGTGGCCTCGGCGGACCGTCGTACGTCGTCCTTGCGGGCCGGGTCCGCGCTCACCGACGGGATCCGCACCAGCGCCTCGAGGTCCGCACGGACCGAGGGCAGCACCTCCCGGACCGCCTCCCGCAGCTGCTCGACCGTCTTCGCCTTCTGTGTCATGGCGGTCACCCTATGACGCCTGGCCGCGACGGCGGTCAGGTGCCGTCCGGTCAGACCAGAGGCAGGAACGCGGAGAGGTCGGAGCGCTCGCCCGACGCGGTCAGCCGCGCGTCCCGCTCCGCCTCGGCCCAGTCCAGGTCGCCGACGGCGAGCGCGATCCAGGTCGTCGCGTCCAGCTCGACGACCGCCGGCGGCGTCCCCCGGGTGTGGCGGGTGCCCGCCACGCACTGGGCGACCGCGTACGGCGGGACGCGCACCTCGACCGCGCCGCCCGGGGCCTTGGCGACGAGCAGGGCGAGCAGGTGCTTGGTCAGCAGACGCAGGTCGGCGGTGTCCGCCTCACCCGCGTGGAAACGTCTCAGCGCGGCGGCGACGAGGGCGGGGTCGGCGGGGCGGAGACGGACCGGCATGGCGCCGAGTATCCCGCCGCGCGCCGTCGCCGGCCCGGCCGGGGGTCTGGACAGCTCCGCTAGTGTGGCCGGGCAGATCACGACCACGCACGGGGGAAACATGCTGCTGTCACGCGCCCGGACCAGAGCCCGGTCACACGCCCGGTCACACGCCCGGTCCGCCGTCCGCACCCTGCTCGCCGCGGGGCTCACCGTAGGGCTCTGCGCAGGCGCACTCACCGCGCCCGCCGAGGCAGCCCGGGTCTCCCCGGGTGACTTCACCGGGCTCGCGTTCGACTCCTGCACGACGCCCGACCAGGCCACCATGGACACCTGGCTGAGGACGTCGCCGTTCTGGGGCGTCGGCGTCTATATCGGAGGCGCCGAGCTCAGCGACTGCACCCGCGCGAGCGGCCTGGTCGACTCCGGCTGGGTCACCCGCCAGTCGCGCCGCGGGTGGAAGGTGCTGCCGATCTGGGTGGGCCCGCAGGCCTCCTGCTCGACCCGCGACTTCGACACCGACATCGACCCCCGGGAGGCGCGTTCCTACGCCGCCGCCCGTGCCCAGGGTCGCGCCGAGGCGAACCAGGCCGTGCGCGCCGCCTCCGCGCTGGGCGTCCGGTCGGGCAGCACCCTGTGGTACGACATCGAGGACTTCGACGTCTCCCGCACGGAGTGCCGCCGCTCGGTGCTCAGCTTCCTGTCGTCCTGGACCGGGCGGCTGCACGCCCTCGGCTGGAAGTCGGGCGTCTACTCCAACGTGGCCGCGGGCATCCACGCCCTCGACAACGCCGACAAGCTCTCTCCGGGCTCCTACGTGATGCCCGACCAGGTCTGGTACGCCTGGGGCAACGGCCGCGCGAACACCTACATCGCGCCGAAGTGGGTCCGCGCCGGCAGCTGGAAGCCGCACGCCCGGATCCACCAGTACATCCTCGACCGGGTGCGCACCTACGGCGGGGCGACGCTGAAGATCGACCACAACTTCATGGACGTCGGACGCGGCTCGGTCGCGCCCCGGCCCGCGCCGACCTGCGGCGTGAACGTGAACTTCGCCGACTACCGGTCGCTGCGCCGCGGCAGCACCGGCGCCCAGGTGAAAGCCCTGCAGTGCCTGCTCAAGCAGAAGAAGCGGTACGACGGACGCGTGCACGGGCGCTACGACGCCCGGACCCACCGCGCCGTCCAGTCCTTCCAGCGGCTCCGGGAGCTCGGCGCCACGGGCCGGACGAACGCCCGCACCTGGACGGTCCTGCTCGCCGAGGGCAAGGCCCCGGTCCTCAAGCGCGGCTCGGTCGGCGAGCCGGTCCGCCGGGTCCAGCGCGGCCTGACCGCGGCGCTCGACCGGAAGGTCGCGGTCACGGGAGTGTTCGACGCAGCCACGACGAGCGCGGTGCTCGCCTACCAGCAGCGCAGGGGGCTGGTCCGGACCGGGGTGATGGCCGACGACACCTGGGCGCAGCTGGTCGCCGGTCGGATCTGACGGGTTTCCCGGTTTCGCCGGTGCGCGCGCGGACGCCGACATAGCCTGCTGGAGCACGTTTCCACCCATCGGGGGATGACTCATGCTCCTCACCGCCCTGTCGTGGCGCCGTCGCGCGTCCGTCGTACCCACCGCCCTGGCCGCCGCCCTGCTCACGGTCCTGTCCGGACTCGTCACGGCACCGGCCCAGGCGGACAACCGCGTCACGCCGGGGAACTTCACCGGCTACGGGTTCGACCAGTGCAACGCGCCGTCGCAGGAGGCGATGGACGCGTGGCTGACCGGCTCGCCGTTCTGGGCGGTCGGCATCTACATCGCCGGGGACTCCCGCTACTGCAAGACGCAGGAGAACCTGACCCCGACGTGGGTGGCCACCCAGCTGCGGCACGGGTGGCGACTGCTGCCGCTCACGGTCGGCCGGCAGGCGTCGTGCTCGACGGTGGACCGCTACCAGGGCAACCGGATCAGCGGCGACCCGACCGACAACTACGCGAAGGCGCGCGAGCAGGGGCGGGTGGAGGCGACCACCACGGTGGCCGCCGCCCGCGAGCTCGGGATCAGCGCCCGGAGCACGCTGTGGTTCGACCTCGAGCACTTCGACGCGAGCCGGCTGCGCTGCCGGGAGTCCGCGCTGAGCTTCCTCTCCGCCTGGACCCGTCGGCTGCACGCGCTCGGGTACGTCTCCGGTGTCTACTCCAGCGCCTCCTCGGGAATCCGCGCGCTCGACGACGCGCGCGTGCTCACCCCCGGTCGGTTCACGATGCCGGACCGGGTCTGGATCGCCGACTGGAACGGTCGCGCGGACGTGTACTCCGCCTACGTCCGCAGCGACGGCTGGATGCCGGGCGGCCGGGTGCACCAGTACCGCGGCGGCCACGACGAGCGGCACGGCGGCGTGACGATCAACATCGACAGCAACTACATGTCCCTGGGCCGGGGGTCGGTGGCGCGCGCGCCGCTGCCCACCTGCGGGGTGCGGGTCGACTACAAGACCTACCGGATCCTGGGGCCCGGCGCCCGCCACGAGCAGGTCAAGGCCGTGAAGTGCCTGCTGCGCCAGAAGCGCCTCTTCTCGCTCAAGATCACCAAGAACTACAACCTGACCACCGAGCGGGCCATGCGCAGGTTCCAGGAGTCCCGGTCGCTGCCGGCCACCGGCAAGGTCACCCGGCGCACCTGGATGCGGCTGCTGACCGAGGGCATCACGCCGGTCTCGAAGGTCGGCTCCACGACGCACGCGATCCGGCGGATCCAGCGCGGGGTCAACGCGGCGACGACGTCACGGATCCGGGTCACCGGGGTGTACGACGAGGCGACGGCCGCGGCGGTGCGGACCTACCAGGCGCAGGTGGGCCTGACCCGCACCGGTGTCGTGGCCGCGGACACGTGGGAGATGCTGCGGGCCGGGCGGTTCTGACCGCCGGCCTGGTGCGACCGGCTCGAACCGCAGGCTGCTCCTGCCTTGCAGAGTTGTGAAGCTGCGCAACCCTGCCCCGCCTCGCGCGTGACCCGTGACGGATGTGGTCGTTGGGGTTTCCCGTCCAGCCGCTCTCTCGAGCGGTTCGTCTCGGAAGCAAGGATCCCCATGCGAAGAATGGCAACGGCGGCACTGGCCGCAGGCACCGTGGTAGCACTCGGATCGACCGCGTTCGCGGCCGCCTCGGCGGCCCCGCTGCCCGACAGCAGCACGGCCGGGCTGACCCAGCCCTACATCGTGGTGCTCGAGGAGGGCGTCGCGACCAGCAGTGTCGTGGACCGGCACGTGGACCGGTTCGGCCTCGACGTCGGCCACGTCTACACCTCCGCGCTTCGCGGCTACTCCGCGACCATGACCTCCGCGGTCGCAGACCTGCTCGAGGCGGACCCGACCGTCGCCTACGTGCAGCGGGACCTGCCCGTCGAGGCGACCGCCCAGTCCACGCCGACGGGCATCAACCGCTCCAACGCGGACGCGAGCCCGACCGCGAAGATCAACGGCGCCGACGAGCGGGTGAACGTCGACGTCGCCGTCATCGACACCGGCGTCGACCTCACCCATCCGGACATCAACGTCTACCGCGCCGGCGCCAAGAACTGCTCCGTCGGTGCCATCAACGCCAACGACCTGCACGGCCACGGCACTCACGTGGCCGGCACCATCGGTGCGCTCGACAACACCGCGGGCGTGGTGGGCATGGCTCCGGGCGCCCGGATCTGGCCGGTCAAGGTGCTCACCGACGCGGGCACCGGGCTGAACTCCGACGTGATCTGCGGCATCGACTACGTCACCGCGCACGCCGACGAGATCGAGGTGGCCAACATGAGCCTCGGCGGCGGTGGCGAGGACGACGGGAGCTGCGGCTCGAAAGACGGCGACGCCATGCACGCGGCGATCTGCGAGTCCGTCGCCGCGGGCGTGACCTACGTGGTCGCCGCCGGCAACGACTCCGCCGACGCGGCCGAGTTCACCCCGGCCGCCTACGACGAGGTGATCACGGTCAGCGCGCTCGCGGACTTCAACGGCCTGCCGGGTGGCGGGGCCCCGTCGACCTGCCGCAGCGACGTCGACGACACGTTCGCGAGCTTCTCCAACTACGGCGCGGACGTGGACATCATCGCGCCGGGTGTGTGCATCGAGTCGACCTGGATGCTCGGCGGGTACAACACCATCTCGGGCACCTCCATGGCGAGCCCGCACGTGGCCGGTGGCGCCGCCCTCTACAAGGCCACGCACCCCTCGGCCTCGCCCGCGCAGGTGAAGTCCGCGCTCCAGGCGGCCGGCTCCACCGGCTGGAACAACGCCGACGACCCCGACGGCATCAAGGAGAAGCTGCTCGACGTCAGCACCTACTGACGACGCTCCTCCCGCCCTCGCCGGGTGCAGGACCGTTCACACGTGCGGGCCACGTGTGAACGGTCCTGCTGTGAGTGCCCGCACCGGCAGCTCGCCCCACCTGCTCGGCCTCTGCAGAACTCTGAATTGCGCAAACCTGCACATATCGGGACATTGACCCCTTTCGCGGGACCGGCATCCAATGTCCTTCTCCCTGCCGACCCCGGCAGACCGAACAATCTGTGAGGACGCAGCATGCGCAAGATCTTCACTGCCGCTCTGGCGGTATCCAGCCTGGCGGTGGTCGCCACCTCGACCGTCCCGGCCCAGGCAGTCTCGGTCCCGACGGCCGGAGCCGACCGCTCCGCCGGTTACATCGTCGTGCTGAAGGACGGTGTCGCGGCCGGCGCCACCGCTCGCGATCACCGTGAGCGCTACGGCGCGGACGTCTCGCACGTCTACCGCAGCGCGCTCAAGGGGTACGCCGCCCACCTGAGCGCCACCGCCGCAGCACGCCTCGCCGACGACTCCCGGGTGCTGTTCGTGCAGCGCGACGGGGTCGCCACCACCACGGCCCAGACCCTGCCGACCGGCATCAACCGGGCCAACGGCGACGCGAGCCCGACCGCGCGGATCAACGGCGCCGACGAGCGGGTGAACGTCGACGTCGCCGTGATCGACACCGGGGTCGACCTCGACCACCCCGACCTGAACGTGAACACCGCGGGCGCGAAGAACTGCTCCACGGGCGCCTCCGCCGACGACGGCAACGGGCACGGCACCCACGTGGCCGGCACCATCGGTGCGCTCGACAACACCGCGGGCGTGGTGGGCATGGCTCC
>DATIBI010000280.1:0-7868 GCA_035457605.1 Nocardioidaceae bacterium
GCGTGCGCGAGGCGCCCACCCACGCGGTGTCCCAGATCCCCTCCATCAGGGCCTCCCGGGTGACCACGTCGCCGGTGCCCTGCACCAGCATGCTGAGCAGGTCGAACTCCTTGTGCGACAGCGTCACCGGCTCCCCGGCGACGTACGCCTGCCGGGAGCCGTGGTCGATCCGCACGTCCCCCACCTCCGCCACCGGCTCGACGGTCCGCTGCCCGAAGCGGCGCATCACCGCGTCGATCCGGGCCAGCAGCTCGGCGAGGCTGTACGGCTTGGTGACGTAGTCGTCCACCCCGGCTCGCAGCCCCGAGACCACCGCGGCCTCCTCGCGCCGCGCGGTCACCGCGATGATCGGTACGTCGCTGGCGGAACGGATCTGCCGGCACAGCGCGAGGCCGTCCTGGTCGGGCAGCCCCATGTCGAGCAGCACCAGGTCGACGTCGGCGTACATCGCGCTCGCCTCCGCCGCCGTGGCGGCCCGGCGCACGTGCAGGTGGGCCCGCTGCAGCGCCGGCACGAGGGCGGCGACCACCCGGTCGTCGTCCTCCACCAGAAGAACCCGCATCCCAGCCTCTCCGCGCCCGAACGGCCCCATCGGGCGAACATCAAGCCTGTGTAAAGTCTGTGTGACGGCCGACACGATGTGACGGCGACCACGCCTACGTTACCGGGCATGCCTACGCAGAGCCCCACCCGCGTGCCGACCGAACGCCTCGACGTCGACGAGCTGGTCGCCGACTACGACGAGGAGCGTCCGGCCCGCCACCTCTCCCCCCGGGTCGACCGGTTCGTGGGGATCTGGTGCTTCGCGGTGGCGCTGTTCGTGCTGCGCCAGGTGTTCGCCCCGCTGGAGCAGGGCAGCCAGTACTACCTGATCCTGTTCCTCGGCGTCACCCTGCCGCTGGTCTTCCTCTGCTACCGGGTCCGCGCCACGAAGAGGGCCGTCTCGGACACCCCGGACACCACCCCCACCGAGGGCGCGGCCACCACCGCAGCCGCCGTGCAGCCACCCGCGCGCAAGGACAACCCCGGGATCCTCGACTGGGTGCTGGCGGCGGTCGCGCTCGTCGTCGGGCTCTACCCGATCCTCCCGCTGCCGCTCACCGAATTCGGCGGCGGAGGCTTCACCGGCTTCCTGGACCGGCAGGGCTCGCTGCTCCTGCTCGACGTCGTCGCCGGCACGGTGCTGCTGGTGCTGGTCCTCGAGGCCACCCGCCGTACGACGGGCGTGGTGCTGCCCGCGGTCTGCCTGGTGTTCTTCGCCTACGCCTACTACGGCGGCTACCTGCCGATCGACTGGACCATCTCGCACATCGGCATGGACCTCGAGCAGATCATCAACGGCCTCTACAACGAGGCCAGCGGGTTCTTCGGCGTCCCGCTCGACGTCGCCGCGACGTACATCGTGCTGTTCACGATCTACGGCGCGGTCCTCGACCGGATGGGCGCGGGACGCTTCTTCGTCGAGTTCAGCTTCTCGCTGTTCCGCCGCTCCGGCACCGCCCCGGGCCGCACCGTGGCCACCTCCGGCTTCCTGCTCGGCACCGTGTCCGGCTCCGGCACGGCGACCGCGGTGACGCTGGGCTCGTTCGCGTGGCCGATCCTCAAGCGGGCCGGCTACCCCCGCGAGGCGGCCGGCGGCATGCTCGCGGCGTCGGGCATCGGCGCGATCCTCTCCCCGCCGACCCTGGGCGCGGCGGCGTTCATCATCGCGGAGTACCTCGGCGTCTCCTACATCTCCGTGCTCGGCTGGGCGATCGTGCCGACCCTGCTCTACTACCTCGGCATCTTCCTCGCCGTCGAGATCGACGCGCGCCGCTTCGGCGCCCGCCGGGTCGAGCTGGCGATCGGCAGCCCGCTGCGGCTGCTGGCCCGCTCCGGCTACCACTTCATCAGCCTCGGCGTGATCGTGTTCTTCCTCGCCATCGACGTCCCGCCGTTCCGCGCGGTCGTCTACGCCACCGGGGTCGCGGCCCTGTTCGGCCTGCTCGAGGCGGTGCTGTCGCGGCGGCCCGTGATCAGCGGCTTCGACGACCCCGACTACGAGCCGGAGAGGATGGAGCTGCCCGCCTCGCTGCGGGAGTACGGCGTGCGTCTCGTGGACGCGCTCTCGAGCGGGATCCGCTCCAGCCTGCCGGTGATCGCGGTGTGCGCGGCAGCCGGGGTGATCACCTCGACCATCGCCAAGACCGGGCTCGGCCAGATCCTGTCCGATGTGCTCGTCTCCGCCGCCGACGCGCTCGCGCCCAACGACACCGCGCTGCTGGTGCTGAGCGCGATGTTCTCGGCGATCGCGATCCTGGTCCTCGGCCTCGCCGTCCCGGTGACCGCGTCGTTCATCCTCAGCTGGGTGATCATCGGTCCCGCCCTGATCTCGCTCGGGGTCGGCGCGCCCGAGGTGGCGATGTTCATCTTCTACTACGCCGTGCTGTCCGAGGTGTCACCGCCGACAGCACTGGCAGCCGTCGCGTCCGCGGCGATCACCGGCGGCAAGGTGATCCCGACGATGATGCAGGCCTGCAAGTACACCCTGCCCGCCTTCCTGGCGCCCCTGGCGTTCGTGATCTCCGACAACGGCGAGCTGCTGCTCTCGCGCGGACCGCTGCTGGACATCGCCTGGGCGTTCCTCGTCTGCGGCGCCGCCGTGGCCGCGCTGGCGGTGGTCACCACCGGCTGGATGTTCGGGCCGACCAGCATCGTCGAGCGGGTGCTGTGCGTGCCGGCAGCGCTCCTGCTGCTCTACCTCGAGCCGGCCTCGATCGTCGCCGGGTTCGTCCTGCTCGCGCTCGCGGTGGGCGTCCACCTCATCACCCGCCGGAGGACCCCCGCGGCCCCCACACCCACGGAAACCGAAACCGAAACCGCAACCGAAGGAGCCCACCGATGAACCGCACCCTGCCCCTGCTCGCGGCCGGGCTGGCCGCCTCGCTCACCCTCACCGCCTGCGGCGGACAGCGTGAAGGCTCCGCTGCCGGCGCCGGCGCCAGCGAGGACAGCTGTGACGCCGGCACCGGCCGGATCAACATCGCCACCGGCAACTCCACCGGCGTCTACTACGTGGTCGGCGGCGGCCTGGCCCAGGTGATCAACGCCGAGAGCGACCTGCAGGCGACCTCCGCGGAGACCGGCGCCTCGGTGCAGAACATCCAGCAGCTCGTCGCCGGCGACTACGACGTGGCGTTCTCGCTCGCCGACACCGCCACCGACGCCGTCGAGGGTGCCGGCGACTTCACCGAGCCGCAGGACATCTCCTCGCTCGGCCGGATCTACCCCAACTACACCCAGGTCGTCGTGCAGGCCGACTCCGGCATCGACTCGATCGAGGACTTCGCCGGCAAGCGGATCTCCACCGGCTCCCCGCAGTCGGGCACCGAGGTGATCGCCAACCGGATGATCGAGACGGCCGGGCTGGAGGTGAGCGACGTCAAGGCGCAGCGGCTCGACCTCACCAAGACGATCGACGGGATGAAGGACGGCAGCCTCGACGGGCTGGTGTGGTCCGGCGGCCTGCCCACCCCGGCGCTGACCGACCTCTTCACCTCCATGGGCGACAAGGTGGAGTTCATCGACGTCACCCCGCAGCTCGACGGGCTGAAGGAGCTGAGCCCGGTCTACGAGGACGCCACCATCCCCGCCGAGACCTACAAGCTCGACGAGGACGTGCCCACCTTCCTCACCCCGAACCACCTGCTGGTGCGTGACGACATGGCCGACAACGTGGCCTGCGCGCTGACCACGATGCTGGTGGAGAACAAGGAGGACCTGGTCAAGGTGCACCCGGCCGCGGAGGACATCGAGCAGGAGATGCTCGCCAAGACCGACCCGATCCCGCTGCACCCCGGCTCGGAGCGTGCCCTGGAGTCGCTCGGCAATGAGTGACCCCGCCGCCGGCGCCCTGGCCGGGGTCCGGATCGCCGACTTCGGCAGGGTGCTGGCCGCACCGTACGCCACGATGCTCCTCGCCGACCTCGGCGCGGAGGTGGTCAAGGTCGAGCGCCCCGACGGCGGGGACGAGACCCGCTCCTGGGGCCCGCCGTGGTCCGAGGGCGAGTCGACCTACTTCCTCGCCGTCAACCGGAACAAGACCCGCGAGGTCCTCGACCTGCGAACGCCGGAGGGCCGGGCCGCGGCCCGCGAGCTGGTCGACTCCTGCGACGTGGTCGTGGAGAACTTCCGCACCGGCACCATGGAGCGGTTCGGGCTCGGCTACGACGACCTCGCCGCCGCCCGCCCCGGGCTGGTCTACTGCTCCGTCACCGGCTTCGGCGCCGGTGCCGGGGCGGACCTGCCCGGCTACGACCTGGTGCTCCAGGCGGTCGGTGGCCTGATGTCGGTCACCGGCGACGAGCACTCCGGGCCCACCAAGGTCGGGGTGGCGCTGGTCGACGTGATCACCGGGCTGCACGCCGCGCTCGGCATCGTCGCCGCGCTGCGCCACCGGGACCGCACCGGGCAGGGGCAGCGGGTCGAGGTGAACCTGCTGTCCTCGTTGCTCTCGGCGTTGACCAACCAGGCCTCGGCGTACGTCGAGACCGGGCTGGTGCCCCGCGGCATGGGCAACCGGCACCCGAGCATCGCCCCCTACGAGGTGCTCCGCACCGCGGACCGGCCGCTGGCCGTGGCCGCCGCCAACGACAAGCTGTTCGGCCTGCTCGCCGACGGGATCGACCGGCCCGACCTGGCCAAGGATCCCCGGTTCGCGACCAACACCGACCGGGTGGCGCACCGGGAGGTGCTCGTCGCCGAGCTCGAGGACCGGCTCCGCGAGGAGTCCGCGGACCACTGGTTCGCGGCGCTCACCCGGATCGGCGTCCCGTGCGGGCCGATCAACGACCTGGCGCAGGCGTTCGCGCTGGCCGACCGGCTCGGCCTGGACCCGGTCGTGGAGGTGCCGAGCCCCGAGCGTGGCCGGACCGTCCGGCAGGTCGCGCACCCGATCGGTCTCTCCGAGACCCCGGCGGCCTACGTGCTGGCGCCGCCGGTGGGCACGTGAGCCTGCGCGCGGCCGTCGTCGGCGGCGGCATCATCGGCACCGCCGTGGCCCGCGAGCTGGCCCGCCGGCTCGACGGCGCCCGGGTGAGCCTGTTCGAGAAGGAGGACCGGCTGGCCGGCCACCAGACCGGGCACAACTCCGGGGTGGTGCACGCCGGGCTGTACTACGAGCCCGGCAGCCTCAAGGCCCGGCTGTGCCGGCGCGGGGTGGGGCTGCTGCGCGAGCTGGCCGAGCAGCGCGGCGTCGCCTACCAGGAGTGCGGCAAGCTCGTCGTCGCGCTCGACGAGACCGAGGTCCCCCGGCTCCGGGCGATCCACGAACGCGCGGTCGCCAACGGCGTGCCGGGGGTCAGCCTGGTCGGGCCGGACCGGATCGCCGAGATCGAGCCGCACGCGCGGGGCCACCTCGCACTGCACTCCCCCACCACCGCGATCGTCGACTTCCCCGCGCTGACCGAGGTGCTCGCCGAGGACCTGCGCGCCGCCGGCGGTGAGATCCGGCTCGGCACCCCGGTGACCCGGATCGAGACCCGCGGCGCCGAGGTGCTCGTCGGCACCGCTGGTCACGGGGGCGCCGGCACCTGCGCCTTCGACCTGGTGATCACCTGCGCCGGGCTTGCCTCCGACCGGCTCGCGGCCGCGGCCGGCGACGCGCGGGAGCCGCGGATCGTGCCGTTCTACGGCGACTACTACCTGCTCGACGACGCCGACACGCACCTGGTCCGCGGGCTGCTCTACCCGGTGCCCGACCCGAGGTACCCGTTCCTGGGCGTGCACCTGACCCGCCGGGTCGACGGCGCGGTCATGCTGGGCCCGAACGCGTTCCTCTCCCTCGGCTACCTCCGCGACGCGGTGACCTTCCCCGGCTTCTGGAAGTTCGCCGCCCGGAACCTGCCGGCCGCGGTGCGCGAGACCCGGACCGCGGTGAGCAGCCGCTCGTTCGTGAACGAGGCGCGCAAGTACCTCCCCGCGGTCGACCCCGCACGCGTCCGGCCCGGCCCGCGGGGTGTGCGAGCACAGGCGATGGACCGGGACGGGCGGCTCGTCGACGACTTCGTGATCACCGGCAACGACCGGGTGGTGCACGTGCGCAACGCACCCTCACCCGGCGCAACCTCCTCGATGGCGATCGCCGAGCACATCGTCGCCGAGGCACTCACCAGGAAGGGACTGGCATGATCGCCCGCATGGACCTCGGACTCGACGGACGCACCGCACTCGTTCCCGGCTCGACCTCGGGCCTCGGCCTGGCCACCGCCCGGGCGCTGGCCGCGGAGGGCTGCAACGTGGTCATCGCCGGCCGCCGCGGCGAGCTCGCGGAGAAGGAGGCGGCGCAGCTGCCCTCGGCCATCGGCGTGGAGGTCGACCTCACCGACGAGGGGGCGCCGGAGACCCTGTTCCGCACGGCGGTGGACGCGTTCGGCTCGGTCGACGTGCTCGTCGTCAACGGCGGCGGCCCGCCCGCAGGCGGCGCGCTCGACGTGACCGTCGACCGGCTGCACGCCGCGCTGCAGTCGCTGCTCGTGCAGCAGTTCCGGCTGGTCGAGGCCGCGTTGCCCGGCATGCGTGAGCGCGGCTGGGGCCGGATCGTCGCCATCGGCTCCAGCGGCGTGCAGCAGCCGCTGCCGAACCTGGCGCTGTCGAACATCGGCCGGGCCGGGCTGGCGGGCTACCTGAAGAGCCTCGCGTCCGCCGTCGCCGACGAAGGGGTGACCGTGAACATGGTGCTCCCGGGCCGCATCGACACCGACCGGGTCACCGCCCTCGACGCGAACAACGCCGAGCGCAGCGGCCGCACGCCCGAGGAGGTCCGGCGCGCCTCGGAGCAGTCGATCCCGGCGGGCCGCTACGGCACGCCGGAGGAGTTCGCGGCCGCGGTCGTGTTCCTGGCGAGCGCGCCGGCGTCCTACATCACCGGGGAGCAGCTGCGGGTCGACGGCGGGCTGGTCAGCGGCTACTGAGCTGCTCTTGGGACGGCCTCAGTCCAGGCGCACCACGATCAGCGGGCCCCCGTCGTACCTGCCGCCGTCGATGGCGAGCACCAGGCCGTCGGCGTAGAGGATCGGGTCGCTGACCTGCTCCGAGGGCATGTCGAGCAGGGTGCCGATGATGCTGTGGCCGTGCACGATCACCTCGCCGCCGAGCCGGTCCAGCATCGTCTTCGCGACCCCGGCGCCCTTCCGGCCGGCGAAGCGGTAGCGGCTGGTCAGCCGTGCCCACACCTCCCAGGCGTCCTCGACGTCGTCGGAGGCGAGCAGCTCGCGGACCGTGGCGTTGATCCCCTCGACGCTGTCCCCCCAGCCGAGGTACTCGTCGGTGTCGGAGTGCACCAGCAGGAAGTCGCGGACCAGGGCCAGTGCCGGCAGGCCCGAGAGCCACTCCACGTGCGCCGGGGTCAACCCCTCCTGGTCGGTACGGCGGCCGCCGTTGATGTGCCAGCTGTGCGCGAACCGGCTCTCGGGGAACCGCCGCATGCCCAGCGCGAGCGCCTCGTGGTTGCCGAGCAGCACGTGCACCTGGTCCGGCGCCTGCTGCTGCAGCGACATCATCAGGTCCACCGTTCCGATGCCGTCGGGCCCCCGGTCGGTGAGGTCGCCGAGCACCCAGAGCTCGTCCTCGCCGCCGGTCCACCGACCGGCCTCGTCGACCAGGCCGGCCGAGCCCAGCACGCGCGCGAGATCGTCGCGGTAGCCGTGCACGTCGCTCACCACGAACAGGGACCCCATGCGGCCATCCTGCCAGCGGCATCCCGGAGACCCATCTCACAGCACCGGCGACGCGCGGGTGAACCAGGCGTGAACCTTGGGGACCGGCCGTAACTTCTCGCCTCCTCGGCCATTAGTCCCTGCGTGAACCACATCGAGCTCGACCGACGTACC
>DATIBI010000281.1:0-4934 GCA_035457605.1 Nocardioidaceae bacterium
CGGTGACGACGCCGTCCTCTTCCTTGACCTGCTCGATGGTGCCCCAGGCGCGCTCGTACTGGGCGCGCTTCTTGGACAGGATCAGGCGGCCTTCCTTGTCCTCCTTCTGGAGAACGAGGGCCTCGACCTTGTCGCCGACGGCGACGACCTCGGAGGGGTCGACGTCGTGCTTGATCGAGAGCTCGCGCGAGGGGATGACACCCTCGGTCTTGTAGCCGATGTCGAGCAGGACCTCGTCCCGGTCAACCTTGACGATGGTGCCGTCGACGATGTCACCGTCGTTGAAGTACTTGATGGTCTCGTCGATCGCGGCGAGGAAGTCCTCTTCCGAACCGATGTCGTTGACCGCAACCTGCGGCGTGTCCGAAAGAGTGGGAGTGCTGCTCGTCATAAGGGAATGGATTCCTTGGATGGATGGAGTTGTGCGGGCGCGCCACAGGAGCCCTTTTCACTACCTTGGGTTTCAAGGAGCCGACTGTCCGCCACCGAGGTGCGGCCGGTCGACCGTTAGCGAGCGAGAACCTGCTCCGTCCGAGACTCTGGCAGGCTCCGTGCGCACCCCACAGGATACGCGGGTCCGCGCGCTCACGTCCAACCGCGTCAGCACTCCGCCATCGCATGCAGGTCGCGGCACGCCGCGACCGCGCGGAGCTGGTCGTGCGCCCGGTCCGCGACCGGGTGGGCACCTCGTCGCACCGCCAGGTCGACCAGGGCGAAGACGTCGGCCGCACGGGCACGGTCCAGCACGTCGTCGGGTGCTCCGACGACACGTGCGGTGAAGGCCTCGAGCACCGCGGCGACGAGCCCCGGGTGCCGGTCGAAGCGGAGCAGGTTCCCCAGGTCGGAGTACCGGCTGCCGCTGTGCGCGAACTCCCAGTCCAGCACCCCGGTCACCACGCCCGTGCCCGGGTCGACCAGCAGGTTCTTGGGGTTGAAGTCGCTGTGCACCAGGCAGGTGAGGTCCTCGAGGTCGAGCAGGTCCTGACCCTGCTCGGCCACCTCCCGCAGCCCGGCACGCTCGTCCTCGCTCCACTCGCGCAGGGCGGGCGCGTCCAGGTGGCTGTCGACCCAGGTCGGCAGGTCCGCGCACGCCTCGGGCATGGGCCCGATCCGCAGGTCGCCGTCGCGGAGCTCCCCCGGACGCAGGGTCGGGACCTGGGCCAGCCGGGCGAGCACCGTGCCGAGGTCCGTCCCGATCGTCCGGATCGTCGCGTCGTCCGCCGACGGGAGCAGCAGGTCGAGCCGGGTCCCGGGGAGGTAGGACGTGACCAGCAGCGCCGGGGTGCCCAGGTCGGCGTTGGCCCGACGTACCTCCAGCACCGCCGGCACCGGGACCAGGCCGCGAACCAGGCGCAGCACGGCGGCGTCCACCTCGACCGCCGCGTCCCCGCGGGTCGCGCCCCGCCCGGCATAGATGCGTACGACGGACCGCTCCCCTGCCGCCTCAGCCAGGAACGTCTCGCCGCTGTGCCCGCCGTCCAGCGGCACCAGCCCGGTGACCATCGCCTCCACGGCCCCGATGCTGTCACAGCACCGGCTGCTCTAGGGTCGGGCCATGAGCCAGGGTGCGCAGCCGGCCCGCCGGGCGGTGTCCGAGGAGGAGACCCGGCGCGCGAACCGCGACGACTGGGACCGCTCCGCCGACGAGTACCAGGCCGAGCACGGCGAGTTCCTGCGCGATGTCGGGTTCGTCTGGTGCCCGGAGGGCCTGGACGAGGCGGACGCGAGGCTGCTCGGGGAGGTCGAGGGGCGCCGGGTGCTCGAGGTGGGCTCGGGCGCCGGCCAGTGCACGCGTTGGCTGGTGACCCGGGGGGCGCGGGTGGTCGCGTTCGACCTGTCCCTGCGCCAGCTCCAGCACAGCCGCCGCATCGACCAGGACACCGGCGTCGCGGTGCCGTCGGTGTGCGCCACCGCCACCGACATCCCGTTCGCCGACGACTCCTTCGACCTGGCCTTCTCCGCCTACGGCGCCCTCCCGTTCGTGCAGGACGCGACCCGGGTGCTCGCCGAGGTCGCCCGGGTCCTGCGGCCGGGTGGCAGGTTCGTCTTCTCGGTCTCGCATCCGGTGCGCTGGACGTTGCCCGACGACCCCACCGCCGCCGGGCTCAGGGTGACCAGCTCCTACTTCGACCGCTCGCCCTACGTGGAGCAGGACGAGGACGGCACCGTCACCTACGTCGAGCACCACCGCACGATGGGCGACTGGGTGCGGGCGGTACGACGGGCGGGGCTGGTGCTGGAGGACCTCGTCGAGCCCGAGTGGCCCGAGGGTCACGACCGGACCTGGGGCGGCTGGAGCCGCGAGCGTGGCCTGCTCACGCCGGGCACGGCCATCTTCTGCTGCAGCCTCACTCGGGCGAGCTAGGACCGGGTCTCTAGCACGTTCCGGATCCGGGTCGTGAGGTAGTCCACCCGCGCCTGCACCTCGGCGGCGTTGATCAGCTCGTGCCCGAGCGGGAGCTCGAACGACTCGCTGTAGGTGACCGTGACGCCGGAGCGGCGCTCGCGCATCTCGAAACAGCCCCAGCCGGGGATGTTCAGGCCCAGGATCTCGTAGACCACCCGGTAGGGCGGCTCTATCTCGGTGATCCTGATCCGGGTCGTGGTCTCGTCGCCGTCGCGCTCGAGGACGAAGTGCTGGACCTCGCCCACGCCGGGCCCGGTGTCCGGCTCGGTGTAGGCCTTGACGCAGCCCTCGACGAGGACCAGCGCGGCCTCGGCCGGCCGGATCAGCTCCCACACGTCCTCGGCCGTGCAGCCCGGAATCCGGGCGGTGCTGCGCACAGTGCGCAGCCTCTCCCCTGTCCGCTGACCTGACCGACCAAACCGCACCGTGCTCCCCGAACGCCTGCAAACCGAAGGGGCGCCGGTGACCCGACGCCCCTCCAGTGTCCCCTGTCGCCCGGCGTTCGGTCCGGGCTTTGCTACCAGTCGGTTCAGATGAACCGTCGGCGCAGCGCGAACGCCGCGGCGCCGGCCCCGAGGAGCGCGACCCCGCCGAGTCCTCGAGCCACGTTCCGGCCGCTCTCGCCGTCCTCACCGCGGATCTCGTAGCTGTATGCGGTGAGACCGATCGCACCCTCCGGCGCGCCGTAGGCCATCTTCTCCGCCTGGGCGCGCTCGGCGCCGGCCGCGATGGTGGCGTACATCTCGCCGTAGTTCTGCGCGGTCGACTCGCCGGCCTCGACCAGCTTGCTCGTGCCCTCGTCGGACAGCCGCTGTGCGCCGTCCTGCAGAGCGGGCGCGCCGTCGGCCGCCTTCCCCAGGCCGTCCGCGAGACGGCCGGAGCCGTCCGCGGCGTCGCCGAGGCCGTCGGCCAGCTTGCCCGCGCCCTCGGAGAGCCGGGTCGAGCCGTCGGCCGCCTCGCCCGTGCCGTCCGCGAGCTTGCCCGCGCCGGCGGAGAGCTCGCCCGCGCCGTCGGAGAGCTGGCCCGCACCGGCGGACAGCTTCTGCGCACCGGCGTCGAGCTCGGACGTACCACCCTTCAGGGTGCCCGCGCCGGCGCTGAGCTCTCCGGCTCCGGAGTCGAGCTTCCTCAGACCCGCGGCGAGCTCGGCCACCTTGTCGGCGAGCAGAGTGCCACCCGCGTCGAGCTGGCCGGCACCGTCGACCAGCTTGCCGGTGCCTTCGGCGAGGTCGCTGCCACCCACGGCGAGCGCGGACGCACCACAGATCAGGGTGGGGGCATCAGGGTCGCAGCCCGCAGCCGGCACGGAGATGTTCTCCAGCAGGCTGTTGGACACCGACGTAGTGATGCCGTCCACGAGCACAGGAATGCTCGCCGCGAAGAAGCCCGCGGCCTGCTGCGCCGCGCAGTCGTCGGACGGGTCGCCCGTCGTCGACGCACCGACTGCGCAGTCCGGGTCGGCACCCGGGTTGTAGACACCGAGCAGCATCTTGGTCAGCCCTGGGAGCATCTCGGCGTCCACGGCGTCGTAGACGTTCTCGAGGGCGCCCGCGGCGGCCTCGGTCTGGACCTTCATGCCGCCCGACTCCAGGCCCGGGAGGCCCGTGCCGGCGGGGGCTCCGAGACCGTAGGCCACCTTCGCGGCGCCGACGCACGCCGGGTGCGGGGACTGCAGCGCCGACATCGGCGGGAGCCCGGTGCCGCCGGTACGCGGCGCACAGGCCCCCCCGCTGGTGGAGGCCACGTAGTCGTAGACAGCGCCTGCGCCACCGATCAGCGCGGTGATGTCCTCGGCAGCAGCTTTCGAGAGCAGCCCCGACACCGTCTGGACTGCGTCGGCCGCGCCGCACTGGGTCGGCGAAACACCGGACAGCGCGTCTTCGCAGTCGCTGTCGGCGTAGCCGCCAGGGGTTCGGAGCCCACTCTTGACGGCGAGCAGACCGCCGTACAGCGTCGGCTGCCCGGTGGCCGGGTTCACCAGCTGGCTGGGGCTGCCGAGGCCGGCGGAGAGGCTCTTCAGGCCGGCGACTAGCCCCTGGTACTCCGCGTTGGTCTTGAGGTTCTCCCTCACGGTGTCTGGCAGCGTCTTGACGCCCGACTCGAGCAGCGTCAGGCCGTTGAGGAGCTTCTGCTGGCCGTCGGCGATCTGGACCGCACCGGCGTTGAGGTCGAAGGCGCCGACAGCCAAGTCACCCAGCTTGGTGTCGAGCTTCCTCGCACCCGCGCGCAGCTTGCGACCGCCGACCGCGGCCTTACCCGCGCCCTCGGACAGCCGCTCGGCACCGTCGGCGAGCTTGCCCGCGCCCGCGTCGAGCTGCCCGGTGCCGTCGGACAGCTTGCCCGCGCCGTCGGCGAGCTCACCCGCGCCGGCGCTCAGGCGGCCGGAACCGTCGGCGAGCTTGCCGGCGCCCTCGTCGATCTTGAACAGGCCGTCGTTGAGCTCACCGGCACCGTCCGCGAGCTGACGGGCGCCCGGAGCCGCGACCCCGGCCAGGCCGGCCTCGAGCTCGTTCGCGCCGTCGCGGAG
>DATIBI010000282.1:0-35202 GCA_035457605.1 Nocardioidaceae bacterium
CCAGAGCAGCAGCGCGGGCACGAAGCCGGCGACGGTGAGCAGGACCGCGACCCCCGGCGCGTACTCCACCGAGGAGGCGTAGCCGAGCAGCGTCGCGGCCAGGGCGACGACCACCGCACCGGCCACGTGCCAGCGGGCCGCGAGGAGGACCCCGGCGAGGAGCAGCCCGAGCAGGCCAACGTGCAGGGGCACCTCCAGCCCGGTGCCCATCACTCCCGACTCCGGGCTGCGCGGGATGCCACGGGTCAGCGCGAGCCAGCCGAGGACGAGGACCATGACCACCGTCCAGACCAGGGCGATGCGGTAGAGCGGGTGCTGCACCCGGGTCGGCCAGCCGCCTGCCGGCGCCGGCGCCGTCTCCGGTCCTGCCTCAGGGGGACGCTGCTGCCAGGGGCAGTCGGTGCACCGCTGGTGCGCGGACCGGCGGTCCAGGACCACCAGCGCGGCGACGGCGAGCCCGCTGCCGAGCACCGCCGCACCCAGCTCGTCGAGCGGCCAGCGGAGCGCCGCCTGCACCTCCGCGGCCGCCGTCGCGACGGTCACCAGCCAGAGCAGGGCCGCGGAAGCCCGCCGGAGCGCGCGGGAACGGGTGAGCACGTCGAGGGCGACGGGGAGGAGGACCGCGAGCAGCGCGAGCACGAGCACCCCGGGGCTGGGGTAGCTGTCGCCGCCGCGCACGGCGGAGTCGTAGGGCCGGGGACGGGCCACCAGCACACCAAGCGCCCACGCGAGCACCACCCCGGCGGCGAGCGCGGCGGCGGCCAGGCCGACCAGCGCGCGGCACCGCCACCCCAGCAGGAGCAGCAGGCACAGCGCGACCAGCACCGGGGCCGACAGCGCGGCGTCGAACCACGCGAGGACCTGCGGAGCCGCCGACCTGCGGGCCTGCAGGTACAGCCACTCGTCGACCGGCGGGTCGGTGAACGCGGCGAGCGCGGTGACCACCGAGGCCGCGACCAGCAACGCGCCGAGCCCGAAGACCCGCCGTCGTGACCCGGCCGTCGTCTGGTCGCTGGACATGATCACCTCCTGCCCAGCCTCCCCGGGCGCCGCCGCGAGCGTCACGGGCCGTTCGACCCGACCAATCGGCCCATGCCGCTGCTGTCGGCCTGCCGGTCCTCGGTGGCGTCGCGCTGACACCCGTGCGCACACGAACGCCCTCGCCACAGGTTGCGTCCTGCCGGGGTCGGTGACGCGCGGGGCAGCCCGCGACTGGTCCGAGCCCCTGGGTCCGTGCATCAACCTGCCGGGGCAGCTACAGCGACCAGTCCGCGGCCTACGGACCTGGAGGCAGTGGGGGCGACGGGGCGCTACCGCGGGCTCTGCATCGACACTTGCATTTCCGGTCTCGCAGGGTGCAGAGCGCGCCCCCGCAGGGGGCGCCGGTGCTACCCCACGCTGGGGGTCACTGACGAAGGCCCGAGGCCTGGCACAGGTCCTTGCTGATGTCCGCGGTCTTGTCCTCCTGGATGAGGTTGAACAGCTTCATCGCCCGCTCCCGGTCCCACGTCACCGCCAGGTCCACGATCGGCACGGAGCAGGTGAGGCCGTCCTCGCCGCTGACCCGGGTCATCGCCCAGGCGAACCGGGCGGTGTCGATCGGCCCGGTGTCCTCGCCCACGGCGAGCGAGTCCGCGCCCGCGCTGGCGAGCCGGGCGTAGCGCACCGGGTTGAGGACCGACCACGGCGACTTGGCCTCGCTGCCGACCGCGCTGACCACCTCGCGCTGGTGCCGGGCCCGGTCGATGTCGCCGAGCGCGGAGGTCTTGCGGGACCGGGCATAGCCGAGCGCGGTCACGCCGTCGGCCTCCTGGCAGCCCTTCTCGATGTCGAGGTTGGCCTGCTTGTCCTTCATCGCCTCCTTGGGGCAGATCTCCACCCCGCCGACGGCGTCCACGACGTTGACGAAGCCCGCGAACCCGATCTCGACGTAGCTGTCGATCCGGACGCCGGTCTCGCCCTCGATGGTCTCCACCAGCAGCTGCGGGCCGCCGTAGGCGTAGGCGGCGTTGATCTTGGTGGTGCCGTAGCCGGGGACGTCCACGATCGAGTCGCGCGGCAGGGACAGCAGCAGGTTCGGCCCCTCGCCGGTGTGCAGCAGCATGATCGTGTCGGTACGGCGGCCCTCGGCGGTGCCCGTGCCGAGCTTCTGCCGCTCCTCCTTCGACAACCCCTCGCGACTGTCGCTGCCCACGAGCAGGTAGGTGTGTCCTGGCTGGCTCTCCGGGCGGTCGCCGTCCGGCTCGGCGTCGACCTTGTCGATCTTGGTCCACGCCCACGCCGGCACCGCCACCATGAACACGAGCCACAGCAGAAGCACCAGCTTCACCCAGCCGAGCCGGCGACGCTTCTTCGGCTTGGCCGGACGCGGCGGCGGGGCCGTCGTACCCGTCCCGCGACCACCCGACCCGCCGCGACCGCCACCTCGGGGGTCGGTAGTCGCGCGCGACCCGCCGGACCCGTCGGGCCGCGGCATCGTCGGCATCACGCGAGTCGGCTCGGGGTCGCCGGGGACCTGGTTGCCGGACCGGTCCGGACCACCGCGGTCGGAACCCTTGCCGCCGTACAGCCAGGTGTAGTCAGAGGAGCCGTCGCTTCCCCGTGGACGTTCAGCCATGGCGCAGACGCTACCCTGCCCCGCGTGGCTGCAAACAGCGCCGGGCGGCCGGCCCACTCGCCCGCCTACGCCCGCACATCCCTGTCCTCGCTGATGGACCAGACGCACGTGAACCTGCTCGGGAACGTCCACGGCGGGGTGGTGATGAAGCTGGTCGACTCCACCGCGGGAGCGGTCGCGCAGCGGCACAGCGGAGGGCCCGCGGTCACCGCGGCGATGGACGAGATGGCCTTCCTCGAGCCGGTCCACGTCGGGGACATCATCCGCACCAGCGCCCAGGTCAACTGGGCGGGTCGCACCTCGATGGAGGTGGGCGTCCGGGTCGAGTCCGAGCGGTGGGACGAGGCCGACCGGGCCCCGCTGCACGTCGCGTCGGCGTACCTGGTGTTCGTCGCGATCGACGCCGAGGGCCACCCACGGGAGATCCCGGGACTGCGGCCGGAGAGCCCCGCCGAGGTGCGCCGGATGCGGGAGGCGGAGATCCGCGGGGCGCACCGGCTGGCCCGCAAGGCCGAGATCCAGGCGGGGCGAAACCCGGCCTGACCCTCGGCGTGCCGTGGCAGGCGTGGCTCATGTGACTGGTGATACTGGTGGGCGTCGTTCCGGCCCCTTCTGAAAGGCCCGCCCATGCCACCTGTCACCTCCTCGCGGACGGACGACCGGCTGGCACGCGTCCGCTTCCGTCGCGCCGTCACGCTGATGGTGATGACCCTGCTGCTGCCGGGCTCGGCGCAGCTGGTCACCGGCAACAAGCGCGTGGGCCGGATCGCGCTGCGGATCTGGCTGGCCTCGGTGGCGCTGCTGGTCCTGGTGGTCCTGATCGGCCTGGTCTGGCCGGGCTTCATCTTCTGGCTGCTCCGGACCACGGTCCTGCTCGGCTTCTTCCGCTTCCTACTCATGGCGCTCGCGGTCGGCTGGGCGGTGCTGTTCGTCGACGCCTGGCGGCTCGGGCAGCCGCTGGAGCTGCTGCAGAAGCAGCGGCTGGCGATGGTCGGCCTCAACGGGTTCCTGTGCTTCTCGGTGGCCGGCACCCTGCTCTTCGCCTCGCACATCGTGGCGGTCCAGCGCGACCTCATCGTCACCATGTTCGGGGACGGTACGGCGAGCGACGCCCACGGCGGCCGGTACAACGTGCTGCTGCTCGGGGGTGACTCCGGCGCCGACCGCTGGGGCCTGCGACCCGACAGCATCACCGTGGCCAGCATCGACGCCGAGACCGGCCACACCGTCCTGTTCGGCCTGCCGCGCAACATGGCGAACTTCCCGTTCCCCGAGGACTCGGTGATGGGCGAGCAGTTCCCCGACGGGTTCGACTGCGAGGGCTGCTACCTCAACAGCCTCAGCACCTGGGCCGGGGACAACGCCGAGCTGTTCTCCGAGCACGACGACCCGGGCGTCGAGGCGACCATCGAGGGCGTCGAGGGGATCACCGGCCTGCGGATCAACTACTACGCGATGGTGAACCTCAAGGGCTTCCGCAACCTCGTCGACGCGGTCGGCGGAGTGCGGCTCAACGTGCGGGACCGGATCCCGATCGGCGGTGTGGGCGCGCCGGTCACCGGCTACATCGAGCCCGGCTACCAGCGCCTCGACGGCTTCGAGACGCTGTGGTTCGCCCGCTCCCGTGAGGGTGCCGACGACTACTCGCGGATGGCGCGGCAGAAGTGCGTGATGAACGCCATGCTGGACCAGCTCAGCCCGCGGGTCGTGGTGACCAGGTTCGAGAAGATCGCCGACGCCAGCACCGACGTGATCTCCACGAACCTGCCCGCCTCCGAGCTCGGCACGTTCATCGACCTCGCGTTGAAGGCCAAGGCGCAGCCACTGGCGACCGTCTCGTTCGTGCCGCCCGCGGTGAACACCGCCGACCCCGACATCGAGGCGATCCAGGCCCGGGTCGAGCAGGCCGTCGACCGGTCCCAGGCGCGTGGCGAGGAGGGCTCCTCCGACTCGGTCGAGAAGGAGGCCATGGCGAAGAAGCCCGTGCCGGAGCCGGAGCCGAGCGCGGACGAGCCGACCACCGGAGGCTCGATCGGCAGCCTCGCCGACGGCTACAAGGCCAACGACTCCGACGACCTGGCCTCGGCCTGCTGACGCTCGACCCGCGCTTGTAGGGTCACCCCTGTGCTTCCCCGGATCGTCGCTGTCGTCGTGACCTGGAACCGGCTCGAGCTGCTCCGCGAGTCGCTGGCCGCGGTCGAGCAGCAGACCCACGCGCCGGTCGAGGTCGTCGTCGTCGACAACGCCTCCACCGACGGCACCGGCGCCATGCTGCGCGCGGAGTACGACCACCTCGAGCTCGTCCACCTCGAGCGGAACACCGGAGGCGCGGGCGGGTTCGCCGTCGGTGTGGAGCGGGCGCTCACGTTCGACCCCGACCTGCTGTGGCTGCTCGACGACGACACCGTGCCGACCCCGACGGCCGCGGAGGCGCTGGCCCGGGCCTGGTCGGAGTACGGCGGCGGCGCCGGTCCGCGGCCGAGCGTCCTGGCCAGCAAGGTGATCTGGACCGACGGCCGCGACCACCCGATGAACACCCCCCGGACCAAGCCCGGAGCGTCCGCCGAGGAGACCGCCGCCGCCCGCGCGGTCGGCTGCACGCCGATCCGCTCCGCGTCCTTCGTCTCGCTGATGTGCGACGCGCAGGTCGTGGGGGAGCGGGGCTTCCCGGTCGCCGACTACTTCTTGTGGAACGACGACTTCGAGTACTCCACCCGGCTCGTCCGCGGCGGGGTCGGTCTGTACTGCCCGGCCAGCGTCGTGGTGCACAAGACCAGGACGTTCGGCTCCACCGACGCCGACCCCGGGGAGCGGTTCTTCTTCGAGGTGCGCAACAAGGTGTGGATGTTCGGCCGCAGCACCAGCCTGTCCCCGGCCGAGAAGGTGCTCTACGGAGGCTCGACCGCACGCCGCTGGGCGCGCACGGTGGCCCGTTCTCAGGACCGGAGGACCCTGTTCCGCGGGCTCGGCAAGGGACTGGCCGCCGGGCTGCGGCAGGGTCCGCGCGCGAACGGTGTCGTGCTCGCCGAGGCGGGCTGGACGCACCTGGGACGCAGCGAGGGGACCGAGGGACCGCAGCCGTTCTCGCTGCTGATCTCCACGTACGGCGGAGACGATCCGGGCTACCTGCGGCAGGCGTTCCTGTCCAGCGTGCAGGAGCAGACCCGGCGACCCGACGAGGTGGTCCTGGTCCAGGACGGGCCGGTCCCCGACCCGCTCGCCGCGGAGATCGCCGAGCTCCTCGCCACCAGCCCGGTGCCGGTCAAGCACGTGGTGATGGAGCACAACGTGGGGCTCGGCCCGGCGCTCGACTCGGGCCTGGAGGCGTGCAGCCACGAGATCGTCGCGCGCATGGACGCCGACGACGTCAGCCACCCCGACCGGTTCGCCAGGCAGCTGCCCCTGGTGGAGGCCGGGGCGGACATCGTCGGCTCGGGGCTGCTCGAGTTCGGCACCGGCATCGACGACGTGGTGGGCCGTCGTACCCCTCCGACCGACCCCGACGAGATCCGCCGGGTGATCCGGTTCCGGGACCCCTTCAACCACCCGACCGTGGTGTACCGCCGGAGCGCGGTGCTGGCCGCCGGCGGGTACACCGACATGGCGCTGATGGAGGACTACCTGCTGTTCACGCGGATGGTCGAGGCCGGCGCGCGTCCGGCCAACCTGGCCGAGCCGCTGGTCTACTACCGTGTCGGCGCCGGCGCCTACGCCCGTCGCGGGGGCCGGCAGCTGCTGCGGTCGGAGCTGGCGCTGCAACGACGGTTCCGGGAACTGGGTATCACTACCCGGGGCCAGTACCTCCGCAACGTCGCGGTGCGAGGCGGCTACCGGCTGGTCCCGGAGTCTGTGAGAAAGGTCGCGTACCGCCGCCTGCTGGCCAACCGGACCGGCAGGACCGGCCGGTAGACTGTCGCGGCCGTCCCCAACTAGGAGTTTTCTTGTGAACGCTGATCTCGTCATCGTCGGGTCCGGATTCTTCGGACTGACGATCGCCGAACGCTGTGCGAACGAGCTGGGGCTGAAGGTGCTGGTGCTCGAGCGCCGCCACCACATCGGGGGCAACGCCTACAGCGAGCCGGACCCGGAGACCGGGATCGAGGTGCACGTCTACGGGGCGCACCTGTTCCACACCTCGAACGAGAAGGTGTGGGAGTACGTCAACCGGTTCACCGACTTCACGTCGTACCAGCACCGGGTCTTCGCGAAGTACCAGGGCCAGGTCTACTCCTTCCCGATGAACCTGGCGCTGATCAACCAGTTCTTCGGCAAGTCCCACACACCCGACGAGGCCCGGGCGCTGATCGCCGAGCAGGCCAGCGAGATCGAGACCTCCGAGGCGAAGAACCTCGAGGAGAAGGCGATCTCGCTGATCGGGCGGCCACTCTACGAGGCGTTCGTCAAGGGCTACACGGCGAAGCAGTGGCAGACCGACCCGAAGGAGCTGAGCCCGGACATCATCACCAGGCTCCCGGTCCGCTACAACTTCGACAACCGCTACTTCAACGACAAGTACGAAGGTCTCCCGGTCGACGGCTACACCGCCTGGCTGGAGCGGATGGCCGACCACCCGAACATCGAGGTGCGCCTCGACACCGACTTCTTCGACGTGGCCGAGGAGTACAAGGGCAAGGTCCCGATCGTCTACACCGGCCCGGTCGACGAGTACTTCGGCAACTCCGAGGGCAAGCTGTCCTGGCGCACGGTCGACCTCGAGGCCGAGGTCAAGCACGTCGACGACTTCCAGGGCACCTCGGTGATGAACTACAACGACCAGGACGTGCCGTTCACCCGGATCCACGAGTTCAAGCACTTCCACCCCGAGCGGACCTACCTGCCCGGCAAGACCGTGATCGTGCACGAGTACTCCCGGTTCGCCGAGGAGGGCGACGAGCCCTACTACCCGATCAACACCGCCGAGGACCGCGAGAAGCTGCTCAAGTACCGCGAGCTGGCGAAGCAGGAGCCGATGGTGCTCTTCGGTGGCCGGCTGGGCACCTACAAGTACCTCGACATGCACATGGCGATCGGGTCTGCGCTGTCGATGTTCGAGAACAAGCTCAAGCCGCACTTCACCGAAGGGCAGGCTCTCGTCAGCGGTGGCGTCGACGAGTGACCACGCACGTGGTGGACCCCAACCGGGTCCCCGACGCACCTCTCGTCCCGCCGGGTGACAGCGGCGGGCTGCACAACGTCTTCCGGCAGCGCTACCTGCTCCGGCTGCTGGTCCGCAAGGAGCTCCGGGCCCGCTACCAGGGCTCGGTGCTCGGCCTGCTGTGGTCCTACGTGCAGCCCGCGGTCCGGTTCTGCGCCTACTACTTCGTCATCGGGTACGTCTTCGGGCTCACCCGGGGGATGGAGAACTTCGCGGTCCACGTGTTCGCGGGGATGGTGATGGTGCACTACTTCACCGAGACGTTCTCCGCGGGGACGCGCAGCATCGTGCAGAACCGGGGGCTGATCCAGAAGCTCAGCCTGCCCCGGGAGATGTTCCCGGTCGCGTCGATGCTGGTCTCCGCGTACCACACGTTCCCGCAGATGCTGATCCTGCTCGTGGGCGTGCTGGTCGCGGGCTGGGCGCCGACGCCGTACGACTTCGCGGCCGGGCTGCTCGGGTTCACGATCATCGCGGTGTTCGGGATGGCGCTGGCGCTGGTGTTCAGCGCGGCCAACGTGTTCTTCCGGGACTTCTCCAACATCGTGCAGACGTTCACCATCTTCGTCACCTGGTCGGTGCCGATGATCTACCCCTACGACCGGATCCAGGACCTGCTCGGGGGCACGATCTGGGAGCAGGTCTACCTGGCCAACCCGATCGCCAACGGGGTGATCCTCTTCCAGCAGCTGTTCTGGGTGCCGACGGTCTCCAAGGACTCGGAGTACCCCGCGGTGATGCCCGACGACCTGATGACCCGGGGCCTGATCGTGCTGGCGGTGTGCCTGGTGCTGCTGTTCGTCGCGCAGCGGATCTTCACCCGCCTCGAGGGCAAGTTCGCGGAGCGGCTGTGATGTCGGAGTCCATCGTCGTCCGTGGGGCGAGCAAGCGCTTCACCATGCAGTACGCCCGGACCATCAAGCAGATCAGCGTCGCCGCGATGCGCCGGGAGAAGATCAGCGACAGCTTCCTGGCCGTCGACGACGTCTCGTTCACCGTCGAGCAGGGCGAGTCGATCGGCCTGATGGGGCTCAACGGCTCGGGCAAGAGCACCCTGCTCAAGCTGATCTCCGGGGTGATGCGGCCCGACGCGGGGAGCGTGCTCACCCGGGGGCGGATCGCCGGGCTGATCGCCGCCGGCGCCGGGTTCCACCCGCAGCTCACCGGCCGGGAGAACCTCTTCCTCAACGCCGCCATCCTCGGCATGTCCGAGGCGGAGACCAAGCGCAAGTTCGACGAGATCGTCGACTTCGCCGACGTCGGCAAGTTCCTGGAGACGCCCGTGGGGCACTACTCCTCAGGCATGAGCGCGCGGCTCGGCTTCGCCGTCGCCGCCTTCGCCGAGTCCGACATCTTCCTCGCCGACGAGGTCCTCGCCGTGGGGGACCGGCCGTTCAAGCGCAAGTGCATGAGGCGCATGCAGGAGATCAAGAAGGAGGGGCGCACCCTCTTCTACGTCAGCCACGCCCCCGGCTCGGTGCGCAAGATGTGCGACCGGGCGCTGGTGCTGGTCAACGGTCGGCTGGAGTTCGACGGGCCGGTCGACGCGGGCATCCACTTCCTGCACTACGACGACGACGAGGATGACAACGACACCGACAACGACCTCGGCGCCGACATCTGAGGTGTCTCACGCGCAGGCGTCGAACGACGCAGACGTCTGACGGCGCAGACGTCTGACGGCGCAGAGGGGCCTCGCCGGCTTCGCCGGATCCGTGTGCAAATTACAGATTTGTAGTTAAAACGAAGCGGTAGCGCACCCCTGTTACGGGTGTGAAACTTGGTACTCCTGTGACTCGTCCCCGACGAGAGAGTGCCCGGATATGACCGAGAACAGAAGCCGGTTCGTCGTCCTCTGCCAGCAGTTCCTGGCGCTGGGGACCGTGCTCGCTGTCGCCTCGCCCGCCCTGTCCGTCGCGACCTTGGACATCGTCCCTCCGGCCCACCGCGACGGCGGGTCCGGCATGGTCGCGCCGGCCACCTCCGGTGCCCTGGTCGCCTCGGAGCCGGTCGAGCCGGAGGTGACCGAGGTCCCCGTGCCGGGGGTGGACCGGGAAGGAGTCCAGGCTCTCACGACGCTGCCGCGTCTGCAGCGGAAAACCGCAGACGAGCTCGCCGCGCTGAGCGCGCCCGAGGACGTGACCGGCTACGCGACCGTGGGCGTGACGTGGAAGCACGGCGTGACGGTCGAGGAGGACGAGATAACGGTCTCGGTCCGCACGCGGACCGACGGTGCCTGGTCGGGCTGGGAGGAGCTGGAGTACCACGACGACCACGGTCCCGACCCCGGCAGCGAAGAGGCACGCAGGGCCCGGCCGGGCACCGAGCCGGTCGTCGTCGGCGCCGTGGACGAGGTCCAGGTCAAGGCGGTCACCGACTCCGGCGAGGCCCCCGCAGACATGCAGCTGGCGGTCATCGACCCGCAGGTCACGGTGAACCCGAGCGTGCAGCAACCGGCGATCGACACCGCCGAGCTCGAGGAGGCCGACGCGTCCCTCTCCGCATCGTCGACGTCGGGTACGACGGCCGCCCCCACGACGGACCCCACGGCCGAACCCACCACCGAGCCGACGGCGGAACCCACCACCGAGCCGACGACGGAACCCACCACCGAGCCGACGGCGGACCCCACCTCCGAGCCGGCCCCGGTGGACGAGGGCGTGCTCGCGGGGGACCCGGCCTGGGTCACCCCGAAGCCGAAGATCTTCTCCCGGGCCCAGTGGGGCGCGGACGAGCGGATGCGGGACAAGTCCTCGCTGAAGTACTTCGAGGTGCACGCGGGCTTCGTCCACCACACGGTCAACGCGAACAGCTACACCCGGGCGCAGGTCCCGTCGCTGATCCGCGGCATCTACGCCTACCACACCCAGTCCAAGGGCTGGAGCGACATCGGCTACAACTTCGTCGTCGACCGCTTCGGCCGGATCTGGGAGGGCCGCTACGGCGGGGTGGACCGGCCGGTCGTCGGCGCCCACACGCTCGGGTACAACGAGTACTCCTTCGCGATGTCGGCGTTGGGCAACTTCGACAAGGTCAAGCCCTCGGCCGCCATGCTGGACGCCTACGGGCGCATGTTCGCCTGGAAGCTGTCCCTGCACGGGGTCACCGCCTCCTCGAGCAGCCAGTGGGTCGGGTCCCGGTCGTTCCGCGCGATCAACGGTCACCGCGACGCCGGCCAGACCGCGTGCCCCGGCCGCTACCTCTACGCCCAGCTCGGCACCATCCGCTCGCTCGCGGCGAAGTACCAGAAGCCGTTCGCCGGGCGGACCCGGTCGGCGAACCTCTCCGGCTCGCGCTGGCCGGACCTGGTGGTGCGGCACGAGAACACCAAGCGCATCGTCACCGTGCGCACCGGCGGCCAGGTGAACTTCAAGCGCGCGCACACGGCCGCCAGAGGCTGGGGCGGCAAGGACCTGGTGGCGACGGTGCGCGACGTCACCGGCGACGGCCGCCCGGACCTGGTCGCTCGCGACCGCGCGACCAAGAGGACCGGCGTCCATCCCGGCACCGCGGCCGGCACGTTCGGCCCGGCGCCGGCGGCGATGACCAAGTTCACCACCGCGATCGGGATGACCGGAGTGCTGGACATGACCGGCGACGGCAAGAACGACCTCGTCACCCGGCTCTCCTCCGGACGGCTGCTGCTCTACCCCGGCAACGGCGACGGAGGGTTCCGCACGAAGCGGGTCCTGGCGGACGGCTTCGGCTCCTACGCCGCGATCGCCGGCGTGGGTGACCTGGACAGGGACGGGCACAACGACCTCGTCGCGCGCCAGTCGGGACGGCTCTACCTGTTCCCCGGCACCGGGAGCGGCAAGCTCGCGGGCCGGGTCCAGATCGGGACCGGCTGGGACCAGTACGACGTGATCACCGGTCTCGGTGACGTCAGCAACGACGGCCTCCCCGACATCGTGACGCGCAACCGGAAGAGCAAGCTCCTCTACGTGTACCCGGGCACCGGCGCCGGCCGGCTCGGTGACCGGCTCGGACCGTTCGGGCAGATGAAGGGGATGACCCGGCTCTGGGCGGTCGGCCAGCTCACCGGGAGCGGGAAGAGCACCGACCTGGTCGGGATGGACAAGAACGGCGTGCTGGTGGTCTTCGCGAACAACGGGGCCCGGAACGTCGAGCGGATCGTCGACAGCGGCAGCCGGATCGGCGGCACCAACCTGCTGCTCAACGTCGGTGACTGGAACCGCGACGGCAAGGGCGACGTGATGACCCGCGTCGCCACGACCGGGGTGATGCAGTTCCGCGCCGGCGACGGCAAGGGCGGGTTCGCCGCACCGGTCCAGGCAGGGACCGGCTGGAAGAACATCCACCTCGTCGCGCCGGTCGGGGACATCACCGGTGACGGGCTGCCCGACCTGATGGGCCAGCCCAAGGGTGGCGCGATGCGGATCTACCCCGGCAACGGCAGCGCCGGGTTCCGGTCGAGCTACGTGGCCCACTCGGCGATCAGCTCCAACCGCCAGACCGGTCTGGGGCTGTGGAACGGCGACGGGTCGCCCGACAGCCTGCTCCGCCGCGGGGACGGGGCGCTCATGTTCTACCCCGGCAACGGACCCGGTGGCCTGATGAACGGCAAGAAGATCGGCTCCGGCGGCGCCACCTACGACTGGCTGCAGGCGGTCGGTGACGCGACCGGCGACGGCCGCACGGACCTGGTGGGTCGGGAGAAGGCCACCGGCAAGCTGTGGCTGCTTCCCGGGGCCAGGAGCGGCTTCGGCGCACGGCGGCTGGTCGCCGGCGGCTTCGCGAGCTACGAGCTCGGCTGACCCCGGGTCAGGAGGGGAGGGCGGTCCGCAGCTGTGCGGTCGCCCTCTCCTCGTCGTACCTGCGCTCCCACGAGCCCGGGTCGGGGTTCGCCACCCACACCACGCCGCCCCCGCCCGACAGGGCGGAGGTCAATGCGCGCACGCCGGTGGGCGAGCACGGGTTGACGTCGGTGAGCAGCCGGCCGCCCACGGGCGTCGCCGGGTCCGCTGCCGCGCCGGACAGGAGCCCGGACTGGGTCAGCACCCCGTCGACCCCACGCCAGGCCACGTCGTCGGCGCCCGGCGGGTCGTAGGCGAGGAAGCTGTCCGGCTGGCCGAGGACCACCGCGGAGTAGTCGAGCACGCCGCGCGGCAGCGCGTCGACGAAGCGACCGCCGAGCGGGCGCAGGGAGAGCGCCACCACCGGCCGCTCGTCCGCGGAGGCCGCGTAGTGGTCCACCCCCGACGGCCCGCACACCACGAGGTCGGCCTCCCCGGCCAGGGCGGTGTCGGTGGTGACGGCCAGGCCCGCGGTCCAGGCCCCGCCCAGCCACACCGCACCCAGCCAGTGCGGTGGCAGGTCGACCAGCAGCAGACCGCCGCGGTCGAGGTCGAGCTCGTCCTGCAGCAGCCCGGCGGTCTTGCTCACCCAGTTCGCGTACGTCACCACCGACAGCTCCACCCGCTCGCCGGTGGCGTCGTCGTAGAACGTCACCAGCGGCCGGGAGGGATCGGCGCGGACGGCGGCGTCGAGGCTCTGGGCGAAAGTCGAAACGGTCACGGGCGCACTCTACGGAGTGAGAGGATGCCCGCATGTCCCAGCATGTCGAAGCAGTCATCGTGGCCGGTGGGTTCGGCACCCGGCTCCTCCCGCTGACCGCCCGCCGGCCAAAGCACCTGCTCAACGTGGGAGGCGTGCCGTTCCTGGAGCACCAGATCTCGCGGCTGGCGCAGGCCGGGGTGGAGCACATCGTGCTGGCCACCTCCTACCACGCGAACCTCTTCGAGCCGGTGCTCGGCGACGGCAGCCGCTGGGGCGTGCGCCTGGACTTCGTGCAGGAGGAGGAGCCGCTCGGGACGGCCGGGGCGATCAGGAACGTGTCCGGGGCACTGGGGGAGGACCCCGACGGCGCCGTGGTGATCCTCAACGGCGACATCCTCTCCGGGCACGACCTGCGCGGTCAGCTCGCCGACTTCGAGCGGCCGCGCGACGGCCGGCACGTGGACGTCTCGCTGCACCTGGTGGAGGTCCCCGACGCCCGGGCCTTCGGCTGCGTGCCGACGGACGCGGCAGGACGCGTGACCGGGTTCGTGGAGAAGTCCGACAACCCCGTCACGAACCAGATCAACGCCGGCTGCTACATCTTCCGGCGCAGCGTGATCGACGAGATCCCCGCCGGCAAGGTGGTCTCGGTCGAGCGCGAGACGTTCCCCGCGCTCGTCGCCTCGGACCGGATGGTCGTCGGGTACGTCGACACCGCGTACTGGCGTGACGTGGGGACCCCGGCGGCCCTGGTCGAGGCGTCCAAGGACCTCGTCCTCGGGGTGGCCCCGAGCCCGGCGGTCACCCGCGAGCCGGCCCAGGCCCACATCAGCGACGCCGCGACCGTCGACGAGCGGGCCAAGGTGTCCGGGGGCAGCCTGGTCGCGGACCGGGCCAGCGTGGGCCAGGACGCGGTGGTCTCCGGGAGCGTGCTCATGGACGGTGTCGTGGTGGAGGCGGGTGCGGTCGTCACCGACTCCGTGCTCGGGCCCGGTGCCGTGGTGGGTGGCGGAGCGCAGCTGCTCGAGGTCACCTTGGGCGACGAGGCCCGCGTCGCCGCCGGTGCGCGTCTCGACGGGGAGCGCGTGGACTGCGGCGAGAGCGTCTGAGGGAGCCGCGCGGGCCGGGGCTCAGAACAGTCCCAGCTGCTGCAGCGAGTCCACTCCGCCCAGCACGGCGACGAACCGTAGCCAGCGCCCGGAGAGGCCGAGCGCCACGAACAGGGCGAGGTTCATCCGGAGCTGCCCGGCGACCACGGAGAGCACCGCGAACGGCGGGATCCCGACCAGGGCGGAGACGAAGACCAGGCAGCCCGCGGCCACGGGTCGTTCGGCCGTGCGCCGTCGCCACAGCTGCAGCCTGGCCTGCTGCTTGGGCTGCTCGATCCGTCGGCGGATGAACCCCCAGCTCAGCGAGCTGGCGCCCACGTAGTACCAGATGAGCTTGCCGACCATCTGGCCCGTCGCCGCGACCAGACCGAGGAGCCACACGTGGCTGACGTCGGCCAACGCTGCCCTGATCCCGAGGTAGGCCTCGATGTTGATGATCGGGACCAGGGCAGAGGCGAACCCGATCGCGAGGATGCTGAGCAGGTCACGCACAGCGCTCGTCCCCGCCGGTCCCGGTGCGGCTCAGGATGCGTTCGGCTCGGGCGAGTCGGTGTAGGGGTAGTCCTCGACGAACTGGGCGACCGCCTCGCCGCTCGGTGCCGCGCAGTACTGCACGACCCCGCGCTGCCCGTCCTCGTTGCCGTTCGTGCCGCCCATCGACCAGTGCGTGAGCGCGATGTGCGTGCCGTCGGGGAACGCGTCGCCGTCCTCGCCGGTCCACGGCGCGGCGATGAACTTGTTCTCGAAGTCGGAGCCGGAGAAGGAGTTGGCCATCGCCTTGACCTCGGCCAGCTGCTTGTCGTTGCCCGCGACGGTCTCGTCGTACCAGAGGATGTTGTAGCCGTGCTCGAGGTTGTGCACGAGGTACCCGAGCTCGGGGCGGTCCTGGGAGGTGTAGAACTTGCGGCTCATCGGGGCCCAGGTCGGGTAGTGCGGCCCGGACGCCGGCGGGGCCTCCTCGTAGCTCAGCTGCTCGGACTCCGGCCGGTGGTCCGCGGAGCCGGTGGCCGCGTCCGACTGCACGTCCTGGCAACCGGCCGCGTCGAGCGCGACGCCGATCTCGCCGAGCTCCTTGCCGCTGAACGCGCTCTGCTCCTGGGCGTCCTTGATCAGCGGGTAGGCGCCCGCGGCGATGATCACCAGGCCCACGAGCACGCAGCCGGCGATGATCGTGTAGGTGCGCTTCTTCTCGGCGCTCTGCTGCTCGCGGCGCATCTGCTCCACGACGGCGCGACGATCACGGTCCTTGCTCGATTTGGCCACGTCTCAAGCTTTCGTGTTCCCAGGTGGTGTTCGGTCGAGGTGAGTCTACGGAGTCACGGGGGAGAACCGGAGGGAGATGTCCGTGTCCGTCGTACCCGTCCGGTCCGTCGCCGTCCACCCGTGGGCGACCGCGAGCGCCTCCAGCCGCGCCTGCAGGGCGCCCGCGCGCCGCTGATCCGCCGGCGAGTCACCGGCGGCGAGGGGTACGTCGATCCGGTCACCGTCCGCGGACAGGACCGGCGTCACACCGAGCTCGCGCATCGCCTCGCGGACCGCCCCGCCCGGTGCCGCCGTGCCGAAGCCCCGGTCGGTCACGCCGCGCACCGCCTGGCACACCGCCTCCCGGGCGCCGAGCCCGAACATGTCGTGCCGCTCGTCCCGGACCAGCACGCCGGCGCCGGCGCCGTGGCTGCCCCGCGGCAGCACCAGCTCCGCGAGCCCGCGCACCACCGCCGCCGGCCGCCGGTCGAGCTTGCCCTTGACCAGGTCCGCGGCGCCCGCGATCTCGTCGGCGACCGCGGGGGCGGTCACCACCAGCGGGTTCCCGTAGCCGTCGACGCGCCCCGCGTAGTCGTGCAGCGCGTCGAGGCCGGCCACCCCGATCGCGATGTCGGTCTGCCCGTTGCGCCAGGCCCGGCCGGAGGTGTCGGTGACGACCACCGCCACGTTCGGTCCGCCGTCACGGGCCAGCCGCTCGCGCAGCGCCCGGGCCGAACCGTCGGGGTCGACCGGCAGCAGCACCGCGGTGCCCGGCGTGGTGTTGGAGGCGTCGATGCCGCCCCCGGCCATCACGAGCCCGTGGTGGGTGCGCACGATCGTGGTCGGGCCGCGGCGGGCTACGACGCGGTCGGTCTGCCCGGCCAGCAGCTCCGCCCGGCTCCCGGTCCGCACCTGCCCCTCCGCCTTGCTCACCACCTTGCTGGTGACCACGAGCACGTCACCGTCACGGAGACCCGCGGCCGCGGCGAGGAGGTCGGCGAGGTCGTCGCCGGGCCGCACCTCGCCGATTCCTCGCACCGGGAGGCAGACGACCTCCTCGCTCACGTGCGAGCGCTCTCGTGCGCCAGCGCGTAGGCCTCGCGCACCATCCCCGCGGTGGCCTCCTCGTCGGTCATCATCAGCGGCACCGCGCGGCAGGGGATGCCGGCCCGCTCCACCCGCGGCACCTCCGCGGCGTCGGTGGTGTGCACCAGCCAGCCGTCGAGCAGGCCGCCGCTGCTCCTGCCGCCGTAGTGCTCGGCGACCGCGGCCGCGCCGGTCTCTACACCGATCGCGGTCAGCAGCTGCTCTGCCATGCCGCGCACGTGACGCCCGGCGACGATGGGGGAGACCCCGACGACCGGCGCCGCGCAGACGCGGAGCGCGTCACGGATGCCGGGCACGCCGAGGATCGTGCCCACCGACACGACGGGGTTGGACGGCGGCAGCAGCACCAGGTCCGCCGCGGCCAGGGCGTCCAGCACCCCGGGCGCGGGGGTGGACTGCTCGATTCCCACCGGGACCACGGCCCGGGCGGGGACCTCGGCCCGCAGCCGGACCCAGTACTCCTGGAAGTGCACCGCGCGCCGGCCCGACGGCTGGCCGGGGTCGTCGACCACGATGTGGGTCTCCACCCGGTCGTCGGTCATCGGCAGCAGGGTGACCCCGGGCTGCCAGCGCTCGCACAGCGCCGCGGTCACCGCGGACAGCGGGTAGCCCGCCTCCAGCATCTGGGTGCGGACCAGGTGGGTGGCCAGGTCCCGGTCGCCCAGACCGAACCAGGTCGGCTCCGCGCCGTAGGCGGCGAGCTCCTCCTTGACCCGCCAGGTCTCGTCGGTGCGACCCCACCCGCGCTCGGTGTCGATGCCCCCGCCGAGGGTGTACATCACCGTGTCCAGGTCGGGGCAGACCTTCAGGCCGTGCATCCAGATGTCGTCGGCGGTGTTCGCCACCACGGTGACCTCGGCCGGGCTCCCGGACCGGTGATGGTGGTGGAGGAGACCCTGGAGGAAGCGGGCTCCGCCGACGCCTCCGGACAGGACGACGACGCGTTCGGGGGAGGTGGTCATGGCTGCACCTTCTCACCGCAATGGCCCGAGTGGGCCACACGGGTCCGCCCCTGGGGGCATATATCAGATGCTCGCTTGACTCTTGCGCTTTGACAGGCATGTAATTTCAACAGTGTTCTTCATTTCGGTCACACGCCGGGGTCGGAGCCACTAACTTCAGGGGAAGTTGCTTATCAAATTGGGGGTCCTGCGAGGGATCTCACGGGTCGAAGGGGCGGAGGGCCGTGCGAGAGCTGTACGTACTCGACGGGGACGCCGAGGAACTGGGTTGGCAGGAGCGCGCACTGTGCGCGCAGACCGATCCCGAAGCGTTCTTTCCGGAAAAGGGCGGTTCAACGAGAGAAGCCAAGCGGGTGTGCCTGACCTGCGACGTGCGCAACGAGTGCCTCGAATACGCACTCCAGCACGACGAGAGGTTCGGCATCTGGGGCGGTCTCTCCGAAAGGGAGCGGCGCAAGCTCAAGAAGCGAGCGGTCTGAGACAACGGGCAGTGTGGCGAAAGCCGCACTGCCCGTCTCGGTTCACCGATTCTTCGAGCACGTACCTGCCTGGTTAGGGTGGGGCGCCGTGACGGTAACTGCACTCCTGGTCAGCCACGACGGCGCACGGTGGCTGCCTGCCGTTCTCGACGCGCTCGAGAAGCAGGACAGCAAGCCGGACCGGGTGGTCGCGGTCGACACCGGGAGCGGTGACGCGTGCCTGGACCTGCTCCGCGAGCGGCTGGGTGCCGACAACGTCGTGAGCGCGCCGGCGGACACCTCCTACCCGGAGGCCGTCCGGCGCGGGACCGACCACCTGGGCCCCGGTGCGGACACCGACTGGGTGTGGCTGCTGCACGACGACAGCGCGCCCGCTCCCGACGCCCTGTGGCACCTGCTCGCCGTCGCCGAGGAACAGCCGTCGGTCTCGGTGCTCGGTCCGAAGCTGCGTGAGTGGCCCTCCCTGCGCCGCCTGCTCGAGGTGGGCGTCACGATGAGCGGTACCGGCCGGCGTGAGACCGGCCTCGAGCGCGGCGAGTACGACCAGGGCCAGCACGACCGGCAGCGGGACGTGCTCGCCGTCAACACCGCCGGGATGCTCGTGCAGCGCCGGGTGCTCACCGCGGTCAACGGGTTCGACCGGCGGCTTCCGGTGTTCGGCAGCGACCTCGACTTCGGCTGGCGGGCTGCCCGCGCCGGCTTCCGCACCCGGGTCGTGCCCGAGGCCGTGGTCTTCCACGTCGAGGCCGCGCGCCGGGGCCTGCGACGGACGCCGCTGACGACGGTGCGGCCGCACCGCGCCGAACGGGCCGCCGCGCTGTACACCCTGCTGGTCAACTGCTCGCTGCTCGCGCTGCCGTTCCAGGTCGTCCGCCTGTTCCTGGGAAGCCTGCTGCGAGCCCTCGGGTTCCTCCTCGTGCGCGCGCCTCGCGAGGCCTACGACGAGATGCGGGCACTGCTGGGCACCTACGTGCGACCGCACCGAATCCTGTCGGGACGGGCCGCCCGCCGGCGTACCGCCACGGTCCCCGCCAAGGACGTCCGGCACCTGCTCGCCCCACCGTGGCTGCCCTACCGGCACGGCCTCGACTTCGTCGCGGACATCGCCACCGCGGTGGCCCTCTCGGCAGGGGAGGCCAGCACGTCGCGCCGTGCCCGCCGGGCCGAGACCCTGGAGACCGGCCCGGTCGACTCGGAGGCGCAGAACCTGCCCGAGGACACCGGGCTGCTGACCCGGCTGCTGACCAGCCCGACGGCCGGCGTGTTCGCGCTCCTGACCGTCCTGGCGCTCGTCGGCATGCGGGGCCTGCTCGGCGGCGGGCTGCTCTCCGGCGGTGCGCTGCTCCCCGCGGCCGACGCCGCCGCCGACTGGTGGCGCCTGCACGGGGAGGCCTGGCACGAGGTCGGGGTGGGCTCCTCGGTGCCCGCTGCTCCCTACGTCCTGCCGCTGGCCCTGGGCGCGATGCTGCTTCTCGGCAAGGCCTGGCTGCTCGTCGACGTCCTGTTCCTGCTGGTGGTTCCGCTCGCCGCGTTCGGCGGCTACCGCTTCCTGCGCGCCCTGACCGGGGCCCGTGCGTCCGCGCTGTGGGGCGGGGTCGCCTACGGCCTGGTGCCGGTGCTCATGGGTGCGGTGGCGCAGGGACGCCTCGGCACCGTGGCCGCGGCACTCGTCCTGCCGTGGTGCGCGCGGGCTGCGCTCTTCCTCGGACTCGAACACACCCCCGACCGGCGCTGGCGGGCCGCCTGGCGCACCGCCCTGGCCCTGGCTCTGCTCACCGCCTTCGCCCCCTTCGCCTGGCCGGTGGCGGTGCTGCTCGCGCTGCTCGCAGTCCTGCTCGGGGCCCGCCAGGACCCGGCGTGGCGGGCCCGCGAGACGTGGGCCCCGGTTGCCGTCGCGGTGGGGGCCGTCCCGCTGCTGCTCCTGCCCTGGTCGGTGATGACGTTCACGCACGGCCACGGCCTGCGCACCTGGCTGTGGGAGGCCGGGCTCCCCGCGCCGGAGCTGCTCGACGCACCCGGGGTCTGGGACCTGCTAGTCGGCCGCCCGGTTGAGACCGGGTCGGCGCCGGGCTGGATCAGCCTGGGCATCGTCCTCGCCGCCGTCGTCGCCCTGGCCCGCCCCGACACCCGGCGCACGGTCGTCCGCGCCTGGCTGGTGCTCCTGCTCGCGCTGGCGGCGCTCGTCGTGCTGGCCCTGGTGACCGTGGAGACCCCCGGCTTCGTCGGCGAGCAACCGGTGTGGCTCGGGCTGCCCGTGCTGCTGGTGCAGGCCGCGGCGATCACCGCGGCCGCCGTCGCCGGCAGCGGGATCTCCACGCAGCTGTCCGGCAGCAGCTTCGGCTGGCGGCAGCCCCTGGGTCTGGCCGTCGCGGTGGTGGCGTTGCTGGCACCGGTGACCGGGCTGTTCTGGTGGGCGGCGACCGGGCTCGACGGGCCCCTCGACCGTCGTCCGGTCGGCACCGTGCCGGCGTACATGACCGACGCCGGGTCCGCGGACCCCGACCAGGGGGTTCTGGTCGTCCGCAGCGGCACCGGGGACTCTCTGCAGTACGTGCTGCTACGCGGCCACAGCGTCCGGATCGGCGAGGACAGCGTCGCCCCGGCAGCGGAGGACCAGGCGTCGTTGACCGAGCTGGTCGGCAACCTCGCCACCGCCCCGCAGCCCGAGGACGTCGAGCGGCTCAGCGCGCACGGGATCGAGTTCGTCTACCTGCCCCCGCCCGCCGACCTGACCCTCGCCGGCAACCTCGACACGGTCAGCGGCCTGACCACGGCCAGCGCGGTGCGTCCCGGCGCCCGGGCCTGGCAGGTCGAGGCCGACCCGACCACGACAGCCCTCCCGGCCCCTGACGGCGCCCTGCACCCCTGGCTGGTGCTCGTCCAGGCCGGTGCGCTGGTGACCGCGGGCGTCTTTGCCGCGCCGACCCGGAAGGCGGGCCGATGAGCACTCCCACCCCCACCCCCGGCCGTGGCCGCCGGGTCGCCGAGCGCAAGCCGGGCGCCGTCAGCCGGCAGACCGTCGCGGGCGGGGTGCTGGTGGCGCTGGCCGCCGGCATGCTCGCCGTCGCCGGTCTGGCGGGTTCCGCAGACGGCCCGGAGGCGGTGTCGACCAGCGTCCCGGTGGACCACGTCACCGCCGTCTGCGCATCCGGACGGCCCGAGCTCACCGGCTCCAGGACGATGCTGCTGGGCTCCGCACCGCTCGACGGCCTCGGCAGCGGCGGCCGTGCCGTGTTCGCGCCGGACGGGAACCTCGACGGTGCCGAGCCGCAGCGGCTGGAGCGCGGCCGCGCGGTGGAGCTGCGGCCCGAGAGCACCGGTGTGGTCGACGTCGACGGCGGGCTCGCCGCCGGGACCTTCGTGTTCCAGGCGGACCGTGACTCCGACGCGCCCTCGCTGGCGACCGCGGAGTGCCCCACCCCGCGGGCCCGGTGGTACTTCACCGGGGCCGGCGCCACGGTCGACCATCAGTCGACCCTCGTGCTGACCAACGTCGACCCCGGGCCGGCCGTCGTCGACGTCACCGTGCTCGGCACCGAGGGCGAGGTCGACACCGTCGGGACCCGCGGTCTGACCGTGCCCGCAGGCGAGACGCTCCGGATTCCGATGGTGGACGTGGCACCCCAGGGCGAGGCGCTCTCGATCCAGGTCTCCGCCTCGCGCGGACGCGTCGCGGCCGCCGTCGCCGACCGGTTCGCCGCCGAGCCCGGGGACGCCCCGGGAACCGACTGGCTCCCCGCCCAGACCGCGGCCAGCCGCTCCCTGCGGGTGGCACCCGTCATCGAACGCGCCGACTCGAGCACCCTGGTCGTGGCCAACCACGGCCGGCTCGAGGCGCTCGTGGAGGTGGAGGTCTCCGGGCCGTCCGGAGCCTTCCAGCCCACCGAGAACGCCGAGCTCCAGATACCGCCGGGCTCGGTCGTCACCGCGGACCTGGGCAGCGGCATCGGCAAGGACGCCGCCTCGGTCAACCTGCGGTCGAGCTCGCCGGTGTCCGCGACGGTGCGGTCGCTCCGGGGCGGCGACACCTCCTACGCCGGTGAGGCCCCGCCGCTGACCGGACCGGCGGTGGCCCCGGTCCTCGGCGACAAGGCGACGGTCCAGCTGTCCGCGGGACGGCGCGACGCCACCGCCCAGGTGACGGCGTACGACGCGGACGGCAAGCGGGTCGACCAGGCGACGGTCGAGGTGCCCGCCACGGCGACGAGCACCTGGCGACCCGGCCGGGACGCCGACTACGTTCTGGTGGAACCCGGCAGCGGCGCACTCTCCGGCGGCATCAGCTACTCCGGCTCGGGCGGGACCTCCCAGGTCCGGCTGCAGCCGCTGCCCGTGGAGCTGCGCAAGCCCGCGGTGCTGCCGGTGCTCGCGGCCCGCTAGCCCGCGTCGTACCTCGGGTCGATCTCCTCCGGCTCGCGGCCGAGCAGCTCCGAGACCTGCTCCACGAGGACGGTGAGCACCAGCGCGGTCAGGTCGGCCCGCGACTCGCAGCGCAGCTCGATCGGGCGGCGGAACAGCACGAGCCGGGTCGGCGCGCCGCCGGTGCCACGCACCAGCGAGGCGAGCGGGACGGTCGAGGCCTCCCAGTCGTCGGGCACCAGCGGGGTCTCCTCGACCGCGAACTCGACCAGCCCGAGCTCGGCGTGCCAGCGGTCCTCGAGCCGGTGGACCACCGAGAGCACGATGTCGTCGAACTGCTCGCTCCGGCTGCGTGTGCGCGGCACCCCGGAGGGGGAGAGCGGGCCCGGCAGGACCGCCGGGCCACGCGCGCCACGGCCCCGCCGGTCCCGGATCCGGCCGGTGCGGCGGCCTGTCGGCGTTCCCGAGGTCCTCACGACCGCGAGCCTAATCGTTGGACCCGGCAGGAGGAGGTACCGTCTGCTCCGTGAGTTCTGCCCGTCGCTGTTCGCGAACCGCCTGCGCCCGGCCGGCAGTGGCCACCTTGACCTACGTCTACTCCGACCAGACCGCCGTCCTGGGGCCGCTGGCCACCTTCGCCGAGCCGCACGCCTACGACCTGTGCGAGGCGCACAGCGAGCGGCTCAGCGCCCCGCGAGGGTGGGAGATCCTGCGGCTCGCGCCCGACCCGGACGCGCTCGGGCCCTCCAGCGACGACCTGCTCGCCCTCGCCGACGCGGTCCGCGAGGCGGCCCGTCCGGTGCCCGCTCCCGAGCCCCAGGGACAGGCGCTCGCCGTGGCCCGGGAGGCCGGCCGCGAGGTCGGCCGGCGCGGTCACCTGCGGGTGCTCCGGTCTCCCGACAGCTGACTGGCGCCACCGGTAGGCTGCGGGTCATGTCTTCGAAGGAGCCAGGCCTCACCGCCGACCTGTCCGCGATCTTCAAGGCTTACGACGTCCGCGGGGTCGTGCCCGACCAGCTCGACGAGGAGATCGCCCGTCGCACCGGGGCCGCCTTCGTCACGGTGACCGGGGCTGCCGGCGGCTCCGTCGTCCTCGGCTACGACATGCGGCCCTCCTCCCCGGGGCTTGCCCGTGCGTTCGCCGAGGGTGCGACCGCGGCCGGGGCCGACGTGGTCCTGATCGGGCTGGCCTCCACCGACGAGCTCTACTACGCCTCGGGGATGTTCGGCATGCCCGGTGCCATGTTCACCGCAAGCCACAACCCCGCCCAGTACAACGGGATCAAGATGTGCCGCGCGAACGCCGTCCCGATCGGGATGGACACCGGGCTCGGCGAGATCCGCGACCTCGTCGCCGACGGCTCCCCGGTGACGGGGGAGCGTCCGGGCACGGTCACCGAGTCCGACGTGCTCGCCGACTACGCCGAGCACCTGCGCACCCTGGCGCCCGTGCACGGCCGCCGGCTCACCGTCGTCGTCGACGCCGGGAACGGGATGGCCGGGCACACCGCCCCCGCGGTGCTCGAGCCGCTCGACCTCGACGTCGTCCCGATGTACTTCGAGCTCGACGGCACCTTCCCGAACCACGAGGCCAATCCGATCGAGCCGGAGAACCTGCGCGACCTGCAGGCCAAGGTGCTCGAGACCGGTGCCGACATCGGCCTGGCCTTCGACGGCGACGCCGACCGCTGCTTCCTCGTCGACGAGCGCGGGGAGACCGTCAGTCCGTCGCTGCTCACCGCGCTGATCGCGGCCCGCGAGCTGGCCAAGGTCCCCGGCGCCACGATCATCCACAACCTGATCACCTCCCGCGCGGTCCCCGAGATCGTCACCGAGCTCGGCGGGACGCCGGTGCGGACCCGGGTCGGCCACTCGTTCATCAAGGCGACCATGGCCGAGACCGGCGCCGTGTTCGGCGGCGAGCACTCGGGGCACTTCTACTTCCGCGACTTCTGGCGGGCCGACTCGGGGATGCTCGCGGCGCTGCACGCGCTCGCGGCGCTGGCCGAGTCCGAGGGCACCCTCTCGGCGCTCCTCGGCGAGTACGCCCGCTTCGTCAGCTCGGGCGAGATCAACTCCACCGTCCACGACCAGGCCGGCGTGCTCCGAGAGCTCGAGGAGGGGTACGGCGGGCTCGCCGGCGTCACCACCGACCACCTCGACGGGCTCACCGTCACCCATGACGACTGGTGGTTCAACGTGCGTCCGTCCAACACCGAGCCCCTGCTCCGGCTCAACGCCGAGGGCAAGGACGAACCGACCATGGCGAAGATCCGCGACGAGGTGCTCGCCACGATCAGGAGAGACTCATGAACCTCGACCCCGCGCTGCTCGAGATCATCGTGTGCCCGGCCTGCCGTGCCGACCTCGCGGTCGACGAGGCAGCCGGGGAGCTCGTGTGCACCTCGTGCCGGCTGGCCTATCCCGTCCGCGACGACATCCCCGTGCTTCTCGTCGACGAGGCACGCAGGCCCGAAGAGTCCTGATGGCCGCCGTGTTCGACGACGCCCGCCTCGACGACGAGGAGGCCCTCACCCGCGCCGACCACCTGCTCCGGCCGCTCGCCGAGGCGGGCGCCCGGGTGCGGCGGGAGGCCGGCGAGGCAGCGGAGGTGATCGAGGCCGCGGTGCAGGCCGCCGCCGGTGAGGCCCGCCCTCGCGCGGTCGTCGCGGCCGGCCCCGACTCGCGGCTGCTCCGCGCGGTGCTCGAGCCGTGGTGCCCCGTCCCGTTCGTGGCGTGGCCTGGTCCGAGCCTGCCCGGTTGGGCGGGCAGCCTCGACCTCGTCGTCGTGCTCGCCCCGGAGGGTGGGGACACCAACACCGCCTCGGCCGTCGCGGAGGCGGTCCGACGGGGCTGCACCCTGGTGGTCGCCTGCCCGCCGCACAGCGTCGTCGCCGAGCACTCCGCAGGACGGCACAGCACGATCCTGCCGGTGTCCACCGGCGACCAGCTCGCCACCGCGGTGGTGGTGCTGGAGTTCCTGGACCGGCTCGACCTCGGCCCGGCCACCGACGCGGAGGCCGTCGCGACCGCCCTCGACGAGGTCGCGATCGAGTGCTCCCCCTACAAGGACCTCTCGGTGAACCCGGCCAAGCTGCTCGCCATCGCGCTGGCAGACTCGGTGCCCCTGGTCTGGGGCGGGTCGGTGCTGGCGGCGCGGGCGGCGCGACGGGTGGCGGAGTCGATCCGGCGGGCCACCGGCCGGACCGCGCTCGCCGCGGACGCCGAGCACCTGCTGCCGGTCATCGCCGCGAGCAAGGCCCACGACGTGTTCGCCGACCCGTTCGCCGACGGCGTCGAGCAGGACCGGCGGCCCACGCTGGTGATCCTCGACGACGGCTCCGACGACGCCTCCGTGCGGGAGCAGCGCGGCAGGCTGGTGCACGCGGCGCGGGAGCGGGACCTGCGGGTGGAGACCCTCGCCACCGAGGCGACCAACGAGGTCGCGCGCTACGCCGCCCTGCTGGCCACCGGCACGTTCGCCGCCGCCTATCTCGGCATCGGGCTCGACCGGGACCCCGGCTAGTCTTCGACGAAGCATCAACCCCGCCCCGGTCCGGGGCGGCACCGAACCATGGAGGAAGAGCACAGATGGCAGCCGATGGCGGCACCAAGGCGGTGGTGGCGGCTCTGCTCGCCAACACCGGTATCGCGGTCCTGAAGTTCCTGGCCTTCCTGCTCACGAGGTCGTCCTCGATGCTCGCCGAGTCGATCCACTCGGTGGCCGACGCCGGCAACCAGGGACTGCTGCTGCTCGGCGGGCGGAAGGCGCAGAAGGAGGCCACCCCCGAGCACCCGTTCGGCTACGGCCGCGAGCGCTACATCTACTCGTTCATCGTGGCCATCGTGCTGTTCTCGGTCGGTGGCCTGTTCGCGCTCTACGAGGCGTACCACAAGTACCACGAGCTGCAAGCCGGGGCCCACGGCGAGTCGCTGCTGACCAGCCGGTGGTGGTGGGTGCCGCTGGCCGTGCTCACCGGCGCGATCGTCATGGAGACCTTCTCGTTCCGCACCGCGATCATCGAGTCGAACAAGGTGCGCGGGAACACCTCCTGGGTCGGCTTCGTCCGCCGGGCCAAGTCGCCGGAGCTGCCGGTGATCCTGCTCGAGGACCTCGCCGCCCTGCTCGGTCTGGTCTTCGCGCTCGTCGGCGTCGGCCTGAGCCTGCTGACCCACGACATGATCTGGGACGTCTACGGCACCGCCCTGATCGGTCTGCTCCTGGTGGCCGTCGCGATCGTCCTCGCGCTGGAGACCAAGAGCCTGTTGCTCGGCGAGTCGGCCACCCCGGAGGCGCAGCGGCGGATCCGCTCCGCGCTGGAGGCCACCTCCGGCATCGAGCGGGTGATCCACATGAAGACCCTGCACCTCGGCCCGGAGGAGCTGCTCGTCGCGGTGAAGGCCGGCGTCGCCCGGGACGCCACCGCGGACGACGTGGCCACGAGCATCGACTCGGCGGAGCGAGCCATCCGCGAGGCCGAGCCGACCGCGCAGGTGATCTACATCGAGCCCGACATCTACATGGAGGGCCACGTGCCCGAGGCGCGTCCGGAGCCGCCGGCCCCGGTGGGGCACTGACCCGGTCCGACGTACCCTCGCAGACACCCGTCCGCCCGGCTCCCGGGGCCGAGCCGCGGGTGCGCCGGCGTCGGGAACGTCACCGGTACCCTAGGAAGCGTTGACCCCGAGATGAGGATGTTCATGGACTTCAAGGTTGCTGACCTGGACCTGGCCGACTACGGCCGGACCGAGATCACGCTCGCCGAGCACGAGATGCCCGGCCTGATGGCGATGCGTGAGCGCTACGGCGACGCCAAGCCGCTGGCAGGCGCGAAGATCGCGGGCTCGCTGCACATGACGATCCAGACCGCCGTGCTCATCGAGACCCTCACCGCGCTCGGTGCGGAGGTCCGCTGGGCGTCGTGCAACATCTTCTCCACCCAGGACCACGCGGCCGCCGCGGTCGTGGTCGGCAAGGACGGCACCCCGGAGAGCCCGCAGGGCGTTCCGGTGTTCGCGTGGAAGGGGGAGACGCTGCAGGAGTACTGGTGGTGCACCCAGCAGATCCTGCGCTGGCCCGACGGCGAGTTCGCGAACATGATCCTCGACGACGGCGGTGACGCCACCCTGCTCGTCCACCTCGGTGTCGAGGCGGAGAAGAAGGGCGCGGCCGACTCGCCCGACTCCACCGACAACGCCGAGATGAAGGTCATCCTCAAGGTCCTCAACGACTCGCTCGCCGAGGACGCCAACCGGTGGACCGCGATCGCGAACGAGATCAAGGGTGTCACCGAGGAGACCACCACCGGCGTGCACCGTCTCTACGACATGATGATGGAAGGCTCGCTGCTCTTCCCCGGCATCAACGTCAACGACTCGGTCACCAAGTCGAAGTTCGACAACAAGTACGGCTGCCGGCACTCACTGATCGACGGCATCAACCGCGCCACCGACGTGCTCATCGGCGGCAAGGTCGCCGTGGTCTGCGGCTACGGCGACGTGGGCAAGGGCTGCGCGGAGTCGCTGCGAGGCCAGGGCGCCCGGGTCGTGGTCACCGAGATCGACCCGATCTGCGCGCTGCAGGCGGCCATGGACGGCTACCAGGTCTCCACCCTCGAGGAGGTCCTGCCGGTCGCGGACATCGTGATCACCGCCACGGGCAACAAGGACGTCGTCACCGTCGACCAGATGCGCCGGATGAAGCACCAGGCGATCGTCGGGAACATCGGCCACTTCGACAACGAGATCGACATGGCCGGGCTCGAGCAGTACCCCGGCGTGACCCGGAAGAACGTCAAGCCGCAGGTCGACGTGTGGACCTTCCCCGACGGCAACTCGGTGATCATCCTCTCCGAGGGCCGGCTGATGAACCTCGGCAACGCGACCGGCCACCCGTCGTTCGTGATGTCGAACTCGTTCACCAACCAGGTGCTCGCCCAGATCGAGATCTTCACCAAGACCGACGAGTACCCCGTGGGCGTCTACACGCTGCCGAAGCACCTCGACGAGGAGGTGGCACGTCTGCACCTGTCCGCGCTCGGGGTCTCTCTCACCACGCTGACCGACGACCAGGCCGGCTACCTCGGCGTGCCGGTCGAGGGACCCTACAAGTCCGAGCACTACCGGTACTGATCGACCGGACGGTGGGCGTGACATGGGTGGGGGGAGCGGGATGAACGACCTGGGCAGCCGGGGGCGCGTGCTCGTCGTCGACGACGACGCTCCCCTCGCCGAGATGCTCACCATCGTGCTCCGCAACGAGGGGTTCGACTCGAGGGTCTGCGCGACCGGGGACCAGGCGCTCTCGCACTTCCGGGAGTTCCGGCCCGACGTGGTGCTGCTGGACCTGATGCTGCCCGGCAAGGACGGCATCGACGTGTGCAAGGAGATCCGGGCCGAGTCCGGCGTACCCATCGTGATGCTCACCGCGAAGAGCGACACGGTCGACGTGGTCGTCGGGCTCGAGTCCGGGGCCGACGACTACGTCGTCAAGCCGTTCAAGCCCAAGGAGCTCGTGGCCCGCATCCGGGCCCGGGTCCGTCGCCACGACGACGCGGGCCCGGAGCTGCTCACGATCGGGGACGTCAGCATCGACGTCGCCGGCCACGCGGTGACCCGTGACGGCGCGCCGGTCAGCCTGACCCCGCTGGAGTTCGACCTCCTCGTCTGCCTGGCCCGCAAGCCCTGGCAGGTGTTCACCCGCGAGGTCCTGCTCGAGCAGGTGTGGGGCTACCGGCACGCGGCGGACACCCGCCTGGTCAACGTGCACGTGCAGCGGCTGCGCTCGAAGGTCGAGCACGACCCGGAGAACCCGGAGATCGTCGTCACGGTGAGGGGTGTCGGGTACAAGGCCGGCACCTCCTGAGCCACCAGGCGGCATGGTGAGGATCCCGGGCCCGGTGCGCAGGGCCGCAACCTTCTGGCGCAGGTCGATCCAGGCCCGCGTCGTGGTCAGCACCCTGCTCCTGTCGGCGATCGTGGTCTCCCTGGTCGGCTGGATCCTGCTGCGCCAGATCACCGACGGCCTGGTCGCGGGGAAGACCCAGGCGTCGGTGGCTGATGCGACCCGGGGGGCGTTCGAGGCGCAGGCCCGGCTGGCGGCCGCCCCGGGCACGGAGTTCGACTCCAGCGCGCAGCTCGACCAGCTGGTCGCCAGCATCGTCGCCCGCGGTGACGTGCAGGGGTACGACGTGGTGCTCGACGGTCCCGTGCAACCCGACGGCGAGGTCAGCGTGGTCGGCGGCGGCGTCCGCAAGTCCCCGGACGTGTCCACGGTCAGCATCCCCGACCCGCTGCGGAGCGTCGTGGAGTCCAAGCAGGGCACGTCGTGGACCTACTCGGTGATCCGCTACGAGTCCGACACCGGGCTCCGGCCGGTGCCCGGGGTGGTGGCCGGGTCCCAGATCACGCTGCCGTCCGACGGTGGCACCTACTCGCTCTACTACCTGTTCCCGATGACCGAGCAGGAGCAGACGCTGTCCCTGGTGCGGCGGTCGCTGTTCTCCGGGGGCACCCTGCTGCTGGCCCTCGTCGGCGGGCTCACGTGGCTGGTCACCCGGCAGGTGGTCACGCCGGTCCGACTGGCCCGGCGGGTCGCGGAGCGGCTCGCCTCCGGCCGGCTCGAGGAGCGCATGCACGTCCGCGGTGACGACGACATCGCCCGCCTGGGCACCTCGTTCAACCAGATGGCGGCCAGCCTGCAGAAACAGATCCGCCAGCTCGAGGAGCTCTCCCGGGTGCAGCGGCGGTTCGTCTCCGACGTCTCCCACGAGCTGCGCACCCCGCTCACCACCGTGCGGATGGCCGGTGACGTGCTGCACGACGCCCGGGACCGGTTCGACCCGGTCACCGCCCGGGCCGCCGAGCTGCTGCAGAAGGAGCTCGACCGGTTCGAGCTGCTGCTCACCGACCTGCTGGAGATCAGCAGGTTCGACGCCGGAGCGGCGGTGCTCGACCTCGAGGACGTCGACCTGGTCGACCTGGCCCACCGGATGGTGGACGCGACCAAGCCGCTCGCGGACCGCCGCGACACCCGGGTGGTCATCCGGGCACCGCAGGGCCCGTGCGTGGTGGAGGTGGACGTACGCCGCGTCGAGCGGATCGTGCGCAACCTGCTGAGCAACGCCATCGACTACGCCGAGGGCAAGCCCATCGAGATCTACGTGGCCAGCGGTGTGGACGCCTCGGCGCTGGCCGTGCGCGACCACGGGGTGGGCCTGAAGCCGGGCGAGGCCGCGATGGTGTTCAACCGGTTCTGGCGCGCCGACCCGGCGCGGGCGCGCACCACCGGCGGCACCGGGCTCGGGCTGTCCATCTCGCTGGAGGACGCCCGGCTGCACGGCGGCTGGCTGCAGGCCTGGGGCGAGCCGGGCAACGGGGCCCAGTTCCGGCTGACGTTGCCGCGCCGCGCCGGGGACCGGATCAGCAAGAGCCCGCTCCCGCTGGTCCCGGCCGACGCCCGGACCGGGCAGGTGGGCAGCGACTACCAGCGGCTCGACGACGCCCGGGCAGGGACGCCATGACCCGGCGGTCGCCTCGCGGGGCGGCGCGTGCCGGAGCGCTTCTGGTCATGCTCGCGCTCCTGGCCGGGTGCGTCTCCCTGCCCGAGGCCGGGCCGGTGCGCACCCGCGCGGTCGAGGACCCGGGCGAGCAGGGGCAGGGTCTGTTCGACTTCGCGCCCGAGGGACCGCGCACGGGCGCCAGCCGGATCGACATCGTCAACGGCTTCCTGCAGGCGATGCGCAGGTCGCCGCAGTCCACCGCGACCGCACGCGAGTTCCTCACCGACGAGAGCAGCTCCCGCTGGGTCCCCGAGCGCGGCACGCTCGTGTACGGCTCCCAGGTGTTGACCGAGACCCGCGCCGCGGTGACCGCCGAGCTGGAGGAGCCGGTCGCGCTCGACGGCCGCGGAGCCTGGCTCGGTGAGGTCGGTGACGGTCAGGGTGTGCGCTACCGGCTGCGGCTGATCAAGGAGGACGGCGAGTGGCGGATCAGCGCGCCCCCTGACCTGCTGATGATCCCGCGCTCGCACTTCGAGACCCGCTACGAGCAGTTCTTCCTCTACTTCTTCGACCGGACCGCGCAGATCCTCGTGCCCGAGCCGGTCTACCTGCCGACCGGGGAACAGGCCCCCACGCTGCTGGTCCGGCGGCTGCTGCGGGGACCGGACCCCGAGGAGCCCGGGGTGACCCGGACGTTCCTCCCGCCGGGCACCGAGCTCGAGCTGTCCGTCCCGGTGGGTCGCGACGGCACCGCGGAGATCCCGCTCAGCGACGACATCCGCCAGCTCGGCAACCAGGACCTGCAGATGGCGCTGGCGCAGCTGGCCTGGACGCTGCGCCAGGTGCCCGGGGTCGAGACGATGCGGGTGACCGTCGACGGAGCGCCGCTGGACATCCCCGGTGAGCGGGGCGGGGAGTCGGTGCAGGCGTGGACCGAGTTCGACCCCTCGATCCACTGGGCCTCCCAGGAGCTGTTCGGGATCCGCGCCGGCCGGGTGGTCGCCCTGTCCGCGGACGGCAACCGTCAGGTGGAGAGCCACTTCGGGTCCTCCGACCACGGGTTCCGGTCGATCGCGGTCGACTTCCCGGCCGAGCAGGTCGCCGGGGTCGCCGCGGACGGACGCTCGGTCGTGGTGGTCCCACGCAGTGGCCGACCCGCGGAGGAGTCCGGTGCCCCTCCCGAGGAGGCCACCACCGTCTACTCGTCCGGCAAGGACCTGCTGCGGCCCGCCTGGGACCTCTACGGCCAGATCTGGCTGGTGGACCGTGACCGCGGACGGGCCCGGCTGGTGGTGCTGCGCTCGGGCGTGCCGTTCGAGGTGACCGCGCGCGGGATCAGCGGCCGCGACGTCACCTCGTTCACCGTCTCCCGCGACGGGACCCGGCTGGTCGCCGTGGTGGACGACGAGCGGGGGGACCGGTTGCTGGTGGCCCGGGTGGTACGCCGCGACGACGGGCGGGTGCGCGCGGTGACGCTCGCCCGTGATCTGCCCCTCGGGCCGGTCAACCCGGCGGAGATCCGAGACGTCGCCTGGGTGACGCCGGGCAGCCTGGTGGTGCTCACCGGCCCGGCGACGGGGACCTCACAGGTGCGGGTGGTCCCGGTCGACGGGTCGTCCCTGCCCGCCCAGTCCACCGACGCCGAGATCCTGCGCGAGCGCTCGACCCGGGTGGTCGCCTCGCCCTCACCGGGCTCGCCGCTGTACCTCGCCGTGTCTCGCGGCCAGGTCTACGAGCTCGCCTCGGACGGCCAGTGGGTCGGTCCACGCCTGGACGGTCCGCTGCTCTCGCCGGCGTTCGTCGGGTAGCCGCGCCGGAGACCGTGCACAGGCTCCCGTCGGCGCTGCGTGTCCACATCCTGCGGGCGGGTCCGCCGCGCGGCCCGCCCGGGCAGGCAGGGTGGGCCGGTGATCGACGACGTCCTCGACCTCGTGCTCGGGTCGAGCTGCGTCGTGTGCGCCCGGCCGGGTCGGCTGCTGTGCCGCGGCTGCCGGGCCGCCCTGCCGCAGGAGGCGGCGGTGTGCCGGCCCACGCCGTGCCCGCCCGGCCTGGCCGTGCCGTTCGCGTGCGGTGAGTACGACGGGCCCCTGAAGGTCATGGTCAACGCGCACAAGGAGCACCAGCGGTTCGCCCTGGCCGCGCCGCTCGGCGACCTGCTGGCGGTGGCCGTCGCGGCGGTCCTTCGCGCTGTCCCGTCCGCACGACGCGGGTGCGCTCTGGTGCCGGTGCCCTCGCGGCGGGGCGTGGTCCGTGCCCGGGGCCACGAGCCGATGCTGCGGATGGCGCGGGTCGCCGCGGCCCGGCTGCGCGCGGAGGGGACGTGGTGCCACGTGGCGCCGGTCCTGCGCACCTCCGGTGCCGCAGCGGACCAGTCCGGGCTGGGTGCCGCCGAGCGTGCGACGAACCTCGCCGGCACAATGTCATGTCCCGGTCGCGGGGCCCGGGCCCTGGCCCGGTGGTCCCGGGACCGCGGCCTGTCCGTGGTGGTCGTCGACGACGTGCTCACCACCGGCTCGACGGCGCGGGAGGCCCAGCGTGCGCTCGAGCAGGCCGGTCTCGACGTGGCCGGAATCGCCGCGGTCGCCGCGACCCGGAGAACCTTCCGGCCTAGAGAAGCGGGGGGTTCCCTACCGTTTTCGGACAGAGGCGACTAGCGTCTGTGTATGGAGTCCGTCCGGGTCCGTGGTTGCGTCGACAGGGACTGGCTGAGCCCCGGGCACAGCTTGGACCCCTGCCGGCAAGCCGAAGCCAGTCGCAGGCGAAACGGTCCACGTAAGGCGAGCCTCTGGGCTCGCCGATCACGGTGCGGCTTAGACGTAAGTCCTGCCTCGTCCGGTGCGTCAGACACGCCCCGGGTCCGGGAGAAGGTCAGTAGTGGCAGAGAAGCTGCGAGCACCTCAGCAGGCGATTGTGGGGTCGAAGACCAGGTCGGCCGGACGGACCTCCATCTCTCAAGATCACCTGAGGAAGATGGTGGTCTGTTCACCCCAACGATCCGGAGGTTTCCGTGGACATCGTGGTCAAAAGCCGTCACTGCGAGGTGTCGGACCGGTTCCGCAGTCACGTCGAGGAGAAGCTCGCCCGGTTGGAGAAGCATGACCATCGCGTCATTCGGGTCGAGGTCGAGGTCGACAAGGAGAGGAACCCCAGGCAGCACGACCGCGCCGTCCGCGTTGAGCTCACCGCGTTCTCGAAGGGTCCGGTGATCCGGGCCGAGGCCGCCGCCCAGGACAAGATGGGGGCGCTGGACCTCGCCGTGGACCGGATGGCGGCGCAGATGCGTCGTGCCGCCGACCGCCGCCGGGTGCACCGCGGCCAGCACGCCCCGGTGTCGGTGGGCCAGGCGATGGCCGGCGTGGAGCCGGTGCTGAACGGGACCTCCGCCACCGAGTCGACGGAGGGCCAGAACGAGCGCCGGATCGGCCCGATCACGGTGATGGGGGACGGTCCGCTCGTGGTCCGGGAGAAGAGCCACCAGGCCGAGCCGATGACCTTGGACCAGGCGCTCTACGAGATGGAGCTCGTCGGCCACGACTTCTTCCTGTTCGTCGACAAGGAGAGCGAACGGCCCTCCGTGGTGTACCGCAGGCGCGGCTACGACTACGGGGTGATCTCGCTCGACCTGGCCTGAGCGTCCGGTGTGTAGCAGTTTTTGTCCGCTCGGGGGCTGCCACGTGAGAGGCTTGTGACGTGGCAGAACCCCCTGAGCGTCCGAAGGGCGGCGGCGAACCCATCCGGGTCGCCGTCGTCGACGACCAAGAGCTGTTCCGTCGCGGCCTCACGATGCTCCTCACCGTGGAGGAGGACATCGAGGTCGTCGGCGAGGCGAGCGACGGCGTCGCGGCGACCGAGCTGGCCGCCAGCGCGGTGCCCGACGTCGTGCTGATGGATGTGCGCATGCCCAAGCGGTCGGGCATCGAGGCGTGCCTGTCCATCAAGGAGGTCGCCCCCTCGGCGAAGATCATCATGCTGACGGTCAGCGACGAGGAGGCCGACCTCTACGACGCGGTCAAGAACGGTGCCTCGGGTTACCTGCTCAAGGACTCCTCGATCGACGAGGTCGCGCAGGCCATCCGCGTGGTGGCCGAGGGACAGTCGCTGATCAGCCCGTCGATGGCGATCAAGCTGCTCGACGAGTTCAAGCAGATGTC
>DATIBI010000283.1:0-5696 GCA_035457605.1 Nocardioidaceae bacterium
GATCTCCGCGGCGAGCGCGTGCAGGTTGGCGACAGACGGGAACGACTCGCCGAACTTCCAGCCGGTGAGGGCGGAGTGGCTGACCCCGATCCGCTGCGCGAGCTTGCGTCCCGACGGCGGGTAGGACATCGAGTCCATCCACTCCTCGACGATGGCCCACAGATGGCCGGGCCGGCGTTCTCTCACCATGCTTCGTCCTCACCGATCGACACGCTTCGGCCCAGGTGGAAGGCGAAGCCATCCATAACGGTAGCCAACTCATGACGAGCCCGGGGTCGATGAGCGCAACGGTATGGCTGGATTTGCACGAATCAGGGGTCCCTAGTTTTTCGCATTCTGCGTTGACAGCCCACCCCGGTGTCTCACACTGCGAGTGGATGCCAATGGTGTCCACTTCGGACGGTGACGCACACCACGGTCCGACAACTCACCCCACCCCACAGAGAGGACGTAACGGCATGGCCATCTGTCCGTTCGCAACACGAAAGCTGATCCCGCCCGGCGAGAACGACCCCCGCATCGAGGCCCGGATCGTGATCCTGCACGTCGACGGGGGCGACGCCGAGTCGCTCCACGACTACTTCGCCGAGAGGTCCGGCGGGATCGAGTCACACTTCTTCGTCCGCAAGGACGGGGTCGTCGAGCAGTACCGGGACACCGACTTCGAGGCCGACGCCAACTACGGGGCGAACGGGTTCGCGGTCTCGATCGAGACGCAGGGCCTGGCCTCCGGGGCGTGGACCCGCAACCAGCTCCGGTCCATCAAGCGGCTGCTCCGGTGGCTCTCCAGGACGCACGGCATCCCCCTGAGGAAGGTGTCGTCGTCGACCGGCTCCGGGGTCGGCTACCACGTGCAGTTCGGTGCCCCCGGACCCTGGACCCCCTCGGCGAAGTCCTGCCCCGGCCCGGAGCGGATCCGTCAGTTCGAGAAGGTCCTCGTGCCGTGGATGGCACTGTGCCGCGCGGACGCACGCGCTGCCGCAATCCGGCGGCGGGTCCGTGTGTCGCTGACCCGTCGGCTCCGTGCCGCCCTGGACCGGTCCCCCGACCGCAGCACGACGGCCTGGCTCCGGTCCGTCCTCACTGTCGTCCGGCGTCAACCCGAGTAGGAGCAGGGTCATGAACAAGCTGCTCTCGCGTGTGTTCTCCCCTCGTGGGCGCGCGTACATCTACCACGGGCTCCTCGGCACCGCTCCCCTCGCCGTCGGCTACGGCTGGGTGACCGGCGAGCAGGCAGCCCTCTGGCTCGGAGCCCTCGCGGCCTGGCTCGGCACGGGTCTGGCGGTGGTCCACACCCCACGACCGCCCCGGATCTGAGCCCACCCCAAGACGCCGGCCGTCCACGGACCCACACCTCGTCGGTTCCGTCGGCGGCCGGTGTCTTCCTTCCCCGACGATCGGGCGTCATCCCTTGACCACGCCCACCGGAACCAGCCGGGCGATCTTCCGCGCCAGGCCCGCCTGCTCGCTCACCTCGGCCACGGCGTCGATGTCCTTGTAGGCATCGGGCTTCTCCTCCGCCAGACCCCGCCACGACCGCCCGCGCACGAGCACCCCCGCGGCCGCCAGCCGGTCCCGCACCAGCTTGCCGCTCGTCCCGCGCGCGGCCTGGTGACGGCTCTGGACCCGGCCGGCGCCGTGCGCGGTGGAGAAGAACGCGGGGTTGCCCACGACACCGCCCAGCACGTAGGACGCGGTCCCCATCGTGCCCGGGATCAGCACGGGCTGACCGACCGCGACGAGACCTGGAGGCAGGTCGGCGTGCTGTGGAGGCAGCGAGCGGGTCGCGCCCTTGCGGTGCACGCACAGGGTGCGCACGGAGTGGTCGACCGGATGCCGCTCCAGCTTGGCCAGGTTGTGCGAGATGTCGTAGACCAGGTCCAGGGTCGTGCCGACCTCCTGCTCGAACACGCGCCGGGTCGCCTCGGTGAGCAGCTGCCGGTTCGCTCGTCCGTAGTTCGCGGCGGCGTTCATCGCCGCGAGGTACGCCCGACCCTCGGGTGAGCGCACCGGGGCACAGGCCAGCTGGCGGTCGGGCAGGGTGATGCCGTAGCGGACGCCGCACCGGTCCATCGCCCGGACGTGGTCGCTGCAGATCTGGTGACCGAGCCCGCGCGAGCCGCAGTGGATCATCACGCACACCGAGTCGGGACCCAGGCCCATGCCCGCGGCGGCCCCGGCGTCGACCAGCCGGTCGACCAGCTGCACCTCGAGGAAGTGGTTGCCCGAGCCGAGGCTGCCGACCTGCTCCACCCCGCGGTCCAGAGCGCGCTCGCTGACCGCGGCCGGGTCCGCCCCGTCCAGCACCCCGCGGTCCTCGCACCGCTCGAGGTCGCGCGGGACGCCGTGCCCCTGCTCCACGGCGAACCGGGCTCCGCCCTCGAGCACCCTGCGCAGGGTTGTCCGGTCCGGCAGCGGCCACACCCCGCGCCCACCCACCCCGCGCGGGATGGCGCGGTCGAGCCGGTCCATGACCCGGTCCAGCCGCGGTGCCAGACCACCGGGGTCGAGGTCCCGCGCCACCAGCAGCCGCACACCGCAGGAGATGTCGAAGCCGACCCCGCCCGGGGACACGACACCGTCGGCGTCGACGTCGGTGGCAGCCACTCCCCCGATCGGGAAGCCGTACCCCCAGTGCACGTCGGGCATGGCGAAAGAGGCCCGCACGATGCCGGGCAGCGTGGCGACGTTCGCCACCTGCGTCAGCGCCTTGTCACCGGGCTCGTCGGGGAGAAGTGCGCGCGACGCGAAGACCACACCGGGCACCCGCATCGCGCCCTGCTGCTCGATGCGGAAGCGGTAGCGGGTCTCCTCGACGAGTCTCATCTCTGCTCCACACTCAGCCATCAGGCCGTCGAGCCGGACAGAGGCGAAGGTCCCCGTGACAGGTCAGCCGGCCCTTGAGCGCACCGCGTCGGTCGTGCTCTGGTGGACCCGGCAGGAGGTGACCGGGATGACGGAGACAGCGGCAGGGCGACGTACCGTGCCCCACACCGCCGACCTCCGCGTCGAGGCGTGGGCGGCCACCCGTGAGGACTGCATCGCGCAGGCGGTCCTCGGCGCGGTGGAGAGCTTCGTCGACATCGTCTCCGCCCACCCCACGCGCACGCGGCGATGCCGGTTCCCCGCGGAGGCCGACGAGGACCTCCTCGTCGACGTGCTCGAGGAGGTTGTCTACCTGCTCGACACAGCCGGGGAGGTGCCGGTGGACGTCGAGATCGAGCCCGTCGAGGAAGCAGACGGAGAGGTCGACGTCCGGTTCGCCATGGTGGACGCCGCTGGCCTGCCCCAGGTCGGCGCAGTCCCCAAGGCGGTGTCGCTGCACGAGCTGCAGCTCGGCCGCGGTCCCAGGGGCTGGCGCTGCTCGGTGACGCTCGACGTGTGAGCAGTCCCCCGCCGCAGACGTCTCCGGAGTCGAACGTGCAGGCGAGCAGCCGCCGGCACGAGGCCCGGGCGAACACGGTCCCGGGCATGAAACGGACCTGCGAGGCGATTTCCCTTCGCCGGTATTGTCCGGATCAGGTTGTGGGGGTCGCCTTCCGGTTTCTCAACTGTCAGGCCTCTCAGCCTTTCGGCTCCCTCGCCCGTCTCGCAGGCCACTACCGAGGATGCTCGCCCGGGACGGGCCGGACCAGGGTCCAAGGACCTGCCTCCACGGCCCCATCCGGACTATCTGCACGGGCGCTCTGGCGGGACCATCGGCTCGTGCCCTGCACCGCCCACCTGACTAGCGTGAGGGCATGGTCGAGGTCGGCATCACCCTTCGCGGTGACATCCCGGAATCCACGGTCGACTACGCCCGGACCAAGGTGCAGCACGCCGTGTCCTACGCGCACGAGCCGGTGCTGTCGGCGCACGTCGTGCTGACCGAGTCCAAGGATCCCGCGGTGGAACGGCGCTACCGGGCCGAGGCGTCCCTGGACGTCAACGGGACTCCGGTCCGCGCGCACGCCACGGCCTCCGACATGAAGGGTGCGGTGGACCGGGTCGAGGGCAGGATGCAGCGCGCGCTGGTCCAGAACGCCGACCGTGTGCGGACCCGGCACCGGTGGATCGGCGAGGCGGCCGAGCACGAGTGGCGCCACGGCGATCTGCCCACCCACCGCGAGAACCACTTCCCGAGGCCGCTCGAGCAGCGGGAGGTCCTGCGGCGCAAGACCTTCGCACTCGAGCCGATGACCCCCGACGAGGCGGCCTTCGAGATGGACCTGCTCGGGCACGACTTCTACCTGTTCACCGACCGCCGCTCGGGAGAGGACGCGGTGATCTACCACAAGGGCGGCGGCCAGTACGGCCTGGCCGGTGCGTCGGTGCCGAACGGGACTGCGCCCGCCCTCGTCGGTCTCGCCGAGGCCGCTCCGAAGCTGACCGAGGAGGAGGCCAGGACCCGGCTCGACCTCGGCGGGGAGCCGTTCCTCTTCTTCGTCGACCCGGAGAGCGGACGAGGACGGTTGCTCTACCTGCGGTACGACGGGCACTACGGCCTGATCACCCCGGCTGACGAGTAGGCGCAGCTACCGCGACCGAGCGAGCACGTCCAGCGCCTGGGCGAGGTCGTCCACGCCGTGCAGACGCACCTGCCGGTGGTCGGCCGGGGGAAGCTCGCCCGCCGGCACGAGAAGGACGTCGGCTCCTGCCTCGGAGGCCACCAGCGCCTTCTCCGGCACGGCACCGACCGGGCCCACCGACCCGTCCGCCGCGATGGTGCCGGTCGCAGCCACGGACCGGCCCCACGCGTCGTCACCGCGGTCGAGGGCGTCGGTGATCGCCAGTGCATAGGCCAGGCCTGCGGACGGGCCGCCCAGCTCGGGCCGTTCACGGAACCTGATGGTGAACGGGAGCACGGCCTCCAGGTCCTTCGTGGCGGCCAGGGCGCCGATCGACGTACCGCCGGTCACCTGCGGGAGCCCCGCGTTCGTGACGTCACGAGCCAGCGTCCGGCCGTCCCGCTCGACCTGGAGGCTCACGGTGTCCCCGACCGGGTGCCGGGCCAGGGCTGCCTGGAGGTCGTCGAGCGTCGAGACCGGTGAGCCGTCCACGCCGGTGACGGTGTCGCCGGTCTCGAGCACCTCCGCCGCCGGTGAGCCGGGCACGAGCCCGAGCACCTCTGCGCCGTCGCCCCGCAGGCTCGCGTCGTAGCCGGCGGCCCTGGCGGCCGCCACCGCAGCCGTCTCCCGGCTGTCCCGGAAGAGCCGTCTCTGGAGGTCCTCGAGCTCCTCCGGGCCGAAGCCGTACGGGAGCACCCCGGCCATGGGCACGACCTCGCGGTCGGTGCGGAAGGCGTCCGCCAGCAGAACCAGCGCGTTCGGCCGGGTGAGCTCGACGGAGGCGAGCAGGAACGGACCGGTCGGTCGCTGCTGCGGCACCCCGGCGATCGTGATGTCCCCGCGCACGTCGATCGCGCGGCCGGGCGCGACCACCACGTAGGGCGGGTGGTAGAGCACGGCGGCGACGAGCACCACCGCGGCCGCCACGACCGCGCCGACCACGGCACCGGCTCGCGAGGGCTGCCTCCCGCCGGTGCGCAGCGGTGCCGCCTCGAGAGCACGTGACAGATCGGTCGAGGACAGCAGCCCGACGAGCTCGGCCCCGTCCGGTCCTCCCATCACGACGGCCCGGCCGGGCTCCTCGGTCAGGCGGCGCACGACGTCGGAGACCAGGTCGTCGGGCCGTAGCACCGGCACCTGCTGCGCCGG